>NZ_JBSFGU010000030.1:0-93975 GCF_053596725.1 Kitasatospora sp. NPDC001660 | reverse complement strand
CCCGGAGGCCTGTTCGCCGGGGCCGCCGAGGGCTTCGCCGTGATCGACACCGGCAACTACTACCCGAAGGAGCGCGACGGCCTGATCGCCGAGATTCCCGGCACCCCCACAGCCGGTCGCGTCAGGAGTCCTGCGACCAGAGGTCGCAGTTGTGCTCGTCCGCCAGGTCGACCGTCCGCGCCCCCTCGCCCGGCGCCAGGCTGCGGGCCTCGCCGCCGTCCTCGTCGAACTGCTGCCACGGGTACCCGGTGGCGGCGAAGTGCGTCCACGAGTGAATCATGCGCTCGGCGAGCCGTTGCTGTCCCGGGTCGAGCGTCGTGGGCAGACCGGCGACGTCGAACAGGTAGGGCAACTCCGAGGCGTGGTAGGCCCCGTAGGGGAAGCCCGCCGGGAGCCCGGCCGACACGGGAGCGCTGCGGTCGGCGAACTCGTAGGCGTACACAAAGGTGTGACGGGCGAGCAGACGGTCGCTCGCCAGCGTCGGGCATGACCAGATCCGGTCGGTGGCGACGGTCGCCCACGCGACGGCGGGGGAGGGGTAGTCGCTCGCCGGGTACCGCTCGGCGACGGCGTCGGCCCGGTCACCGAAGCTCTGCGCCAGCAGGTCGTGGTAGCCCTGCTCGGTCATCGGATGCCCCAGGTTCAGGACGGCGGCGAAGCCGCGGTGCTCGTCGCGCGTGCCGCCCTGGAGCACCGGGACGCGCTGGAACCGGCCGTCCCGCAGCGCCTGGGCCGGTTCGGCGGGAAGCAGTGGCGTGTCGTACGCGGGTTTGACGAACTGCCCGAGGTGGTCGACCAGTTGGGCGGCGGGTTTGCGCCGCAGGCAGTCGACATCGGTGCAGTCGAGGGCGGTGCCGAGCGCACTGCCCGCCGACTCGACGGCGGCCCGGCTGGTCCACGGCGAGCCGGCCGGCATGGTCGGCCAGAACAGCGCCTTCGGGTAGTCGATGAGGCAGGAGCCGCTCTGGATGACCGCCTTGTCGAACAGGCCCGCAGCGGAGGGCGAGGTGAGCTGGGAGCACACGCTCATCCCGCCCGCCGACTGCCCGGCCAGCGTGACGTTCCCGGGGTCGCCGCCGAACGCGGCGGCGTTGCGGCGCACCCAGCGCAGCGCGGCCTGCTGGTCGGCGAGGCCGAAGTCGCCGGAGCCGGCGAGGCCCGGGTAGCCGAAGTACCCGTAGATGCCGAGCCGGTAGTTGACCGTCACCACGACGACGTCGCCGTCGACGGCCATGCGGTGCGGGTCGTAGTCGCTGCCGGCGCCGCCGGTGAAGCTTCCGCCGTGCAGCCAGACGACGACCGGGCGGTGCTTGGCGCCTTGCGGGGCGGTGACGTTGAGGTAGAGGCAGTCCTCGTCGCCGGTCGTACCCTGCGGGCAGCGGTTGCCGGGCGCGGTCGCGTCGCGCGGGCCGGACCACGGTATGACGGGCTGCGGGTCGCGCCAGCGCAGGTCGCCGGTGGGCGGGGCGGCGTAGGGGATGCCCTGGAACGTGCGGTACCCGTTGTGGGCGCTGCCGTGGACGCGTCCGGTGTCGGTGGCGGCGATGGGGTCCGCATCGGGCGCTGCGGCTGAGGCCGGCGCGGCGGGCAGGGCGAGCGCGGTGAGTAGCGCGCCCACGAGGAGCGCGGAGAACTTTGGCATGTTCGGAGACCTTCCGGGTCGGAGGCATGGGTTGGATGCATGGCTCGGAAGAGAAGCTCGGAATCCTGGCCGAGCACCCCGATGATACAGATGTATCACGCGGTGGTGATAGGGGATTCCGACCACAAAACAGGCCGCCCGCTCGGATCGAGCGGGCGGCCTGGGGAGGTTGACGGGGGCTCAGACCTCGCCGAATTCACCGGCCTGGACAGCGCAGACAAACGACCGCCAAGCCTCGGTCGGGAAGACGAGTGTGGGACCCTGGGGGTCCTTGGAGTCGCGGACCCTGCCCGGGTGCGCGTCATCCACCTCGATGCAGCCGCCACCGCCGTTGCCGACGTGAACCCGGGCGATCTCCTCCTCGCCGGGCTCCACGTAAGTTCCCTGGCCGCCGGGGGATTTGCTGCCGTGGAACACGCCGCGGCGGTCACCGGCCCAAGACTTCCGGGGAGCCCCGGCGGCCCGGCAGCGGGTGGCGTACGCTCCTGCACGACCCGGACGTGGGCCCCGAACCGCCACGCAGGAAGTCGGTCGGGCCGACTTCCTGCGACGGGGGCGCCTCCGCCATGGTCCGGCTCCGTGCCCAAAACCGGCGGGCTGGCTGACCCAATCATTCATTCGACTGACGGACCCAATCAGGCTCGGCGGATTTGATGAGACCTCCATTTTACAAGGGGCGGATTCCGCCGCCGATCCCGAACGTGGCTATTGAAACGTCCCTCCGGTCCTTCGGGAGCGAGGGCCGGCCGGTTTCAGGAAGTCGACCAGGCCGACTTCCTGCACGCAACCATGAAAGAGCTCAGTACCCGTGCACTTAAGTCCACGACCTGGAGCAGCGGTTATGGAAAGGCCGGGCCGCCCTCCGCGCGAGGACGGCCCGGGGTGGTGCTCAGCCCAGCGCGCGGCAGAGCAGCGCGTCCGGCACGCCGTAGTGCAGCCAGCGCCAGGTCATCGCCACGCCCGCGACGTACTCGCCCGCGGCGCACTGGCCCTTGTAGTAGCCCGGGGCCCAGTCGCTGGCAGCCGAATCGGCGCCCGTCGACGCCTGCGGCCGGTTGTCACCGTGGTCGAACCACAGGACGCGCCCGGTCGTGGGCAGCGTGCCGGTCGCCGGTGCGCACAGCAGGGCCGCCATCGCATTGCTGTGGACGCTGTAGCCGACGGCGAAGTCCCCGTTCGGGCACTGGAGTTTGTTGTAGCCGGAGGCCCAGTCGCCGTCCGTGACGTAGCGCTCGTCGGTCACCGCGACCCAGTCTCCCGCCCCGGTGCCCGGCTGCCCGGCGTCCGTGCACAGGCCGCGGCTGTCGCTGCGCCCGAGGCCGATCAGGCGCTGCCCGTCCGGGCAGTTCCCCTTGCGGTTGCCGCTGCTCCAGTCCGGCAGGTCGAGCATGCGGCGGGACACGTTCTGGTCGGCGTGGTCGAGGTCGAGCATGTTCCAGTGCGGTGCGTCCGCCACCGGGCCGGTGTACGAGGGGGCGGTGACCAGCCGGTTCCAGTCGTCCGCGCGCCAGTCGCCCGGGTCCTCGACGCTGAGCCGCCGCCCGGACCGGTCGTAGTGCAGCAGCGCCCAACTGTCCTGCGGGACACCATTGTTGTGCCAGCCGACGAGCGGCCACACGGCGAAGTCGGTGTCGTGTGCGGCGAGGATCGCGGTGAAGTTGTCGAACCAGGCGTGCTCCTTGGCGTCCGTCGAACCGCGTCCACCCGCGCCGAACTCGCTGATCCAGACCGGCGCGGTGAAGTGCTGTCCGGTCCGGGTGGCGAAGAGGGCCTCGTCGTCCACGGCCGCGGCGAGCTGCTCGGGCGTGAAGTCCTGGTAGCGCGGGTCGCCGGTGGCGCCCAGTCCGCTGCCCGCGCCGGTGTTGGCCGGTCCGGTGTAGGCGTAGAAGTGTGCCGAGTAGACCAACTTGCCGGAGTCGACGAGGGTGTTGGAGAGCGTGGCCACCGGCGTGAGCATCGGCCGGCCGTGCGGCAGGCCCGCCAGCGGGATGCCCTGCCAGTTGATGCCCTCCATGATGATCAGCAGATCGGGGTCGGCCCGGAGGATCCGGTTGCCCGCCTCCTCGAACGCGGCGTACTCGTCATGGCCGTCGCCCATGCCCCAGTTGGGGTCGTCCCAGGTGTCCCGCCGCACCTCGTTGCGCAGGTCCGCGCCGACGACGCGCTTGTTGTCGCGGTACCGGTTCGCCATGAACAGCCAGTCGTCCTCCCACTGCTGGGTCGACTGGCTGCTGTTCCAGCGCTCGTTGCCGTCGAGCCCGCAGCAGAACCGGTACGTGGTCGTGTGGTTGTTGAGGATGACGGCGAACCCGTCCGAGGTGAGGGCCGAGACCACGGCGTCGTACACCTGGAGCGGTGTGCTGCCGCGCAACTGGGGGTTGGCGGCGACGGCGGCGTCCGGGACGGCGGTGCCGTCGTGGATCATCGCGTCCGCGAACGGCAGCCGCACGCTGTTCAGTCCGAGGCTGTGGAAGCCCGCCAGGATCTCCGTCAGTGGCGCCCGGTCGAGCCCGAGCGGCAGGTTGTACGAGACCTGCCCGGCCTGGTTGTTCGCCGGGTCGTTCGGGTCCCCACTGCCCTCCCAAGTGCCCTGCGCCCCGGACCAGTTCCCGGACCGCAACTTGAAGCGGTTCCCGCCGGCGTCGACGACGTACCGCCCCCGGGTGCTCAGCGGTCCCGTCCAGGAGGCCGACAGTTGCGCGCCGGTGAGCGCCACCGGCGCCGGCACCACGGCGGCCGAAGCGGCCGGGGGCGGTGCAACAGCCAATGCACACAGAGTCGTTGCGAGCGACAGCAAACGTATCGCGAGTCTTCTCATGGTGATCCCGACGTGGTGAGGGTGATGGAGACCGGACGCTGGTGGTCCTCCACCTCACTTCCCCTGTTTGTGACGGTCATGCCATGCGTCGCCCCCACCTCGTGCACGTGGTGTCCCCGCCGCCCCCTACGATGACCGCCATGAATGCACCGGGGGCGGAGAGACGCCTCATCGACGGCCGGTTCGACCTGCTCCAGCAGCTCGGCGGCGGAGGCATGGGCCTGGTCTGGCGGGCCCTCGACACCGCGCTGCAGCGCGAGGTCGTCCTCAAGGAGGTCCGCCCGCCGGACCCGGCCACGGCCGCCGCCGATCCGGCCATGGCGCGGGAGCTGCGCGAGCGCGTCCTGCGCGAGGCCCGGGCGCTCGCGCGCCTCCAGCACCCCAACGTCGTGGTCATCCACCACATCGTCGACACCCCCGAACACCCGCACCCCTGGCTCGTCATGGAGCTCGTCTCCGGCGGCAGCCTCGCCGACCGCCTCGGCCAGGGCCCGCTCGGCGTCGCCGAGGCCGCCCGGATCGGCCGCGGCGTCCTCGCCGCGCTCCGCGCCGCCCACGCCGTCGGCATCCAGCACCGCGACGTCAAGCCCGGCAACGTCCTGCTGCGCCCCGACGGCACCCCGGTGCTCGCCGACTTCGGCATCGCCGCGATCCAGGACGCCACCGCCCTCACCGCGACCGGCGCGCTCATAGGCTCGCCCGAGTACATCGCACCCGAACGCCTCCGCGGCCAGGAGGGCAACCCCTCCTCCGACCTGTGGTCGCTCGGCATGATGCTGTACGTCTCGCTGGAGGGCTACCACCCGCTGCGCCGCGCGAGCACCCTCGCGACCCTCGCCGCCGTCCTCGACGAGCCGCTCCCGCCCCCGCACCGGGCCGGCCCGCTCGGGCCGCTGCTGTCCGCCGTGCTCGCCAAGGACCCGGCGGTGCGCCCGGACGCCGAGCAGTTCGACCGGATGCTCGCGGCGGCCGAGCACGACTTCCCGACGCCCCCGCCGATGACGGTGCAGACGACGAACCTGCGGCCCGGGCCGCCGCCGATGGACGTCGTCCCGTCGGGCCCGGTCACGGCTCCGACCCCGGCTCCGGCCCCGTCGCGGCGCAGCCTCGCGCCCCTCGCCGTGGCGGCCGTCGTCGTCGGGCTCGGCTACGGCGGCCTGAACTGGTACATGCACCAGGGCGGCAGCACCGCGGCCCCCTCGACCACGGTCACGGCCGGGACGAAGGTCTCCGCGGGCACCGGCGCCACCCCGGCAGCCGTCCCGCCCTCCGGGCTCGCGCTGCCGTCCGTCGCCCCCGAGACGCCCGCCGCCAAGGTGGACCTCCTCACCCCCGACGGCGTCCGGAAGGTGGTGGACGCCCTGCACCCGTTCGCGCCGAACGGCATGGTCTGGGAGCTGACCATCTACCCCGAGTACGCGATCGCGAGGGTCCCCGTCGCCGGCCAGCCCAAGGGCTACGACCGCATCGAGTACCGCGACGGCGAGTTCACCAAGGAGGCCGTCGCCGGGAGCGGTTCGATCATGCCCACCGACAAGCTCTTCGATCTCGGCCAGTACAACTGGGACCTGCTCCCCGGCCTCCTGAAGAAGGCCCAGGACAGCATCAACGTCCCCCAGCCGACGTCGCGTTACGTGGTTGCCGAATCCGACATCCTCGACCAGGCCCCTGCCCTCCTGGTCTACCTCGGCGACGACTACGGCGACGGCTACCTCGAAACCGACCCCAAGGGCAACGTCATCCGCACCTACCCCAAGGGCTCCTGACCCCGTCGGCGGGCGCCGGGGCCGTCAGAGGTTGGTGAGCTGGTCGCCCTTGGCGTCCTGGAGGACGTGGTCCACGCACACGGCGAGGACGAGCAGGAGGAGCGCGTCCTGCGGGTAGAGGACGTCGACGGCGTAGGCGTCGCGGACCGTGAACCAGCGGCGGGAGATGTGGGCGAGGGTCGTGCCCTCGTGCTGGATGTCGAACTCGCGGTCCCACAGGTTGCCCGCTATCCGCAGCCGCCGGCCGTCGGCCAGGCGCACCTTGAAACGGTCGCCGAACAGGGAGAACATCTTCTTGCTGATCTTGGCCGTCACCGCGCCCTCCTGCTTGATGAGGAGGGTGTGGTGGATCGTGAAGGCCTTGCGGACGATGCTCGCGACGTGCTCGCCGCGGGTGTCGACCAGGGCGAAGGTCCGCCGCAGCCGGAGGAACTTCCGGTTGACCCGGTAGAGCCTCTCCCGGTGCTCGGTCTCGATCCAGGCCTCCTCGTGGAAGGCGAACATGCGGTCGCGGACCAGGTAACGCATCTGGCGAATCCCCCCGTGCTGATCGTGTCCGCCGGCCCTGCGGCGCGGCGCGCACAGAGCGTAGCGGCTGATCGGTGCGGGGGACCGCGAGGGGGTGGGCCTTTACCGGTCCCAGAGGTTCGGCTGGGGGTTGATGCCCTGCCCGTCGATGTCCGCCCCCCACTCGTCCTCGCCCTCGGCGCCGGTGCAGTAGCCGACGCCCTCCACGTGTCCGCCGGCCGCGTGGCACTGTTCGGCGGTGACATCGCGCCGGGCGGCCGAGGCCGGGGCGGCGGCGCCGGTGGCGAGGAGGGCGGCGGCGACGGTCAGGGCCGCGCGGCGGATCAGTGTGGTGTGCATGTGGCCAACGACAGCACGGCGCCACGGGCGCGGCGAGTCCGATGCCTCCGTTTCGCCGACGGGTCCGGTGACCGGTCAGGCGTCGCCGCGCCGGGGCTGGCGCGGCAGCGGGAGGGTGAGCGCCTCGCGGGAGCCCCGCGGCAGGGCGAGTGCGGAGACGGTCTCGGCGGGCAGGTCGCGCAGGCCGAGCATCGCGGTGGCGAGGCGGGCCGTGGCGCGGTGCCAGTCGGGGATGCGCTGGAGCATCGCGTGACCGCTGCCGGTGACGGTGTAGCCGCAGACACGGGCGCCGGCGGCGCGGCTGCGGGCGGCGAAGGCGTGGGTGTCGGCGGGCGGGGTGACGGTGTCGCGGTCGCCGTGCAGCATCAGCACGTCGCGGTCGGCGAGGTGCTCGCACGGGTCGTCGGCCGGGCACCAGGGGGCGAGCGCGACGAGGCCGGTGACGTTCGGGTGGCCGCCCGCGCGCAGCGCCGCCCGGCCGCCCATCGAGTGCCCGATCAGGACGGTCGGCACGCCGCCGAGCTCCTCGCGGAGCTCGTCGAGGGCGACGAACGCGTCCCGGGCGGCGTCGGCGCGCTCGTCGTTCCAGCCACGGTGGCGGTAGCGGACGGTGCCGATGGCGATGCCGGCCCCGGCGGTGTCCCGGCGCAGCGCGCGGAGGAAGCCGTGCATCCGGAGCAGCGGCAGGTTGAGACGGCCGGGCCGGGCGAGGTTGCGCTCCTCGCCGCCGTGCAGCACGAGGACGGCCGCACCGGGCCGCTCCGGCCGGACCCGCCAGTGCAGCGCCCGGTGCCCGCCGGGCAGCGGCCCGGCCGCCGTGTCCGCCCGACTGGTCGAGTCGTCGTCGACGCCGGCCCTGATCGTCCCGCTCACTCCGCGTCCTCCCAGCCCCCCGCGCCCTTCGTCCGTGGACCGCCAACTGTACGCGCGCTGACGTCCCCGGTCGCCGGTGCGTCGCGCGGAGCCCGGTTCACCCGGGGGGATCAAGCCGCAGGAGCCTGGCACCGGAACGAAAAGCCCTAAGCGGGGAGCAGCCCGTGCTCGCGGACCAGCCAGCAGATCGCGGTGAGCCGTCCGACGGCGAAGTCGTACCCGACCGGCTCCCGCCAGCCGATCTCGGCGAGCGCGTCCAGGAAGCCGAGCGCGTACTGCGACAGTTCCTCGCGGTCCAGGGGCCAGGGCAGCAGCTCCGGCCCCTGCGCGTACAGGAGCTCGCGCAGTTCGGCGGCGTGCTGGTCGACCGTCGCGACGAAGCCGGGCTCGAACGCGAACTCGGCCAGCCGCGGCGTGAAGGCGGCGACGATGCCCGGCAGCGGGCAGCCGGCCGGTTCGTCGGGGAAGCGGCCGAAGGACTCGTCGGAGGTGGCGAACATCCGTCCACGGTAGGCGAACCCGGGGGCGGGAGCGGCGAGCGGTGACGGTTCCGTGCTGAGACCTTGGCCACCTCGCGGACACCTCGTGCATTGGCCGGTTCCGTCGCGTGACCGGCGGGCCGGCGGTACGAGAATGGCCCTCATGGATCTTCGAATCTTCACCGAGCCCCAGCAGGGTGCGAGCTACGAGACCCTGCTGACGGTCGCCCGCGCCGCCGAGGACCTGGGCGCGTTCAGCGCCTTCTTCCGCTCCGACCACTACCTGAGGATGGGCGGCGTCGACGGCCTGCCCGGTCCCACCGACGCCTGGATCACCCTGGCCGGCCTCGCCCGCGACACCAGCACCATCCGCCTGGGCACCCTGATGACCGCCGCCACCTTCCGGCAGCCCGGCGTCACCGCGATCCAGGTCGCCCAGGTCGACGCGATGAGCGGCGGCCGGGTCGAGTTCGGCCTCGGCGCCGGCTGGTTCGAGGACGAGCACCGCGCGTACGGCATCCCCTTCCCGAAGGAGCGGATCGGGCGGCTGGAGGAGCAACTGGAGATCATCACCGGCCTCTGGCGGACCGAGCCCGGCGAGAGCTTCGACTTCGCCGGCCGGTACTACACCCTCACCGACTCGCCGGCCCTGCCCAAGCCGGTGCAGGAGCGCATCCCGGTGCTGGTCGGCGGGCACGGGCCGAAGCGCACGCCGGCCCTGGCTGCGCGCTTCGCGGACGAGTTCAACCTGGCGTTCTCCTCGATCGAGGACACCGAGGCGCAGTTCGGCCGGGTGCGCGTCGCCGCCGAGCGGGCCGGCCGCCGGGCGGACGACCTCGTGTACTCGGCCGCGCAGGTCGCCTGCGTCGGGCGCGACGACGCCGAGGTGGCCCGGCGGGCCGCCGCGATCGGCCGCGAGATCGACGAGCTGAGGGCGAACGGCCTGGCCGGCACCCCGGGGGAGGTCGTGGAGAAGATCGGCCGGTACGCCGCCGTCGGCACCGGGCGGATCTACCTGCAGATCCTCGACCTGCACGACCTCGACCACCTGGAGCTCATCGCGACCGCCGTCGCCCCGCAGCTGGACTGACCGGTATCCCCGCACCCGCTCTGACCACGGCTCTTTACTCCCTCTTGGGAATGCGCGATGCTCCAGGTGGAGGAACGGCAGGGGGAGGCCCGGTGACCAGGACGCGAACGGGGGAGGCGGCGGCACCCCGGGTGCCGCCGCCCCGGTCCGCCCCCGGGGCGCTGCGCCCCCACGGGCTGCACGACCTGCGCAGCGCTTCCGCCCCGGGGGTGCTGCACTACCCCGCGGGCGACCTCCTGGTCGTCTCCGGCCTGCCCGGCAGCGGCAAGAGCACCCTCATGCGGCACAGCATCCGTGCCCCGCTGATCGACTCCCAGCAGGTCCGCGAGGAGTACGCGGCCCGCCTGCCCGCCCGCCTCCCGTACGCGCTCTACCGCCCGCTCGTCCGGCTCGCCCACTACCGGCGGCTGCGGCGCGCCGTGCTCGACGGCGGGCCGCTCGCGGTGCACGACTGCGGCGCGCTGCCCTGGGTGCGGGCCTGGCTCGTCGCCGCCGCCGGGCGGCAGGGGCGGCGGGTGCACCTGCTGCTCCTCGACGCCGACGCCGACACCGCGCTCGACGGCCAGCGGGTCCGCGGGCGGGCCGTCTCCCGGTACGCCTTCGCGCGGCACCGCGCCGCCGCCCGTCGCCTGTACGAGGGCCTTGGCGCGGGGGAGCGGCCGGCCGGGTGTGCGTCGGCCGTGGTACTCGACCGGGCCGCCGCGCGTGCCCTGCGGGAGATCGTCTTCGTGGCGTCGTAGTCTCGGCGAGTCCGCGCGCGGCCGGCCCCGGCCCGGCCCGGCCGTAGCAGCCGGCGCCCCGTCAGATCCCCTCGTCAGGAGCGCAGATGCGCCGTTCCGTTCGGGTGCGCTCGCGTGCCCTCCGCCTGTTCCCCTGCGCCGCCGCGCTCGTCGCGGCCGCCGGCCTGGGGCAGGTCAGGGCCCCGGCCGCGCACATCGCCCCGGTGGCCGCCTCCGCCGCCTCCGCCGCCTCCGCGGCGTGCGACGGCACCGACGCCGCTGCCCGCCGGCCCGCCGGGAGCGACGGCGGGCGGGACCCGAACTCCGTCACCGCCGCCCAGGCCCAGGCCATGGACGACGACCTCCGCTCCCACCTCGCCCAGCTCGCCGGCTCACACGCCCTCGGTGGCACCACGACGATCCCGGTGTACGTCCACGTGATCCACGCGGGCGACACCGGCCGCCTCGCCGACGCCACCGTCGCCGCCCAGGTCGACCACCTCAACGCGACCTACGGCGGCCAGGGCGAGGGCAACACCCCGACCGGCTTCCAGTTCGCGCTGGCCGGCACCGACCACACCGACAACTCCGACTGGTACTACGGCATGACGCCCGGATCCGCCGCCGAGCGTGCGATGAAGAGCCGGCTACGCAAGGGCGGTGCCGGCACCCTCAACCTCTACACGGCCAGGCTCGGCCAGTCCCTGCTCGGCTGGGCGACCTTCCCCGACCTCTACCGCTCCGACCCGACCGACGACGGTGTCGTCGTGCTCGACGCCTCCCTGCCCGGCGGCTCGGCCGCCAACTACAACGCGGGCTCCAGCGCCACCCACGAGATCGGCCACTGGCTCGGCCTCTTCCACACCTTCCAGGGCGGCTGTCTGCCCCCGGGCGACTACGTGGACGACACCCCGCCCGAGCGCAGCCCGGCCTACGGCTGCCCCGAGGGCCGTCACACCTGCCCGGGGCTCGGCCTCGACCCGATCCACAACTTCATGGACTACAGCTACGACTCCTGCATGACCCAGTTCACCCCGGGACAGGTCCAGCGGATGGCCAACTCATGGGTGGCATACCGGAGTTGATTGAGCCTGGGGCGGCCTGCGGCCGGCGGCGCGCAGCCTGTGGTCCGCCCGGCGTGGCGCCGCCCGGCGTTATGCCCGATTTGATCTAGGTTGGCAGGGAAACCGTTACCCGAAAGGAGCAACGCCATGACCGGCATCCCCCGGATCGTCGTCGGTGTGGACGGATCGCCCGCCTCCGAGCAGGCCCTGCGGTGGGCCCTCGACTACGCGAGGGCCGTCGGAGGCAGCGTCCACGCGGTCGCCGCCTGGGAATACCCCGCGTTCTACGGCTGGGCCGGGACGAGCGTGCCGCCCGACGGGTTCAACCCCGAGGACATCGCCGGGACGACCCTCGCCGAGTCCGTCGCCAGGGTGGCCGGCGACGCCCCCGGCGTACCGGTCAACCAGAGCGTGATTCCGGGCAACGCCACGGGGGCGCTGCTGCAGGCGGCCCACGGCGCCGCGCTCCTCGTCGTCGGCAGTCGCGGCCTCGGCGGCTTCTCCGGCGCGCTGCTCGGCTCCGTCAGCCGCCACGTCACCGAGCACGCGCCCTGCCCGGTCGTCGTCATCCGGGAGGGCCAGGTACCCGCCCCCGGCGAGGGGTAGGCACCCGGCCGCCGCATTCGGCCGCCGCACCGGGCCGCCGCGCGGGGCAGGATGGACTCATGCCAGAAGGTGACTCCGTCTACCGCGTGGCGGCCCTGCTGCGCGACACCCTCGCCGGGGTGCGGCTCACCGCCGCCGACCTGAGGGTTCCCGCCCACGCCACCGCCACGCTCGCCGGCCGCTGGGTCCTGGAGGTCGCCCCGCGCGGCAAGCACCTCCTCACCCGCCTCGAAGGCGGCCTCACCCTCCACACCCATCTGCGGATGGACGGCCGCTGGGAGGTCTACCGCCCCGGCGAGCGCTGGGCCGGCGGCCCCGCCTGGCAGATCCGCGCCGTCCTCGCCACCGAGCGCGGCACCGCCGTCGGCTACCGGCTGCCCGTCGTCGAACTGCTGCGCACCGCCGACGAGGAACGCGCCGTCGGCCACCTCGGCCCCGACCTCCTCGGCCCCGACTGGGACCCGGTCGAAGCCGTCCGCCGCCTGCTCGCCCACCCCGGGCGCCCCCTCGCCGAGGCCCTCCTCGACCAGCGCAACCTCGCCGGCATCGGCAACGTCTACGCCAACGAGCTCAGCTACCTCGCCGGCGTCACCCCGTGGACCCCGATCGGCGAACTCCACAGCCCCGACCGGCTCGTGGAGCGCGCCCGGGAACTCCTCGACGCCAACAAGCTGCGCCCCGGCCACATCACCACCGGCGACACCCGCCACGGCCACCAGCACTGGGTCTACGGCCGGGCCGGCCGCCCGTGCCCGCGCTGCGGCACCCTCGTCCTGACCGCCCGCCAGGGCACCCCGCCGCAGGACCGCGTGGCGTACTGGTGCCCGTACTGCCAGCGCGGCCCCGCGCCGGAGGTCCGCAGCGCCGGACCGCGCACGCCGGGCCGTCGGCTGGGTGCGTGATCAGGCGTGGGGAGACCGGCCGCCGGGCGATCGGCCGCTGGGCGCTCAGTCGCGCTCGACCAGGGCCGGGCGGCGGGGGTCGTCGACGCGGACGGTGACGTCCGCGGCCTCGGACGGGGCCGTCTCGTCCTCGTAGCGGGCGAAGGCGGGCAGCGTCCACCGCTCGTCGGCGGGCGTGCGGCGGGCGAGCGCGGCCGGGGTGAGGGCGAGGTGGACGGTCAGCTCCAGCGGCAGCCAGCGGCCGAGCAGCAGCGCGCCGTCGAGCAGCAGCACACCGCCGGGCGGGAGCCGGGTGTACGGCGCGCGGGTGGAGCGGTCCGTCACCGGGTCGCGCAGGGACGGCAGGACGCGGCCGGTGCCGCCCGGCTCCAGCGGGTCGAGGACCTCGCGCAACAGTGCGCCGTCGTCGAGCCAGAGGTCGTGGAAGGCGTCCGCGTCCTGCTTGCCGTACTCCAGGCGGACGGACGCCGGGCGCAGGAAGCCGCTCGCGGACACCCGCAGGGTGGGGCGGCCGCGCAGCCGCAGCGGCTCGACCAGGGCGTCGGCGAGGTCCCCGGGGCGGGCGGCGGGGGCGCCGTCGACGGCCACCCGCAGCCATCGCCGCCCGGCGCCGGGCAGGGTGGTGATCCGGTCGGCGAGGTGCTCGGCGAGCCGTTCGGGGGAGATCGGGCGTACCTGCACCGGGGCCGCCTAGACCGTGGCCAGCGGGAGCGCGTGCAGGACGTCGTCGTGGCCCGCGTACAGGCACTTCGCGTCGGCGGCGAGCGACCACACGTCCTTGCCGGGACCGGAGTCGCGGAAGGTCCAGAGCGGCCGGCCCGTCGCGGCGTCGATCGCGCACACGCCGCCGCCGGCCGGGCCCGGCACGTAGACGACGCCGCCGACCACCATCGGGTGGCTGCGGGTGTCCAGCAGGAACGGCAGCCTGAGTGACCAGAGCGCGTCCGGGGCGGTCTCGGCGTGGGCGGTGACCAGGCCGTTGTCGCGCGGGAGGTAGATCGTGCCGCCCGCGGCGACCGGGGTCAACGCGCGCCAGTTCTCGCCGCGGGCGGGGGCGAGCGTCCAGAGCTGCGCGCCGGTGGCCGGGTCGAGGGCGCACAGGCCGCCGGAGCCGTCGGGAACGTGGACGGCGCGCTGCCCCACCGTGCACCAGCGGAGGTTCTCGTGCCCCGGCGCCGTCCAGCGCTGCCGGCCGGTCGCGGCGTCCCGGACGACCAGCTCGGTGCGGCCCTCGGGGGAGCGGACGGAGGCGATGACGCCGGTGGGGTCGGCCGAGGGGGCGAGCAGCTTCTCGCCGAGGTCGGCGGGGGAGGCCCAGAGGAGCGTGCTGTCCGCGATGCGCACCGCGAAGGTCTTCTGCCCCGGGACCCCGCCCCCGGGCGGGGTCCGGCCGTAGGCGGTGCCGTAGAGGGCGGTGCCGTCGCAGCCGGCGAGGACGACGTCGTCGGTGACGGCCTCCGGCAGGGCGACGGTGAGGTCGGCGGCGGGGTCGGCGAGGTGGCGGCCGTCGATGTGGCCCTGGGAGGTCGTGAACACCCGGTCGCCGCTGATCACCACCCGGGCGGAGGTGGCGTCGTCGCCGTAGTTCCGGTCCGGGGGCGCGAGACGGAGCAGGCGGGTGGGGGCGCCGGTGGCCGGGTCGAGCAGCTGGAGGCCGGCGCTCGTGACGTAGAGCGGCCGGTTCGGACGGGCGGTGAGCCGCTCGGGCGTCATGGCCTCGGGCCCGCGGTACGTCCACACCGGGGTCGGCCCGGAGACGGCGACGGGCGGCGGCGTGGTCGGCGCCGGTGCGGGCGCGGGCCGGTCCGCACCTCGGCGGCCGAACGCCCACACCGCCCCGCCGGCGGCCAGCACCCCGGCCCCGGCCAGCAGCCGGCGCCGGCTCAGCCGGGGCCCGTCACCACCTCCGCCGACCACGTCGCCGGGGGCCCCGCCGCCATCGCCCCCGTCCTCCCCGTCCCACACCCACGCGGCCTCCTGGACACCGCGCTCGGACGAGGACGACTGCATCCTGACAACCTACTTCCCCCGGGGCAGCCCTCGCGGTGCCGATCACCCGGAGGATATCGAACGGCACTCGAACCGTCCGTCCCCGCACCGTGGTCCGCCGCCGGGGCCCGGTGGGCGGGGTGGCTTCGCCTTGACACCGTTCGGGGCCCGGCGTAGCAAAAGAGCATGCGCCAGGGTGTGCACGCCGGTCCGCACGGGCCGCACCGCCCCAGGGAGCCCGATGCCGCCGCCGGGGCGGTGCAGGAGCGGGACGCCCTGTTGGCGGGCGCCGTCCGGGCCGCGCTCGGGGCGACGGGGGCGTACGGGGCGATGGTGTACCTGCGCTCGCGGGACCGGCGCTCGCTTGTGCTGTGCACGATCGCCGGGGTGCCGCTGTCGATCGTGAGCGCGTTCCGGCGGGTCGCGGCGGCCGGGCCGCTGCCGGTGGCGGTCAGCTTCCGCACCAGGCGGACGATCACCCTCGCCGACACCGAGGACACCATGCGGCGCTTCCCGCAGCTCGCGGTCGGCATGCCGTACGACTTCGCCTCCGCCTACGTGCCGGTGACGGCCGGCGGGGAGCGGTTCGGGGTGCTGAGCGTCCTGTGGGCGGCCTCCGACGAGGGCGTGCCGCACGGCGCGCCGCGCCGGCTGCGGTCGGTCGCGGAGCGCCTCGCGGCCGGGCTCGCCGGGCTGGCGGCGGCCGGGCGGGCCCGCGAGCCGAACGGGGACACCCCGGTGGTGGAGCTGCCCGCGCCGTCCACGCCGACCACCCGGGTGGGCCTGTTCGACTGGAACGTGGCCACCGGCACGCTCGCCGCCGACGAGCAGTTCCGGGAGATCCTCGGCTTCGCACCCGGCGAGTTCGACGGCCGGGTCACCTCGCTCACCGCCCGGATCGCACCGGGCGACCTGCCGGAGTTCCGGGCCGCCGTCAAACTTGCCCTCGACCGCGGCGAGGTGCTGGCCGCCTGCCTGCGCGTGCTCGGCCGCGACGGCCGCCCGTACCCGGTGGAGCTGTGGGCGCGCGTGCCGAAGACGATCGAGGAGCACGGCCCCCACCTGGTCGGCGCCGTTCTGGACACCCACACCCTCACCGCCGCCGCGGCAGCCGTCGAGCGACTGTGCGAGGGCGTCTTCTCGCTCGACCCGGACGGCCGCATCACCTACGCCAACCGCGGCGTCGAACCCCTGCTCGGCGCGGCGCGCGAGGACCTGATCGGCCACCTCCCCTGGGAGGCCATGCCCTGGCTCGCCGACCCCTTCTACGAAAACCGCTACCGGGCCGCGATGATCTCCCAGCAGCCCACCGCCTTCCTCGCCACCCGCCCGCCGGACGGCTGGCTGGCCTTCTCCCTCTACCCGGACGCGCACGGCCTCACCGGCCGGGTGGTCGCCGCCGAGGCCCCGCCCGGCGCGGCCGGACCGCCCGCCGCCCCGCCGCGCGGCGCCCGCCCCGGCGTGGGCGACACCTACCACCTGCTCCAGCTCGCCAGCGCCCTCACCGAAGCCGTCAGCGTCGCCGACGTCTGCCGGGCCGTCGCCGAGCAGATCCTGCCGGCCTTCGGCGGCCAGGAGCTCGCCATCTACGCCGTCCGGGACAAGCGCCTCCACCTCGTCTCCCAGACCGGTTACCCCGACGGCTTCCTCGACCGCTTCGAGGGCACCCCCACCAGCGCCCGCATCCCCGGCGCGGAGACGCTCAGCACCGGCACCCCGATCTTCTTCGAGAACGTCGGCGAACTCGCCGCCGCCTACCCCGGCCTCGCCCTCGACGAGATGGGCGCCTGGGCCTTCCTCCCGCTCATCGCCTCCGGCCGACCCGTCGGCAGCTGCATCCTCGGCTTCGACGAGCCCCGCCGCTTCACCGTCGAGGAGCGCGGCCTGCTCACCGCCCTCGGCGGCTTCATCGCCCAGGCGCTGGAGCGCGCCCGCCTCTACGACGCCGAGTTCGCGCTCGCCCGCGGCCTCCAGCAGGCGCTGCTGCCGCACCGGCTGCCCGACGTGCCGGGCGTGCGCACCGCCGCCCGCTACCTGCCCGGCACCCAGGGCATGGAGATCGGCGGCGACTGGTACGACGCGATCGTCACCGGCGCCGACCTCACCCTCGTGATCGGCGACGTCGAGGGCCACAGCGTCGGCGCCGCCGCCACCATGGGCCAGCTGCGCAGCGCCGTCCGCGCCTTCGCCAGCGGAGGCGAACCGCCCGGTCGCGTCCTCGCCCGCACCAACCGGCTGCTCCTCGACCTCGACCCCGGGCTGCTCGCCAGCTGCTGCCTGATCCGGCTCACCCCCGCCGACGGCACCGTCCGCATCGCCCGGGCCGGGCACCTGCCGCCGCTGCTGCGCCGCCCCGGCGGGCGGGCGGAGGCGCTGGACGTGGCGGGCGGGCCGCTGCTGGGGGTGGACGACGGCGCGGAGTACCCGGTCAGCGAGCTGCACCTGGCGGCCGGCTCGGTGCTCGCGCTGTACACGGACGGGCTGGTGGAGGACCCCGCGGTGCCGATCGACCAGGGCATAGACCGACTGCGGGTCGTGCTCGGGCAGGGCGGGCGGAACGAGGGGCCGGAGGCGCTCGCGGACCGGGTGCTGCGGGAGGTCGGCTCGACGCACCGGGTGGACGACGTCGCGCTGCTGCTCACGGAGTTCCGCGGGGCGGTGCGGCGGTGACCCGCCCCGGGGCGACTTTCGTCGGCCGGTGGCGCTACGAAGGGTGACGGCGGCGGGTACGTGCGTCCGGTTAGCCTCGGACGGGTGAACGCGATTGCACGGGCCTGCACGAAGGCGGTACGGACGGCGCTGCCCGGGCCCTGGGGCCCCTGGCCGGCGGTGCGCGAGGCGGTGTTCGCCCTGCTGCTGGGCGGGACGGCCATCCTGCTGGAGGCGCTCGGCCGCACCGGCTTCGCGGTGCCGGTCGGGATCGTGACCCTGCTGCTGTTCCTGCTGCGGCGGGCCTTCCCGGCGAGCGTCCTGCTCGTGACGGCGGCCGTGGCCGGCTGGGCGCCCGGGCCGCTCCCGCTGCTGGTGGTGGCGGGCTGGGCGGCCGGCGCCCGGGTGCGCCGGGTCGGCGCGCTGGTCGCGACGTTCGTCGCCAGCTGGGCGCTGTTCACCGCGACCGGGGTGCTGAAGGACGCCGGCTCGATGTCGCCGAAGGCGATCGTCGCGATCTCGCTGGGCGGCTTCCTGATCACGGCGGTGCTGCCCGCGCTGTGGGGCCGCTACCGGGCGCAGCGCCGCGCGCTCATGGACGCGCTGCGCGAGCGCAACGACCAGCTGGTGCGCGAGCGCGTCATGGTGGTGCACCAGGCGCGGCTGCGCGAGCGGCACCGGATCGCCCAGGACATGCACGACAGCCTGGGCCACCAGCTCGCGCTGATCTCCGTGCACTCGGGTGCGCTGGAGGTGGACCGCACGCTCACCGACCGGCAGCGCGAGGCGGTCGGCGTGCTGCGGCAGGCGGCGGTGGCCGCGATGCGCGAGCTGCGCGAGGTGGTCGGCGTCCTGCACGACGAGTCGACGGCAGTGCCGGCGGCGCCGGCCCCCGCTGGTGCCTCCGGCGGCCGGGGCGGGGTGGACGGGATCGAGGGGCTCGTCGAGTCCTCGCGCGCCGCCGGGGCGGAGGTGTCGTTCGCCGAGGAGGGGGAGCAGCGCCCGTCGGCCGCCGCGGTCGACCACGCGGCGTACCGGATCGTGCAGGAGGCGCTCACCAACGCGCACAAACACGCTTCCGGCGCACCGATCGCGGTCGCGCTCCGGTACGAGCCGGACGCGCTGGTGATCGAGGTCACCAACGCGCGTGCGCCGGAGCCCGTGGGTGCGCGCGCCGGGGCGGGGCAGGTGGTCAGCGGCGGACAGGGCCTGACCGGCCTGCGGGAGCGCGCCCGGTTGGTCGGCGGCATGGTGCACGCCGGGGCGACGCCCGACCAGGGCTTCCGGCTGGCGGCGATGCTCCCGTACGAGGGGGCGGCGGACGGCGCGGGCGACGGCGGGGAGGGTGTCGCCGGGGTCGAGGAGTGGGTGCTGGAGGGCCTGCCCTCCGTCGAGGACGGCGGCCGGCGGCGCAGTCCGGCGCTGGGCTGCGCGGTCGGCGTGGTGGTCGTCGGCCTGACCCTGCTGGGGCTGCTCGTCTGGGGCCTGTGGACGTTCGTCCAGGCCAGCGACGACGCGACCGTGAAGAAGGAGGTCTACGACGGGATCCAGGTCGGTCAGTCGGAGGCGGACGTGGTGGGCCGGCTGCCGCACGGGAGCGACTGGCTGACCGAGGGCTTCGACAAGGGCGGGCCGCCCGTGCCGGCGGGCTCGCACTGCGTGTACTTCCAGTCCAGCGATGAGAGCGACAGGTTCGGCGAGGACAACGCGGTGCGGTTCTGCTTCGCGGACGGGGTCCTGGTGGACAAGGAGCACTACCTGGTCAAGGAGTGACCGGGCCGGGATGTGAGGATGGTGTTGCTGCCGATTCAGCACCGTTCGAGGGGATGACCAGCGTGATCCGAGTCCTCGTCGCCGACGACGAGCCGCTCATCCGGGCCGGGATAAGGATGATCCTCGCCTCCGCCGACGACATCGAGGTGGTTGCGGAGGCCGCCGACGGGCGGCGCGCGCTGGAGCTCGCGCGGGCGCACCGGGTGGACGTCGTGCTGCTGGACATCCAGATGCCGGTCATGGACGGACTGACAGCACTCGGGGAGCTCTCGAAGGCCGCCCCCGGCGCGCGGGCGCTGATCCTCACCACCTTCGGCGAGCGCGAGAACGTCCTGCGCGCCGTGACCGAGGGCGGTGCGGGCTTCCTGCTCAAGGACACCGCGCCGACGGAGCTCATCCAGGCCGTGCGCGCCGCCGCGAGCGGCAACGCCTTCCTGTCGCCGGCCGCGACCAGGCACATCGTCGACTCGCTCGCGTCCGGGCGCAGCGGCTCGGCCGCCGCCCGCAGCGCCGAGGCGCGGCGCCGGCTGGAGGTGCTCACCGAGCGCGAGCTGGAGGTGCTGGCGCTGCTCGGCGAGGGGCTGTCGAACGCCGACGCCGGGGCGCGGATCCACATGAGCGAGGCGACGGTGAAGACGTACGTGAGCCGGATCCTGGCCAAGTTGGGCTGTGAGAACCGGGTTCAGGCGGCGCTGTTGGCGCGGGACGCGGAGCTGGACGGGCGCGACTGAGCGTGTTCCCGTGACAGCGGATCGTGTCGGGTGTGTCGGACGTCACTCAATGGCTGCGCGGAGCCGGGAACTTCGGTTCTGATGGTGACGGTCCGTCATTGATCGTGGCGCTCTGTGGATGAGTGTGCTCGATCTGACGAATGGGCAGGTGTGAGCGAGGGCACGGGAATTGAACATCCGATCTTGAAAATCCGATCGAATGCGGTCGAAATGGACGCCGCTTCTTGATCGATACCGCCGGTAACAGTCAACTGACCTGCGTACCCGAAGAATTGCTTGCTGAGCGGACCGGACCGCCCTTAGCTTCGTTGGCGGCGCAACGAGCGCCACCCGGGTTCACCCCGACGCATGGCCCGCCGACTGACCCGCGGCGCGAGGGCCGTGCCCGCCGACGCGACCGGCCGTACCCAGGCCGTCGGCGAGCGGAGGTGGCCGGGACGGCACGGCACGTCCGACACGTGCCCCGCCGTCCATCGAGTGAGGCGCGCGGATTCGACCGGCCCCGTCCAGGGCCTGGTTCCGTCTGCCTGCCCGGGGCTTGTCGAGAGGATCTACATGAATCCCCGTCACGAGACCGCCGCTTCCACCGACTCCACGACCTCCACCCCCGCCGCCGCCAAGCGCAACCGCGCGCGGATCGGGCTCGTGGCAGGTGCCGCCGTCGCGGCCCTGCCGGTTGCCGGCCTCGTCACGGCCACCTCGGCCTCCGCCGCGCCCACCACCGCCTGGGACACCGTCGCCCAGTGCGAGAGCGGCGGCAACTGGAGCATCAGCACCGGCAACGGGTTCTACGGCGGACTGCAGTTCACCTCCGGCACCTGGGCCGCGTACGGCGGGACCGCGTACGCCTCCCAGGCCAACCAGGCGACCAGGGCGCAGCAGATAGCGGTCGCCGAGAAGGTCCTCGCTTCCCAGGGCCCGGGCGCGTGGCCCGTGTGCTCGCACAAGGCGGGCCTGAGCAAGGGCGGCGCCCCGGCGGAGGTCGCGGATTCCGCGGACGACGCCCCGGCGAAGCCCGCGGCCAAGCCGGCCGCGAAGCCGTCGAAGCCGGCGGCGAAGCAGAGCGCCAAGCAGGACACCAAGCCCGCGACCAGGTCGATGCCGCGGACGCAGCCGCAGGCCCAGCAGGCGCCCGCCCGGCCGGCGAAGCCCGCGAAGCCGGCTCCGGCCACGGAGAAGGCTCCGTCCACCGGCAGGAACGGCGCGGGCGGCAGCTACATCGTGAAGAGCGGTGACACGCTGAGCGAGATCGCGGCCAAGTTCGGCACCGACACCGACACGCTGTACGGCAAGAACGTCCGCATCATCGGCGACGACCCGGACCTGATCTTCCCGGGTCAGGACCTCACCGTCTGACCCATCGTCCGACGCCTCGTCGCACGCAGGCCGAGCGGCCATCCCGAGTCTGGGATGGCCGCTCGGGCGTTGTGGGGGGTGGGGGTTGGGCCCCGGGCCGTCGCCCGACCGCCCGGGGCGCTGTGGGGGCCCTCGGGGCCGCGGGCGGCCCTTCGGCGTGTCGGGCCTGTGCGAACGGTCTGAGGCCGGAGGCATCGTGCCTGGTCGGGTCGCGTGTCGAGAGGGTCGGCCGATGGTGCGGCTGATATCCGACGCCGAGCTCCTGGGATCGTCCGTGGTGGCCAACGACACGATGAACCGCGAGCGCGGGCTCGGCGGGGTGGACAGCTATGCGCGGGAGCTGGGGTTCGACCCGGCACAGTGGCTGCTCGGGAGCGGTGGGGCCGCGCCGGCGTGGCTGGATCTGTGCAGCGGGGAGGGGCGCGCTGGCCGAGGCGGCGCGGCGGTTGCCGGAGGGCGCGGTGCTGACCGGGGTGGACCTCGTCGGGCCGCTCGCGCCGCCGCCCGATGCCGATGCACTGCCGGGGTTGCGGTTGGTCACGGCGGCGCTCGCGGACTGGTCTCCGCGCCGGTCGTACGACCTGATCACCTGTGTGCACGGCCTGCACTACCTCGGCGACCAGCTGGGTGCGATCGCCCGTGCCGCCTCCCTGGCTCGCGCCGGACGGGCGGTTCGCCGCGCACTTCGATCCGGAGTCGGTGCGGTGGGCGGACGGGTCGAGCGCGGCCCGGGCGGTGGTCGCGGGGCTGCGGGCGGCCGGGTTCGAGTACCGGGCGCGGCGGCACCTGCTGGTGCTGGAGGGCGGTCGGAGCGTTCGCCTGCCGTTCACGCACGCCGGGGCGGACGCGGGCGCGGGGCCGAACTGCGCGGGGCAGCCGGCGGTGGCGTCGCACTACCGCGCGCCGGAGCACTGTTGAAGCTTCAACGCGACGTCCGAATACCGCCGGAGGTTCAGGACGCCGCCGCCGAGGATCGAGTCATGCCCGACAGCGGGCCTTCGACGGACATGACGTGTGGAGGGACGGCAATGAACGGTGTGGCGGGGCTCGACGGCAAGGTGGCCCTCGTGACCGGCGGGAGCCGGGGGATCGGGGCGGCGATCGCGCTGCGGCTGGCCGAGGACGGCGCGGACGTCGTCCTCACCTACCAGGGCGGTGCCGAGCGGGCCGGAGCCGTCGCGGCGAAGATCACCGCGATGGGGCGGCGCGGCTGGGCGGTCCGGGCGGACTGCGCGGATCCGGAGGAGGTGCGGGCGGTGGTGGCGGCCGCCGCCGAGCGGTCCGGGCGGCTCGACATCCTGGTGAACAACGCCGGGGTCGGGGCCGTGGGGCCGATCGGCGACATGACGGCGGCGGACGTCGACCGGGTACTGGAGGTGAACGTCCGGGCGCCGTACCTGTTCGTCCAGGCGGCCGCGCCGCTGCTGGCCGAGGGCGGGCGGATCGTCACGATCGGCAGCTGTATCGCCAAGCGGGTCGCCTTCGGGGGAGCGGTGCTCTACGCGACCAGCAAGGCCGCGGTGATCGGGCTGACCAGGGCGCTGGCCCGGGAGCTGGGCCCGCGCGGGATCACGGCGAACGTGGTCCACCCGGGGCCGATCGACACCGACATGAACCCGGCCGACGGCGAGTCGGCCGCGTTCCAGGCCGGTCTGACCGCGCTCGGGCGGTACGGCACCGGAGCGGAGGTGGCCGCGGCGGTCGCGTACCTGGTGAGCGAGGACGCCCGGTACGTCACGGGCGCCGAGCTGGCGGTGGACGGCGGCTTCGCGGCCTGACGATCGCCGATGGTCCGGCCCTGGTTCCCGGCGCCACGCCGGGGCAGGGGCCGGGCCGTTGTCGGTGGTCACGATTAGCATCGCGTCGACCGATCACCTGCCCGCCCAGGAGGGGTGCGCCATGACCGCGACCGACGACCCGATCGACCTGCTCGCCCGGGCGCTCGCCCAGACCGCCGGGCTGATCGACGGCACGGGCGTCGAGCTGGCCGGCCATCCGACGCCGTGCCGCTCGTGGGACGTCGGCATGCTGGTCAGCCATCTCCTGTTCGACCTGCGGCAGTTCACCGTCCAGGCGCGGGGCGGCCGGCCGGACTGGTCGCAGACCTTCGAGCCGGTGGAGACGGACTGGCTGCACGCCTTCGAGGCGGGCGCCGAGGAGCTGGTCGACGCGTGGCGGGCCGCCGGGGACCTCACCGGCACGGTGGAGGTGCCCGGAGTGGGCTCGTTGCCGGCCCGCTTCCCGCTGGACCAGGAGGTCACCGAACTCGCCGTCCACGCCTGGGACTTGGCGCGCTCGACCGGGCAGTCCACGGACGGGCTGGACCACGAGGTGGCGCTCGCCTCGCTCGCGTGGGCGCGCGGGGCGCTCAAGCCGGAGTACCGGGGGACGGACGAGGGCGCGTTCGGCTTCGGCCCCGAGGTCGCCGTGTCGGCGGACGCGCCGCCGTACGACCGGCTCGCGGGGTTCTTCGGCCGTGACCCGAGGGCGGTGGTTCCGGGGGCGTGAGCCAGGTGAGGTAGGGCGCGCGGGGCGTATGCGCGGGAGCGGGTGCGCCGCGCGCGGCAACGTCATCATCGGGCCGCCCCGCTGAACCGTCACCCTCGTCGCCCCGGCCAGGACGCCGGGCGGGTGGCGGCGGCCGCCTGCTTGATGGCCTCGCGGATGCGCGGGTAGGTGCCGCAGCGGCAGATGTTCTGGATCTGGTCGATGTCGGCGTCCGTCGGGTTCGGCGTGCGGCACAGCAGTGCGGCGGCGGTCATGATCTGGCCGGGCTGGCAGAAGCCGCACTGGGCGACGTCGCAGGCGAGCCAGGCCTCCTGGACGGGGTGCAGGGTGTCGCCGTCGGCGAGACCTTCGATCGTGGTGACGGCGCGGTCCGCGCAGTCCTTGACCGCCATCGTGCAGGGCTGGAACTCCTGGCCGTCGAGGTGGCTGGTGCAGGCGCGGCAGACGCCCACGCCGCAGCCGTACTTGGGGCCGGTGACGCCGAGCTTGTCGCGCAGAACCCAGAGCAGCGGCATGTCGTCCGGTGCGTCGACGGTGACCGGCTGCCCGTTGAGGACGAACGTGTGGCTGGGCAAGGTGGAGTCCTTCGGCGGGCTGGGGTGTCGGAAGATGACCGGAGGTCAGAAATTGACGGGGAACGAGCGCGGGCTGGTGCCGGTCGCGCGGGCGTAGGCGTTGGCCACCGCGGCGCAGGCGGCCGGGACGCCCAACTCGCCCGCGCCGCCGGGCGGTCCGCTCGGCGGCATGAGGTGGATCTCGACGACGGGCGGGGAGTGCCGCTGCCGAGCGTAGTGGAAGTCGGCGTAACTGCCTTCGCGGAAGGCGCCGTTGTCGAGGTGGTTGCCGGCCTGCAGGATCACCGAGATGCCGTCCATCAGCGCGCCGGTCAACTGGGCTTCCAGACCCCGGGGGTTGACCACCTGGCCGACGTCGGCGGCGATCACCGCCTTGGTGACGCGCGGGTTCTTCGGGTCGGTGGCGTCGATCTCCACCAGGCAGGCGGCGCGGCCGCCGTTCTCGTCGTGGTAGCCGACGCCCTGGGCCTGCCCGGGCGGCATCGGCCGGCCCCAGTCGCCGGCCTTGGCCGCGGCGTCCAGGACGGCCCGGCCGGCGCCGTCGCGCAGCCGGGCGCGGCGGAAGGCGACCTCGTCCTGCCCCATCCGGCGGGCCAGTTCGTCCATCATGATCTCGTCGGCGACCCGGACGGTGCCGGAGTGGACCGAGCGCCAGCTGCCCGTGTGCACGTCCAGGGGCACTTCGGTGAGGAACTGGGCCGGGAGTCCGACGTCGTAGGGGTTCTTCTCGGCGAGCAGGAAGTACGCCTGGCTGAGGCTGATCCCGGCGAGCGAGAGGTCGAAGCCCGCGGCGGACAGGGCCTCGCCGAGGCCGTGGCGCAGGTCTGTCTTGATGGCGGCGGCGCGGTGCTCGTAGGTGAGCACCTGGCCGAGGCCGTAGGTGGCCCGGACGCGGTGGTGGCTGGCGGGGCGCATCCGGCCGTGGCGCATGTCGTCGTTGCGCGTCCACATGAGCTTGACCGGGCGGCCGGCCGCCCTGGAGACCTGCGCGGCCTCCAGCGCGGCGTCGAAGAACAGCCGCCGCCCGAACGAGCCGCCGCCGCGCACGACGTGGACCGTCACGGCGCTTTGCGGGAGGCCGAGTTCGGCGGCGATGGCCTGCTGGGCGATGATCGGCGTCTGGGCGGCGAACCAGACCTCGGCCCGGTTCGGCCGCACGTCGGCGACGGCCGTCAGGACCTCCATCGGGGCGTGGTTGACGAACGCGAAGTCGAACTCGCCGTCCACGTACCGGGTCAGCAGCGGCGGGACGGGGAACGGCGCGTGGGCGGCGCGGAGCCGGGCGCGGATGTCGGCGTCGGACAGGCCGGCGGCCGGGCCCGGGTTCCAGGTGGTGACGAGTGCGCTGCGGGCCTTGAGCGCCTGGTCGAAGGTTTCCGCGAGGACGGCGACGCCGCTGGGGATCCGCACGACGCCGAGCACGCCGGGCATGGCGCGCGCGGCGGTGGCGTCCAGGGACTTGAGCGTGCCGTTGACCGTGGTCGGGCGGGCGACGACGGTCGGCACGGCGCCCGGGACGGCCAGGTCCCCGGCGTACTTTGCGCGGCCGGTGACGAGGTCGCGGGCGTCGATGCGGCCGGTCGGCCTTCCGACGAGGCGCAGTCGGTCGGCCGTCTTGGGGGCCGAGGAGACGGCCGGGGCGGCGATCGCCGCGGCGTCGGCGGCGAGTTCGCCGTAGCCGGCGCGGCGGCCGTCCGGGGCGAGGACGGCGGAGTCGGCGGTGCGCAGGGTGTCGGCGGGGAGGTTCCAGCGGCGCGCGGCGGCGGTCACGAGCCGGGCGCGGGCGGCGGCAGCGGCGGCCCGCACCGGGTCGTACAGCGAGCGCACCGAGTTGGAGGCGCCGGTGAGCTGGTTGAACAGCAGCTCGGGGCGGCCGTCGGAGAGCGGCACGTCGACGTCGGCGAGCCGGGCGTCGAGTTCGTCGGCGACGAGCAGCGCGACGGCGGTGGTGATGCCCTGGCCGACCTCCAGGCGGGGCAGGTGCAGGACGGCGCGCCCGGCGGTGGTGAGCTCCAGGACGAGCAGGTGCGAGGTCGGCAGGCCGGCCACGATGAGGGCGTCGCCGGGGCCCAGGATGTCCGGGATGCCGGGCAGGCCGGTCAACTGCGGCGGTGCGGAGGACTTCTGGGCCTCGGGCGCGGTACGGACGGCGGCGTGCGCGGTGGCGGGTGCGGCGGCGTCGAGGCCGAGCCGGGCGGCGACGGTGAGGGTCGGCGCGGCGAGGAGGTAGGTGAGGAAGCGGCGGCGACCGGTGGCGGTGTCGGGTGTTCCGGCCGCGTCGGGTGCGCCGGGGGCGCCGTCCGAGGAAGCGGTGGAGGTGCTGATGGGAGGAGCCCTTCGAGCCGGTGGCGGAGTCGAACGGTCGGTGCCGGGTCGCGAATGCCGTTGAGCATAGGAGGGCCTTACTGACGGGTCAACACGACCAATTTTGGTCCGGAGACGGGCGGGTGGGCGGTGGGCGGCCCGGTTCGTTCGTACGGCAGTCCAGTGGTCGCGAGCAGGTGCGGGGGTGTCGGGGGGCGCATTCAAGTGGACCAGGGAAAGGCTTGATCATTGGATCTGTCGCATGGGCCACTGGTTCCCTAGGCTGACGTGCGAGCCGTTGCGAACGGCCGCGGCGCGCGCCGTCCCCCACCGTCCGACCGTCAGGAGCGAAGTGCCGACTCGTCTTGTCCCGCCCGCCGGGCCCCAGCGGACGCTCGCCGCAGCCCAGTTGGCGAGCGCCGTCGGCGACGGCGCCTACTACACCTGCTCCGCGCTCTACTTCACGCACGTCGTCGGGATGTCGGCGGCCCGCCTCGGCGTCGGCCTCGCCGTCGCGTGGGCCCTCGGCTCGCTCGCCGGCGTGCCGCTCGGCCACCTCGCCGACCGGCGCGGGCCGCGGCGCACGGCGGTGGGGCTCGCCCTCGCGACGGCGGCGATCGTCGCCCTGTTCCTGGTGATCCGCTCCTACCCGCTGTTCCTGCTCGCCATCTGCCTCTACGCGACCACCCAGTCCGGGCTCACGGCCGCGCGTCAGGCGCTGGTCGGCGGGCTGGTGTCGCCGGCGGAGCGGACCGGGCTGCTCGCCCACCTGCAGTCGACCCTCAACGGGGGACTGGCGGTCGGCGCCGCGATCGGCGGGATCGCGCTCACCGCCGGTACCCGGGAGGCGTACCTCGGGGCGTTCGTCGTCACCGCGCTCGGGTTCGTGGCGGGCGGGCTGACCTTGCTCCGGCTGCCCGAAGTCCCTTCCAGGGCGGGCGAGTCGAGGCCGGGGGCGAGGTTCGAGGTGCTGACCGACCGGCGCTATGCGGTCGTCGCACTCGTCAACACCGTCCTGCTGCTGCGGATGCCGCTGCTGAGCCTGGTGATCCCGCTCTGGATCGCCGGGCGGGCGCCGGGGCTGGGCTGGCTCGGGTCGGCGCTGTTCGTCCTCAACACCCTTGGGGTGATGGCCTTCCAGGTGCGGGTGGCCCGCGGTGTCACCGGTCCGGCGTCCGGTTCGCGCGCGGTGCGCTCGGCGGGGGCGCTGCTGCTCGCCTCGTGCGCGGTGTTCGGCCTTTCGGCGCTGGACGTGCCGGTGTGGGCGGTCGGGGCGCTGCTCGTGGCGGCATCGGTCCTCCTGGTGATGGGGGAGATGCGGCAGTCGGCCGGTTCGTGGCAGATCAGCTTCGACCTCGCGCCGGCCGACCGGCTCGGGCAGTACCAGGGCTTCTTCGGGACGGGCGTCGCCGTCGCACGGACGCTCGGGCCGCTCGTGCTCACCTCGCTGCTGCTCGACGGCGGGTTGGCGGGCTGGCTGGTGCTGGGCGCGGCGTTCCTCGTGGCGGGCCACGCGATGGGCCCGGCCGTCCGGTGGGCCGAGCGCGACCGTCACTACCGGTCGTCGGCCTCCTCGATGTCGCTCACCGCGGCCGAGGCGCCGTAGAGATCGTCGTCGCCGCCGTAAGGAGGCTCCTGGGTCTTCCGTCCGGGCCCGGGCGTCTCGTCGCGCGCGTCGAAGAGATCGTCCGGCTCCCCGGAACCCAGCCGCGTCAAGGGGTTCGCCGCATCGTCCCGCTTGCTCTGCCCGGCCATCGCGTGCTCCCTGGGCCAGTGCTGCTCCGGATACGTCCGATCGTACTCCCGGACCGCGGCGGAAAACGGTGGCCCCGGCTCGCCGTGCGCTGGCATGCTGGCCGCGTGGACAGACCGCAGATCTCCGTCGACTTCGCCCCCGAGCTGCACCTCTTCGTCGCCGGCCGCCGGCGCGAGGGCCGGTCCGAGCTGCGCACCGACGGCACCTCGACCCTCGGCCACGTCGTCGAGTCCCTCGGCGTGCCGCTCACCGAGGTCGGCACCCTGCTCGTCGACGGCCGCCCGGTGCCCGACTCGCACGTGCCGGCCGACGCCGAGCACGTCTCGGTGCGGGGCGTCGCCCGCCCGCAGCCCGCCCCGGGCCCGCTGCGCTTCCTGCTCGACGTCCACCTCGGCACCCTCGCCCGCCGCCTGCGCCTGCTCGGCATCGACGCCGCCTACGAGAACCCGGACATCGGCGACGCCGCCCTCGCCGCCCGCTCCGCCGCCGAACAGCGCGTCATGCTCTCGCGCGACCGAGGACTGCTGCGCCGCCGTGAACTCTGGGTCGGCGCCTACGTCTACAGTCACCGCCCCGCCGAGCAGCTGCGCGACGTCCTCTCCCGCTTCGCCCCGCCGCTGGCCCCCTGGAGCCGCTGCACGACGTGCAACGGAGAGCTGCGCACCGTGGCGAAGACGACGGTGCGCGAGCAGCTGCACGACGGCACCGAGCGGTCGTACGACGCGTTCGCGCAGTGCGCGGACTGCGGCCAGGCGTACTGGCGCGGCGCGCACCACGCGCGGCTGGACGCGATCGTGGCGGACGCGGTGCGCGAGTTCGGTGGGACGGCGGTCGCGGCGGGTGACTGCGCGGCGGGTGACTGAGCGAGGCCCGGGCGTGGCGCGTGACCTGGGCGCCGCGCCCGGGGTAGAGCCAGGACCGGTGCTCTGGCGGGTGGTCCGCGGCGCGTGGTCTCATCGGCGGTGGGGGGCGAGCCCGAGGTGCTCCGTCGTGCAAGACGTGTCAGAGAGGCCGGGTCGGATGAATTTCCGGATGAACACGCAGCCGTTCGGGACGGCAGAGGTCGGTGGGGCGCCCGTCGTGGTGGCGCCGGACGGGGCGGCGGTGCTCCCGCTGCTGGAGATGGACGGACAGGGCAGCCTCGCCGTGTTCGAGCTCGCACCGGGGGCGGTGACGCGCGCGGTGTCGCACGCCACCGTGCAGGAGCTGTGGTTCGTCACCGAGGGCCGCGGCGAGCTGTGGCGCCGGCAGGGGGACCGGGAGGAGACGGTGGCCCTGACCCCAGGGCCGTCCGCGTCGATACCGCTCGGCACCGCGTTCCAGTTCCGGGCGGACGAGGACGCCGACGGGCCGCTGCGCATCGTGGCCGTCACGATGCCGCCGTGGCCGGGGACGGACTCCGAGGCCCGCCCGGAGAAGGGCGAGTGGGAGGCGACGGTCCGATGAGCCGGGCAGGGGGAGATTGCGCCGCGTCTCGGCGGCGGCGCTCACGGTGCTGACCGTGCTCGGGTTGTCGACGGTCCCGG
Source organism: Kitasatospora sp. NPDC001660 (assembly GCF_053596725.1). Taxonomy (NCBI): domain Bacteria; kingdom Bacillati; phylum Actinomycetota; class Actinomycetes; order Kitasatosporales; family Streptomycetaceae; genus Kitasatospora; species Kitasatospora sp. NPDC001660. The sequence goes on along the minus strand of NZ_JBSFGU010000030.1, from coordinate 63,982 downwards.
CGGCCGTCGCGCCGCCGGTCGAACCGCACCTGCGGCCGTGGGACGCCTGACGGACCGCCGGCCGTCCTCCGCCCGTCACTGCGGCAGGTGGAGGGCGAGGGTCCAGGTGTGACTGATGTACTTGTTCGCCCGCTCGGGGTTCTGCTCGCGGATGACGGCGGTGAGGCGGTCGGCGGCGGTGTGCTCCAGCGTGGAGGTGAACCGGTGGCCCTCGCCGCCTGGCACGGTGATGAGTTCGGCGAGCACGGCGTCCGTCAGGTCGCGGCCGACGGCGCGCAGCACGCCCGCGTCGAGGAGCAGGACGGTGCCGTCGGGCAGGACGACCGGGCGCCCCACCTGGGGCGCGGTGAGCAGCAGCGGACTGCGCTCGATCACTCCGCCGGGGCGCAGCCGCACGACGCGGCTCCCGGTGGGGTTCCGGCGGTCGGTCTCGACGACGCGCACGCCGGTGCCGACGACGTAGTGGCCGTAGGTGTGCCAGGTGTCGGTGAGCTCGCCGTCGCGGTCGTACTGCCAGGTGTGGAAGAGGTCGTAGCCCTCCAGCCCGAGCACGAACCGGCCCCCGCCGAGCGCCGCGCCGCGCTCGCCGCGGAGTTCGGCGATCAGGGTGCCGTCGGCGAGGTCGAGGAGGTACGCGGGGCCGAGGGGTCCCCACGCGCAGTAGTCCACCGAGCCGGTGGTGACGAGGACGCGCCCGGAGGAGATGTGCGCCGCGTTGGGCACTCCCGGGACGGGGTGGGTCCACCGGACGTGCCCGGCGGTGTCGGTACAGGTGATCTCGAAGGCGCGGCCGCCGATGACCAGGTCGTCGCGCCGGGCGAACGGCTCCTCCGGGACACGGTGCGTAGGCTCCAGGCCGCGCTTGCTCTGCTGGTCGAGTACGGTGACGCGCCAGTTGCCCGGGCCGGTCGTGTTCCCCATGCCGGCGATCCTAGGGCCTTTCTTCAAGCCCCCGCCTGCCGGGCGCACCCGGCGTGAGCGGTCGGGGGACGGGCGGAGGGGACGCGGGCAGGGCGGCCCGCCGCTGCCCGTAGGGTGATCATGTGACGTCATCCGACCTGACCGTGAAGGCCCTGATCGCCGACCCCTACGCGGGCTACGCCGCCCTGCGCGCATCCGCTCCCGTCCACCGGATCGTCGGACCGGACGGACTGCCCGTCTGGCTGGTGACCCGCTACGCGGACGTCCGCCAGGCCCTCGCCGACCCGCGCCTGTCCCTCGACAAGGCCCATGCGGCGCCCGGCAATTACCACGGCTTCAAGCTGCCGCCCGCCCTCGACGCCAACCTGCTCAACATGGACCCGCCCGACCATACCCGCATCCGCCGGCTGGTCACCAAGGCGTTCACCCCGGGCCGGATCGCCGCCCTGCGCGGCCCGATCGAGCAGGTCGCCGAGAAGCTGCTCGACGCGATGGCCCCGCTCGGCCGCACCGACCTGCTCGCCGCCTACGCCGCGCCGCTGCCCATCACGGTCATCTGCGACCTGCTCGGCGTCCCCGAGGACGACCGGCACGACTTCCGCGCCTGGACCGACACCCTCATCACCCCCGACCCGAACCGCCCTCAGGACGCCAAGGCCGCCGTCGGCGCGATGCTCGGCTTCTTCACCGGCCTCATCGAGCGCAAGCGCACCGAACCCGGCGACGACCTCCTCTCCGACCTGATCGCCGTCCGCGACGCCGAGGACCGCCTGACCGAGGACGAACTCACCTCGCTCGCCTTCCTGATCCTCTTCGCCGGCTACGAGAACACCGTCCACCTCATCGCCAACGCCGTCCTCGCCCTGCTCACCCACCCCGAGCAACTCGCGGCCCTGCGCGCCGAACCGGCGCTGATCGACGGCACGTTCGAGGAGTTCGCCCGCTTCGACGGCCCGGCACCGCTGTCCATCCGCCGCTTCCCGCGCGAGGACGTCACCATCGGCGACGTCACCGTCCCGGCCGGCGAGACCGTCCTGCTCGTCATCGCCTCCGCCAACCGCGACCCCGACCGGTTCGCCGACCCGGACCGGCTCGACCTGCGCCGCCGCGACAACGGCCACCTCTCCCTCGGCCACGGCATCCACTACTGCCTCGGCGCGCCGCTCGCCCGGCTGGAGACCGAACTCGCCCTCGGCGCCCTGCTGCGCCGCTTCCCGGACCTGGCCCTCGACGTGCCCGTCGAGCAGCTCCGCCACCGGCCCGCGCTGCGGGCCCGCGGCCTGCTGGAACTGCCCGTCCGGTACTGAGCCGGCAGCGGGAACCGGGACGACTTCGACAGCGTTGTCGAGGTCGGACAGCGGAAAAGCGCAAGGGTGTGGAGGAGAGGAAGCGCCATGGGTGTGGCCCTGACGAAGGGCGGCAACGTCTCGCTGGGCAGGCAGGCCCCCGGGCTGGGGGCCGTGCGGGTGGGCCTCGGCTGGACGGCGGGTCCCGGATACGACCTGGACGCCAGCGCGCTGCTGTGCGGGCGCTCCGGGAAGGTCGTCTCGGACGGGCACTTCGTCTTCTTCAACAACCTGCGCAGCCCGGACGGTTCGGTCCGCCACCACGGCAGCGACGCCGGCGGGGCGGGCGGTCCGGCCGGGCCGGGCGGCACCGGCGGCGACCGCGAGTGGATCGACGTCAAGCTCACCGACGTGCCCGTCGAGGTCGAGCGGATCGTCTTCGCGGTCGCCATCTACGACGCCGCGCAGCGCTCCCAGGCCTTCGGCCAGGTCCGCGGCGCGTACATCCGCCTCACCGACCCGGACGGCGCCACCGAGGTGGTGCGCTACGATGTCGCGCCCGAGGCGGGCAGCGAGACGGCGATGGTGTTCGGCGAGCTCTACCGGCACGGCGCGGACTGGAAGTTCCGCGCCGTCGGGCAGGGTTACGCGACCGGGCTGGCGGGCATCGCGACCGACTTCGGCGTCGCGCTCCTCCAGCCGGCGCCGGCTGCTCCCGCCGTCCGACCGGCCGCCGCCCCGGCGGTCGTTCCGCAGCCGGTAACGTCCCACCAGGCATCAACGGCTCAGCAAGCAACAGGGAGTTCCCCAGTGACGTGCTTCTTCGACCCCTCGCACGGCGTCGGCTCGACCGCGGTGCTGTGGTCGCCGCAGTGGGGCGTGCCGCGCCAGATCCAGGCGTGTGCGGCCTGCGCCCAGCGCGTGCAGACCACCCCGCCGCCGTTCTACACCCCGCAGCAGGGGTACCCGCAGCCGGTCCAGCAGGGGTACCCCCAGGGCTACCAGCAGGGGTACCCGCAGGTCCCGGGGCAGGGCCAGCAGGGCGGCCACCGCTACGGCACCGGCGCCCTGGTGGGCGCGGGCGTCGCCGGCCTGGTCGGCGGCGCGCTGCTCAACGAGGCGCTGAGCGACGACGAGCCCGAGGTCGTCGTCAACAACTACTACGAGGGCGACGACGACAGCTTCTTCTAAGCCGTTTCCCTGGGCCGTGCGCGCCTCGATGGCGGTCGTCAGCTGATGACGACCGCCATCCGGCCGTACGTCGCACAGCCGTTCTCGAAGTCCTCCTCACGAGACCGTCGTCCGGCCACGCGCAGGATCACCGTGGCCATGACGCCACGAAGGACGGCCCCGGAGCGCAGCCGGTACGCCTCGAACGGGTGGCGGAGCGTTCGTCCCGCCCTGTTCCCTCCTCCGCGGTGGCTGCCGTAGCGTTGCGGGATGACCACGAACGCGTCCTCGCGGTACGACGCCGTGATCGTCGGCGGCGGGCACAACGGACTGGTGGCGGCGGCGTACCTCGCGCGGGCCGGGCAGCGGGTGCTGGTGCTCGAACGTCTGCCGAGGGTGGGCGGGGCGGCGGTGTCGGCCGAGGTGTTCCCGGGGGTCGACGCGCGCCTGTCGCGGTACTCCTACCTGGTGAGCCTGCTCCCTCACACGATCGTGCGCGAGCTCGGCCTGCGGCTGGAGCTGCGGCGGCGCCGGATCGCCTCCTACACGCCCGCCGTGCGGGACGGGAAGCCGACCGGGCTGCTCGTGGACGCGGCCGACCCCGACCGGACGCGGGAGTCGTTCCGGGCGCTCACCGGCGGGGACCGCGAGTGGGAGGCCTGGCACCGCTTCTACGGCACGACCGGGCGGGTGGCCGAGCGCGTCTTCCCGACGCTCACCGAGCCGCTGCCCCCGCGCGCCGAGCTGCGCCGCCGGATCGGGGACGACGCCGCCTGGGAGGCACTGTTCGAGCGGCCGCTGGGCGAGACGATCGAGCGGACCTTCGCCGACGACCTCGTGCGCGGCGTGGTGCTGACGGACGCGCTGATCGGCACGTTCACCCACGCCCACGACCCCTCCCTGCGGCAGAACCGCTGCTTCCTCTACCACGTCATCGGCAACGGAACGGGCGACTGGGACGTCCCGGTCGGCGGGATGGGCGCGGTGACCGGCGCGCTCGCCGAGGCGGCGCTGGCGGCCGGCGCCGAGCTGCGCACCGGCTGCGAGGTCACCGCGATCGCCACCGACGGGCACGGCGACGCGGAGGTGGCGTACCGTCACGAGGGCGGCGAGTCCGTGGTGGCGGGCCGAAAGGTCCTGGTGAATGCCGCCCCGGCCACTCTGGCCCGGCTGCTCGGCGACGAGCCGTCGCATGAAGTGGCGCCGGAAGGTGCGCAGTTGAAGGTCAACATGGTGCTGCGCCGACTGCCCGCCCTCCGGGACTCCGCCGTGGACCCGCGCGACGCCTTCGCCGGGACCTTCCACATCGCCGAGAGCTACCGGCAGTTGGAGACGGCCTACCGTGAGGCGGCGGCCGGTCGGCTGCCCTCGGCGCCGCCGTCGGAGATCTACTGCCACACGCTCACCGACACCTCGATCCTCGGCCCGGACGCGCTCCGCCAGGGCCTCCACACGCTGACCCTGTTCGGACTGCACACGCCCGCGCGGCTGTTCACCGACCCCGAGGCCAAGGAGCGCGCGCTGGCGGCGAGTCTGGCGCAGCTGGACGAGGTGCTCGCCGAGCCGATCGCCGACTGCCTGGCGACGGACGCGGACGGGCGGCCGTGCGTGGAGGCCAGGACGCCGCTGGACCTGGAGCGCGAGATCGGCCTGCCGGGCGGCCACATCTTTCACCGCGACCTCTCCTTCCCGTACGCGGAAGGGGATCCGACCGCTGCCGCCGCCCGCTGGGGCGTGGCGACGGCGTACTCGAACGTGCTGCTGTGCGGCGCGGGCGCGGTCCGCGGCGGGGGAGTGAGCGGCATTCCCGGGCACAACGCGGCGATGGCCGTCCTGGAGGAGCCGATCCGGTAGCGCCTGCTGTCGGTGCGATGCGCTTGGATGGGTCCGTTGCACCGCTCAGACCGGGGGAGATCCACCCATGACCACCGCTTTTGACGCCGAGTTGCCCGCCGCAGCCAAGAACCCCACCGCCGAGTGGCTGGAGTCCTGCTACGGCCCGGGCACCCTGTGGCGCCCGAGCCCGGAGTCGCTGCCCGAGGGGCTGGAGCACGCCGGGACCCGTGCGTTCCTGACGGAGATCGGCATCCCGGCCGCCCGGAACGGCTTCACCGGGTTCGACGGCGAGGACCTCCCCGAGCGCGGCCTGTGGGAGGCGGACCCGGACGAGATATTCGGCCGCCGCTACCCCGACGACGACACCCCGCCGGACGGCTACGCCTACTGCGTCGGGCTCGTCAACGAGGTGCACCTGATGGCGGACGGCGTCAGCGGCACGGTCGAGGCGTACGACCCGAACGGCTGGGACCACGCCGCCGGCCACGTGGGGTGCGTGGCCGAGTCGGTGCCGCAGGCGCTGGCCGCGTTCGTCCTGCTGGCCGGGCTGGAGGAGCGCTTCGACGACGGCGACGCGACGGCACTGGACGAATTCACCGCGCTGCTGGAGAAGTTGGGCCTCGACCTGGAGCAGCACGACTTCTGGCAGAGCGTGGTGGACGAGCTGCGGGACGGCTACCTGGACCTCGACTGACGCCCTCTCCCACGTCTCCCTGTCGGCATCGGTTCAGCCGGTTCCGCGGTCGGCGGCGATGGCCAGACAGATCCGGTCGCGCGCCAACGGCAGGGTGTCGAACCGGATCCCGGTGGCATCGCGCACCGCGTTGGCCAGGGCGGGAGCGATCGGGGTGAAGGGGCTCTCGCTCATCGGCTTGGCACCCAGCGGTCCGAGGACGTCGGCGGTGTCCGCGAAGTACACCTCCGGCAGCGGCACGTCGCCGAACGCCGGGATGTGGTAGTTGCGGAAGGTCGCGGTGGTGACGTGTCCGTCCTCGTCCAGCACCAGCGATTCGTACATGGCCGCCCCGACGGCCTGCACGATGCCGCCCTCGATCTGCCCGCGGCACTGCATGGGATTGATGACCCGGCCGGCGTCGGCCGCGTGGACGCTCTGCAGGATCCTGATCTCGCCGGTCCCGGCATGCACCGCGACCCGGAAACCCTGGACGTTGAACGCAACCGAACGCGGGGAGCCCGCGCTCGTCCCGGTCGCGGACAGCTCCTGCCCGGCGGCCCGGGACGCCGTCGCGATCTCGGCGAGCGGGACCCGCGCGTCGCCGCACCGCGCCTGGTCGCCGTCGAGCTCACAGTCCGACGGATCGACACCGGCGTACTCGGCGCCGGCGGCGACGATGCGATCGCGCAGCGCTTCCGCGGCACGGGTGGCCGCCAACCCTGCGACCACGGTGCCGGTCGAGCCGAACGCCCCGGTGTCGTGGTCGACCTGGTCCGTGTCGGCGTGGACGATCCGGATGCTCTCGGGATCCGCACCGAGCACGCTCGCAGCGAGCTGCCGGTGCACGGTCGTCGTGCCCTGGCCGAATTCGGCGGTGCCGACGGCCAGTTCGTAGCGACCGTCGGCCAGCAGCGAGATCCGTGCATCGGCCCGGTGCCCTCGGGGCGGGATCGTGTCGATCATCCCCAGCGCCATGCCCTGTCCGACGAGCCAGTCCTCTCCCGGCGGCAGCGGCACGCCGTCGCCGCGACGCAGGGCCTCGCCGACCACGGCCAGGCACTGGTCCAGGCCGTAGCTGCCGATTTCGACGTCGTCCGGCTCCGTACTGAAGCTCACCATGGGATCGCCCGGCCGGATCACGTTGCGTTCCCGGAAGGCGACCGGGTCCATGTCGAGCGCGCGGGCGAGTTCGTCCATCGCCGACTCGACGGCGAAGATCGTCTGGCTGAGCCCGTATCCACGGAAGGCCCCGGAAGGCACGGTGTTGGTGTACACGGTGTAGCCGTCGACCCTCTTGTTCGCGCAACGGTAGACGGCGATCGACTCGTTGCAGCCGTGGACCACCGTGGTGGCGTGGTTGCCGTACGCGCCGGTGTTGGACACCACCCGCAGCTGCAACGCCGTGAGCGTTCCGTCGCGCTGAGCGGCGGCCTTGACGTGCACGCTGACCGGGTGGCGGGTGACGGTGGCGGTGAACTGCTCCTCACGCGTGAACTCCACCTGCACGGGCCGCCGGGTGCGCAGGGCCGCGAGCGCGACGAGGTCCTCGGTGAGCATCTCCTGTTTGGCCCCGAAGCCGCCGCCGACACGGCCGCACAGGACCCGTACCTGCTCCGTCGGCAGGTCGAAGAGGGTGCACAGCGCGTTCCTGGTGAGGAACGGCACCTGGCTGCTGGTCCGCACGGTGAGGCGGCCGGACTCGTCCAGCCAGGCGATCGAGGCGTGCGTCTCCAGGTGCGCGTGCTGGACGCGCTGGCTGACGTAGGTGCGCTCATGGATGACGTCGGCCGCCGCGAAGGCCGCCTCGACGTCGCCGATGTCCCCGTGCACCTCGGCGGCGATGTTGCGTCCGGCGTCCGCGATGTACTGCGCGGTCCCCTTGTTCGGGTGCAGCACCGGAGAGCCGGGCGTCATCGCCTCCTCAGGGTCGAACACGGCCGGCAGCACGTCGTAGCTGACGACCAGCCGGCGGCAGCCCTCCTCCGCGGCGGCCACGGTGTCGGCCACCACGGCCGCGACCCGCTGCCCGGGGAAGCGGACGACGTCGTCGAGGAGCAGCGTGTCAGCGGGGTCGAACGTGGGGTCCTCGTGCCGTCCCGTCGAGTACAGCCGTGGCGGTGAGTCCTCGTGGGTGAACACGGCCCGCACGCCGGGAACGGCACGTGCGGCGCTGGTGTCGATCGCCGTGATCCGGGCGTGGGCATGCGGCGAGCGCAGCACCTTCATGTGCAGCAGGCCGTCGACGTGGACGTCCAGGGTGTAGCGGGCCGTGCCGGTCACCACCTGCGGGCCGGCGGGCGCCGGCAGATTCCGCCCGCACGGCTGCCCTTCCGGGTCCTCCTCGATGCGCTCGACGCCATGGATGGCTTCCTCGATCGAGCGGTATCCGGTGCACCGGCACAGGTTTCCCTTCAGCGCCCTGGGGAGGTCCTCCTGTTGACCGGGGTCCAGAGCGGCCACCGTCATGATCATTCCTGCGGTGCAGAAGCCGCACTGGAAGCCCTGCGCGGCCAGGAAGTTCCGCTGCACCGGATGCAACTCGCCCTCGCGGGCCAGCCCTTCGACCGTGGTCACCCGGCGGCCGGCCGCGCGGAGCGCGGGAAAGAGACAACTGTGCACGGGCCGCCCGTCGACGTGCACGGTGCACGCACCGCAGTCGCCCGCATCGCAGCCCTTCTTCACACCGAACCAGCCGAGGTCCCGCAGACACGTGCGCAGGCACTGCCCGGGGCGCGGCTGGGTGCTGAAGAGCTGGCCGTTCACCTCGATCCTCATGACCGTCACCTCTCCTGCCTGCCGGACAGCTCGGTCCGGATCTCCTCGGCGAACCGAACGGTCATGAGCCGCCGCCACGCCGGCGCTCCGTGCACGTCGCGGTGGTAGAGCTCCGGCGGTACGGCCCGTTCCAGAGCGGCGAAGAGCTCGGCCCGCCCGGGCAGCCCGTGGAACGCCAACCGGACCGGGCGGACGGTGGAGGCCGTCACGGTCAGCACGAACGAACCGTCGTCGGGTGACCGCCTGCCGATCACCAGTGCCGCGGAACGGCCGTGCGGGGTCAGCGAGATCCAGCGGAAAGCCGTACGGCAGCGCAGCGCGGAAGCCGGCAGCGTGACCGAGCGCAGTAGCTCGCCGGGGCCCAGCACGTTGCGCTGCGGACCGGTGACGAAGTCGGCTGCCCCGACCTGCCGTTCCGCACCGTCGGTCGTCCAGATCGTGCAGGTGCCGTCGAGTGCAGCGGCGAGCGAGATCATCGGGCCCGCGGGCAGCGACAGGCAGAGGTTGCCGCCCACGGTCGCCTCGTTCCAGACCTTGAACGAGCCCAGCAGTGCCTGACGGCACTGGCCGATCAGCGGGGCCGCGATCCACTCCGCCGGCGCCTTGATCTCGAAGAGCCGCGCCAGTGTGCACGTCGCGCCGATCTCCAGCCCGTGTGCGTCGATCCGAAACGGCTGCCAGCCGAACCCTCTCAGATCGATCAGCCGGCGAAGCTGTGGCTGCGGTTCGGAGAACAGCCACGTACCGCCGGCAAGCCACGCGTCGCCCGGCTGCCACGTCGCCTGCTCCGCACGGGTGGGTGCCTCGACGACCGAGGTGATGGTGTTCAGATCCACCGGGGCCCCCAAACCGTCTTCCGGATGGTCCCCACTGTGCCGTGCGCCGCCGGGTCCACCTGGAGGACGCCGTTCTGTCCACGAATGATGATCTCGCCGTCACGGGTGATCGCGGCGCCGCACGGGCCGCCCCAGTCCTGCTCGACGGAATCGGCGGCCAACGCGACCGCCTCGGTCATGAATTCCCGGTGTTCCATGGCCGGCGCCTCCGATGAGAGTGCCGCACTCGATCCATCACGTGGAGTGACCAATGTGAAATCAAGAGGAAATCTCAACCTTCAAAGGCGTCAACTTGCGCCGTATTTTTCCTCCTCGTTAGTCTAGTGAGGGTGAGTTCCCCTGCAAGCCGCGGCTCCCGCAGCGACGTCGCCACCGTCGTGACCTCGCAGAAGGTCCGTGCGGGCTGCGAAGCCGACTACCGGCGCTGGCAGGATCGGACCAGCGAGACCGTGCGGGGCTTCGAGGGATTCGAGGGCACCGAGCAGTACCCGTCGAGTTCCGCCGGCGAAAACGAGTGGGTCGTGGTATTCCGCTTCTCACGCCTGGACCAGTTGACAGCGTGGCTGGATTCCGATGCGCGCCGTGAGCTCCTCGAACAGGGACGTACCCTGTTCGAGGAGCCCCCCACCCAGGAAGTTCTCGTTGGCGGCACTCCGGTCCGCGATTCCGTGACAGCGGTGATCTCCCATGAAGTGCGGCCCGAGCGGGAGCAGGATTTCGTGCGCTGGCAGGAAAAGGCCGTGGCGGCGCAGCGGAAGTTTCCCGGCTTCACGGGTTCGGAGTTGTTCCGGCCGGTGGAGGGCGTCCAGGACAGGTGGGTCGTCGTGTTCCGCTTCGATACCCGTCAACACCTCGACGACTGGCTCGGATCCGCCGTGCGTGAGCGGCTCCTGGACGAGGGCCGGGACTTCTTCGTCTCCTATGACGTCCGCAAAATCGGATCCGCTTTCGGCAGCTGGTTCGGGTTTGACGCAGACGCAGAGCGCGGAGTTCCGCCCGACTGGAAGCAAGCCATGGTCGTGCTCCTGGCCCTCTATCCCACCGTCACGGTCCTGAACCTCACGGTGGCTCCCTGGCTCAAGGCTCTGGGGGCGCCCGGATATCTCGGCCTGTTCATCTCGAACGTGTTGAGCGTCTGCATCCTGACGTGGCTGCTGATGCCCCTGTTGACCAGGTCCCTCGCGTTCTGGCTGATGCCCAGCCGGGCGCAGTCGCTGCGCACCCATGTGGCAGGCGCCGTACTGGTGGCGCTGTGCTGGGCGGTGTTCATCGCGATCTTCGGCTTCACCACCGGATGAGTCGGCGCCGGCGAACGGCCGCCGACTCACCGGCCCGGTACGACACGGCCGTTCAGTCCCGAGTACATGCTGCGGGCGGGCGGGCTCTCGCGGGAAAACGGGCTTGCCGTTCCGGCGTCCGGTACGGCAGGGTCCGCAGCATGCTTGAACTGCGAATCCTTTCTTCGGATGACTGGCCCGTCTTCCGCGAGCTGCGCCTCGCCGCGCTCGCCGAGGCGCCGTACGCCTTCGGGTCCACGCTGGCCGACTGGCAGGGCGCGGGCGACCACGAGGCGCGCTGGCGCTCCCGGCTGGAGATCCCCGGTGCGCTCGACCTGGTCGCCGTGCTGGACGGCCGGCCCGTCGCCATGGCCACCGGCGTCCCCTCCGACGAGGACCCGACCGTCGCCGAACTGATCTCCATGTGGGTCGGCCCGGAGGCCCGCGGCCAGGGCGTCGGGGACCGCCTCATCGCCGAGATCGCCGGATGGGCCACCACCCAGGGCCATCGGACCCTCAAGCTCAGCGTGATGCCCGGCAACGACGCCGCGATGGCCCTCTACCGCCGCAACGCGTTCGCCGACACCGACGAACTCGGCGACCTCCTCGACGACGGCGTCAGCCGCGAACTCGTCCTCGCGAAGGCTCTGTAGGCGTAGCCTCCCGGCGCCGTCTTAAGGACCCAGCGTCGCCTCATGGGTGACGCGGTCTGGAACGGCATGCTGGAGGACGCGGCCGGGGACGACGGCGCCGGACCTGCGCCGCACGCCTGGAGGCCGCTGTGACGCCGAGGCCCCGGGCGGATAGGGGTCCTGGACCCGCCGCGCGGCGGTTCGGCCGTCCGGGTGAGCCGGGTGGACCCCGCGGTCGGGCGGGGCGAGGATGAGTGCCGAGGACGGGCTCCGGACGTCCGGAAGAGGCTGCCCATGAACCCCGATCCCACCAACAACGCCGCGCCCCTGCCGTCCCCGTCCGGCGCCTCCGCCGTCGGAGGGCGGGCCGAGGCACGGCGTTGGCAGGCGCTCGCGGTGTGCCTGGTGGCCGGGTTCATGACGCTGCTGGACGTCAGCATCGTGAACGTCGCCCTGCCGACGGTCCGCACCGGGCTCCACATGTCGGAGAGCGGGCTGCAGTGGGTGGTGAGCGGCTACTCGCTCGCCTTCGGCCTGGTGCTCGTCCCGGCCGGGCGGCTCGGCGACGCGCACAGCCGGCGGGCCGTGTTCCTGACCGGGCTCGCGCTGTTCACCCTGGCCAGCGCGCTCGCGGGGGCGGCGCAGGACCAGGACTGGCTGGTGCTGGCCCGGCTGTTCCAGGGTGCGGCGGGCGGGGTGCTGGTGCCGCAGGTGTCCGGGTTCATCCAGACGCTGTTCCAGGGGCCCGAGCGGGGGAGGGCGTTCGGCGCGCTCGGGGCGACGATCGGGGTGTCGACGGCCGTCGGCCCGCTGCTGGGCGGGCTGCTGATCCACCTGTTCGGGCCGCAGGACGGCTGGCGGTGGGTGTTCCTGGTCAACCTGCCGATCGGGGCCGTGGCCCTGCCGATCGCCCACCACCTGCTGCCGGCGCCCGCGCCGACGGGCGAGCGGGCGGGGCGCCGGGACTTCGACCCGGCCGGGGTGCTGCTGCTCGGCGCCGGGACGGTGGCGCTGCTGCTGCCGTTCGTCCAGGTGCAGCAGTGGCACAGCGCCGCGCGGTGGCTGCTGCTGCCGGTGGCGGCCCTGCTGCTGGGGGCGTTCGTCGCGTGGGAGCGGTACTACGCGCGGCGCCGGGAGCCGCTCGTGAACATGGAGCTGTTCGCGGTGCGCCCGTACGCGGCGGGGGTGTCGCTGTCGCTGGTGTACTTCGCCGGGTTCACCGCGATCTTCTTCATCTTCACGCTGTACGTCCAGACGGGCCTGCACTACTCGGCGCTCGCGGCGGGCCTGTCGGTCACGCCGTTCGCGGTCGGCTCGGCCTTCGCGGCGGCGTTCGGCGGGCGGGTGGTCACCCGGCTGGGGCGGCGGCTGGTGGTGGCCGGGCTGGTGCTGGTGCTGGTCGGTCTGGCGGCGTCGATCCTGGCGGTGTGGCTGGGCCCGGGGACGTGGACGGGCTGGGCGACGGCGCTGCCGCTGCTGGTGGCGGGGGTGGGCAGCGGGCTGGTGATCTCGCCGAACCAGACGCTGACCCTCCAGCAGGTGCCGCTGGCCCGGGCCGGCAGCGCGGGCGGGGTGCTGCAGACCGCGCAGCGCGTCGGCTCGGCGGCGGGCATCGCGATCGTCGGCTCGGTCTTCTTCGCGTCCGTGCAGGGCCGGAACCCGGACTGGTCGCTGGCCTTCCGGCTGGGGGCGACGGTCGCGGCGGGGTTGATCCTGGCGGCTCTGGTGATCGCGCTGGCGGACCTGGCGGCGGGGCGACGGAAGTGAGGCGCGGGGCCCGCCGCCCCACGTGGCGGGCCCCGCGAGGGCCGGCCGTTCCGGAGGCCGTCAGTGGTCGCGGCGGCGGATCGTGAGCGCGGCGATCACGACCGAGGCGAGCGACCACACCGCGAACGTGATCCAGCCGCTCGCGACCGTGGCCGGGTACGCGGACACCCGCTGGTTCGTCAGGTCGACGGCGGCCAGGGTGCGCCAGGCGGTGAACGGCAGGCCGTGCTCGATGTCGGCCGACCAGTGGTAGGTGTCGGTGAAGAAGGACGGCACGAAGAAGAGCATCAGGATCGTGCTCACGACGCTCGCCGCGGTGTGCCGGATCAGCACGCCGAGGCAGAGGCCGACCAGCGCGCAGACCGGCGCGAACAGCGCGGCCGCCGCGACGAACCGGAAGGCGCCCGGATCGGTGATCGGCAGCCCGATGCCCTGGCCGGCGAGGATCGCCTGCGCGACCCCGAAGGCGGTGCCCGCGACGGCGACGCCCCAGCCGAGCGTGACGGCCGTCAGCACGAGGGCCTTGGCGAGCAGGAACGCGCGCCGGTCGGGGACGGCCGCGAGGCTCGCCCGGATCAGGCCGCTGGCGTACTCGCCGACCACCACGAACGCGCCGAGCCCGCCCGCGACCAGCATCACCACGTCGGCACCGATGGCGCTGAACGCGGAGTCGAGGGCCGGCTGGACGTAGCTCGCCGCCGGACCTGGGGTGTAGTGGTCGTACGTGTAGGTCGCGTTCTTGACGGCGGCGATGACGGTCACGGCGGCGCCGAGGAGCAGCACCCAGGGGATCGAGCGCAGCGACCAGAACTTGATCCATTCGGCGGCGAGGAGGTCGCGGAAGCGCGGGCGCGGCTCGGTAGTGACACGGGTAGCGCTGTCGGTGTGCGTCATGGTGCTCAACGGGGCTCTCCGGCAAGGTATTCGACGCTGTCGGCGGTCAGTTCCATGAACGCCTCCTCCAGGGAGGCGCCGCGGGTGGTCAGGGTGTGCAGCAACAGGCGGTGATCCAGGGCGAGTTCGCCGATCCGGGTGGCGTCCAGGCCGGTGACGGCGAGGCTGCCGTCCGGGCCGGGGCGGACGGTGGCGCCCGCGTCCGTCAACACGCCCGTCAGCCGGCCGGGTTCGGCCGCGCCGACGGTCACGCTCGACCGGCCGGCCCGGGCGGAGAACCCCGCGAGGCTGTCGTCGGCGATCAGCCGGCCCCGGCCGATCACGACCAGGCGGTCGGCGGTGTGCTCCATCTCGCTCATCAGGTGGCTGGAGACGAAGACCGTCCGCCCCTCGGCGGCCAGACGGCGGAAGAGGCCGCGCACCCACAGGACGCCCTCCGGGTCGAGGCCGTTGAGCGGCTCGTCGAAGAGCAGCACCGGCGGGTCGCCGAGCAGGGCGCCCGCGATGCCGAGCCGCTGGCGCATGCCGAGCGAGTACCCGCCGATCCGGCGGCGCGCCGCGTCGGCCAGGCCGACCTCGCGCAGCACCTCGTCGACCCGCCCGAGCGGGATCGCGTTGCTGCGGGCCAGGGCCCGAAGGTGCGCCCGGCCGATGCGACCGCCGTGGACGTCGGCGGCGTCGAGCAGGGCGCCGACGTGCCGCAGGCCGCGTGGCAGGCTCCGGAAGGGCCGCCCGTCGACGGTCGCGGTGCCGCTCGTCGGGTCGTCGAGCCCGAGGATCATCCGCAGGGTGGTGGACTTGCCGGCGCCGTTCGGGCCGAGGAAGCCGGTGACGTGGCCGGGGCGGACGGTGAAGGTGAGGTGGTCGACGGCCGTCCGGCGGCCGTAGCGCTTGGTCAGCTCGGTGACTTCGATCATGGGCACCACAGTGCCGGGACGGGGCCCGCCGCCACATCGGACCAGCGCTGACACCGTGTGACCCGGTCCGTCACTCCCGGCCGTACGGGCTGTCAACCCCAGCCGTACGGGCCGTCACCCCCGGTCGTACAACCACGGTCCGATGACCGGCCGGCGCACCGTCGATACGATCATCCTCGTGATCGCGACGCCCTCTCCGCCCCTGTTCCGGCGCGTCCCGCCCGAGGTGTGGGTCGGGCTCGCCTGGTGCGTGGCCGCCGCCTACCCGGCCGTCCTGCTGGGCGGTTCCGCCCGGTACCACGACGGCGCCGCCGCGCACGGCGGCCTGGCCTTCACCCTGCTCGACACCGCGGTGGCCTTCGCCGGAGCCGCGCTGGTGCGCCGCCTGCCGGTGCTCTCGGTCGCGCTGCTGTTCATCGCCGCCTGGACGGAGACCGACGGCTGGCGGGCGGACGTCCAGGTGCCCCCGCTCTCGCTGCTGGCCGTCTACACCGCGCTCTGCCTGATCACCGCCGCCGCGCCGCGCCGCACCTCCCGGCTCGCGTTCGCGCTGGTCATGACGCTCCTCGTGCTGCACATCGGTCTCGTCCACGGAAACACCGTCGGCATCTTCACCGGCACCCACATCGGCTCCGCCGACGGCGCCGCGCTGCTCGCCCTCGTCGCCTGGCTGGTCGGCCGCTCGGTGCGGCAGAACCGCGAGCACGCCGGGGCGCTGAGCACCCGGGCCGCCGCGCAGGCCGTCACCGACGAACGCCTTCGGATCGCCCGCGAGATGCACGACACCGTCGCGCACAGCATCGGCATCGTCGCCCTCCAGGCCGGCGCCGCCCGCCGGGTCATCGACACCCGGCCCGAGCGGGCCAAGGAGGCGCTCGGCGAGATCGAGGCCGCCGGGCGGGAGACCCTGGCCGGGCTGCGCCGGATGCTCGGCGCGCTGCGCCAGGCCGAGGGAGAGGTGTCGGCCACCGCGCCGCAGGGCCTGGCCGACCTCGACCGGCTGGCCGCCGCGACCACCGCCGCCGGGGTCGAGGTCGAGGTCCGGCGTCTCGGCGAACAGGGCCGGCTGCCGCCCGAGTTGGACCTCGCGGTGTTCCGCATCATCCAGGAGTCCGTCACCAACGTGGTGAGGCACGCGGACGCGCGCGCGTGCCGGGTCTCCGTCGACCGTACGAAGGAGGACGAGGTGTCCGTCGAGATCACCGACCGGGGCCGCGGCCACGGCACCACTGCGGGCCGCGGCCACGCCATCGCCCCGGGCAGCGGCTTCGGCCTCGCCGGGCTGCGCGAGCGGGTCGCGCTGCTGCACGGCGAGTTCAGCGCCGGGCCGCGCCCCGACGGCGGGTTCCGGGTCGCCGCCCGGCTGCCCCTGCGGGCGGAGGCGGGGCGGTGATCCGCGTCGTGCTGGCCGACGACCAGCCGCTGGTCCGGGCCGCGCTGGAGATGGTGATTGCGGAGACGGACGACGTCGAGGTGGTCGGGGAGGCCGGCAACGGCGCCGAGGCCGTCCGGCTGGCCGCCGAACTGCGGCCGGACGTCGTCGTGATGGACATCCGGATGCCCGGCACGGACGGCATCGAGGCCACCCGCCTGGTCACCGCCGCCGGCGGGCCGACCCGGGTCGTCGTCCTCACCACCTTCGACGACGACGACCACGTGTACGCGGCGCTGAGCGCCGGGGCGTCCGGGTTCCTGGTCAAGGACATGGCCCTGGACGACATCCTCGGCGCCGTGCGGGTGGTCGCGGCGGGGGACGCGCTCATCGCGCCGAGCGTCACCCGCCGCCTGATCTCCACCTTCGTGGAGCAGGCCACACCGGCAAGGCGGGCCGGGCCCTCCGCCGGGCGGGCCGCGCCCGCCGCGGCGTTCGCCGACGAGCACCCGCGCCTCGCCGCGATCACCGGGCGGGAGCGCGAGATCCTGACACTGGTCGGCCGGGGCCTGTCCAACACCGAGATCGCCGCCGAGCTGGTGCTCAGCATCGCCACCGTCAAGACCTACATGACCCGGTTGCTCGCCAAGCTCGACGCCCGGGACCGGGTGCAGCTGGTCATCCTCGCCTACGAGGCGGGCCTGGTCCCGGCGGCCCGGCCGTGAGCGGTCCGCCGGGAGGCCCGGTCAGCGCTTGACCGCCACGCCCGCGTACATCGCCCTTGCCCCGGCCGTCCTGCGCGCGGCCGCCGCGAGCGACCTGCCGGACCCCGCGACCCTGCGGACGCTGCCGCATCCCACCCTGATCCTCGCCTGGGAGGGCGACCCGGGCCACCCCGCCGAAACCGCCGGGGCCCTGGCCGAACTGCTGCCCGCCGCCGAGCTCCACATCTCCCGGGATCCCGACGACATCCACACGTGGGGCCCGCGTGCGGCGGCCTTCCTCGGCCGGGTGCCCGACGGCCCGTCCGCTACTGCGGCGCCGGGTCCGCAGCCGGTGTGACGGCGGACGGCCGCCCGGACAGCCCCGCGGCGGATGCGAGTTCGACCGCGGCGCCCGTCCAGGCGGCACCGAAGGCCCACGTCGCGAGCCATTCGCAGAGGTACACCGGCCGGATCGTCCAGTCCGCCCCGACGTGCGTCAGCGCGGCGGCGACGGCGAGCAGGAGCAGTGCGGGGATCAGCACGCCGGCCGCCAGGTAGCCCCGGGCGACCCACGGCCGCCGGTCGTACCGCGGGTCGCGGAACGAGCGGATCGAGAACAGCGCCAGCACGACGTACAGCAGCCCCGCGAGGACGAGGTGGACCACCCCGACCGCCCTCTGGAGCCCCGTCGGGTCCGCGGACGTGGTCGGGAACAGCGCGACGCCGAGCGCACACACCCCGGCCGCCGTGCTCCACCGGTCGTCCCGGCGGTCGAAGCGGTAGCAGACGAGGAACACCCCGAGCGCGCAGAGGCTGCCGACGAGGATGTTCCGCGTGCTGCTGTAGTAGGCGCCGCTCATCGACGCCGGCCAGGATCCGGCTGTGCTCAGCCCCCTGAGCTCGGCGAACAGCCAGTTCCCCAGCGGCAGCGCGATCGGCAGCAGGATGCCGATCAGCCCGACGCCGAGACGGAGGAAGGTGACGGTCCGCTCGTCCTGCGAGTCGGACGGATCACGTGACGGGTTTCTGTCGGTACGCCAGTCGTGGCTCATGAACGCCTCCTTGACGCTCGGCGCTGCAACTGTTGTACCCACGACCGTTCATGAGCCCACACCACCGGATCGGGCGGTTTCCACGGGCCCGGCGGTGACACCGCGCCTCGCGCTGAAGAAGCGGTACGCCCCGGTCGACCGGGGCCGGCAGCGCCGCGCGGGTGTACCACCACGGGCCGCGCGCACCCGCGCCCGCGGCGCCCCGCCCTACCCCCGGTAGCCGGTGCCCGGGTGGCGGGGTTCGAACTCCGCGCAGTGGAAGGTCTCCTGGGCGAAGCCGGTGCGGCGGTCCCAGAGGCGGAAGATGTCGGCCTTGCCGGTGACGGTGCGGTAGGCGTCCTTGGCGTCGCGGAAGCAGGCCAGCGAGCCGATGAAGCCGGAGCCGGCCGGGGAGTAGTCGGAGAACGCGCACGAGATGCAGGCCAGGAGGCCCGTGCCGGGCGGGAGTCGGCGCTGCAGGTCGAGGAGCGCGTCCTCCATGTCCTCCCACGGGCTGCCGGAGGTGACGGTGCCGCCGTCCTCCGGGAGGTCGAGTTCGAGGGTGACGTGCAGGGCGTCGACGCTGCCGTCGGGGTCGGGGTCGCCGAGGACCAGGCGGGCGCGCAGGACGCCGGGCCGGGGGCCCGCGCCGGGGCCGGTCACCTGGAGGGGGGTGCTCCACTCGATCGTGCAGGAGCACAGCTCGTCGAGGCGGGTCAGGTCGGGCGGCAGCGCGTTCTCGTCGAGCCCGCCGACGAGTTCGAGGGAGTCGAGACTCTCGCCCTCGTACCGGTTGCCCCGCAACAGCAGGGTGAAGGTCTGCCCGTCGTTGACCAGGACGGTGTCCACACGGCCCCAGCGGTCGGTGACGACGGCGGGCAGGCGCAGCGGCGGCTCGTATCTCAACTCGCTTGGCATGGTGGAAGTATGGGCCGTCGGGTGAGGACCAGCCACGGTTTTCGGAGGACTGGCGGGACTACAGCGCCGCCTCCGCGCCCGGCTCCAGGACGAACTCGGCGTCGTCCGCGTCGTAGTCGTACAGCTCGCCGTAGCGGCCCCAGTCGATGGCCGTCTCCAGCTGACGCCGGGCGTCCTCGGCGTCGTAGCCGCCGCGCAGGAGGTCGAGGAAGAGGTCCTCGCGGAGCTTGTGGTCCTCGGTGGCGGCCAGGGACTGGACGATGGCGCGCACGAGGGGCGCGCGCCGGGCGGCGTTGCGGGCGAACAGCTGCTTGCTGGTGAGGATGTCGGCGGCGGCGAACTCGCGCCCGGTGGCGGTGATCGCGAGGCGCCCGGCCGAAGTCGCCCCCAGCCCCAGCAGCACGGCGGCGTCGACCAGCGGCAGCAGGTCGTCGACCTCGAAGTTGAGTTCGTCCGCGATCTCGGCCAGGCCCTCCTCGCCGCCCATCGAGAGCAGGATCTCCAGCAGACCGGCCAGCCCGCCGACGCTGGCCGGCGGCAGCGGGGTGGTGACCGGGGTGGCCTGGCGGGCGGCGGGTTCGGCGGCGGGCTGCTCCTCGCGGCCGGTGAGGATGCCGTAGACGGTGTCGACGAGGGCCTCGAACCGCGGGGTGCGGCGGTCGCGCGGGCGCGGCAGGTCGACGGTCAGTTCGGAGCGGATCCGGCCGGGATTGCTGGACAGCACGAGGATCCGGTCGGCGAGCAGGACCGCCTCCTCGATGTTGTGGGTGACGATCAGGATCGACTTGACCGGCGCCTCGTGCCCCTCCCACAGCCCGACCAGCTCGGAGCGGAGGTTCTCCGCGGTCAGCACGTCCAGCGCGGAGAACGGCTCGTCCATGAACAGCGCGTCCGGCTCGACCACGAGCGCCCGGGCGAAGCCGACGCGCTGGCGCATCCCGCCGGACAGCTCCTTGGGGTAGGCGCCCTCGAAGCCGTCCAGGCCGATCAGGTCGATCGCCCGCAGCGCCCGCTCCCGCCGCTCCTCCTCGCCCACCCCGCGCGCCTGGAGGCTGAGTTCGACGTTCTGCTGGACGGTGAGCCAGGGCAGCAGCGCGAAGGACTGGAACACCATCGCCACCCCCGGGTTGGCGGCCCGCAGCGGCGTGCCCCGGTAGGCCACGGTGCCGGAGGACGGCGAGATCAGGCCGGCCAGGCAGCGCAGCAGCGTGGACTTGCCGGAGCCGGACTTGCCGAGCAACGCGACGATCTCGCCCTCGGCCAGGTGCAGGCCGATGTCGTCGAGCACCGGCAGCGCCCGCCCGTCCGGGGTGGTGAAGGTCTTGGTGACGCCGGTGGCCTCGACGATCGTGGTGCGGGTGCTGGTGGTCACGGCGGTCACCCCTCAGAGCGCGTAGCGGGTCTCGGCGAGGCGGTACAGCCGGCGCCAGAGCAGGCGGTTGAGCGCGACGACGTAGACGCTCATGACGATCACCCCGACCAGGATCTTCGGGAAGTCCCCGGTGCCGGTGGCGTCGGCGACGTAGGCGCCGAGGCCGTCGGCGGTGAGGTGGTGCGAGCCGTAGTCGACGACCTCGGCGACGATCGAGGCGTTCCAGGCGCCGCCGGCGGCGGTGATCCCGCCGGTGACGTAGTACGGGAAGACGGCCGGGAGGATGAACGCGCGCCAGCGCAGCCGCCCGCGGACCTGGAAGCCGGTCACCGCCTCGCGCAGGTCGCTGGGGATCGCGGAGGCGCCGGCGATGACGTTGAACAGGATGTACCACTGCGCGCCGAGCGCCATCAGCAGGATCGCCCCGAGGTTCAGCGAGATCCCGAGGGCGACGAACGCGGCGGTGGCGAACGGGAAGAGGAAGTTCGCCGGGAAGCTGGCGAGCACCTGGACGACCGGCTGGGCGAAGCGGGTGACCTTCGGGTTCATCCCGATCCAGACGCCGATCGGCACCCACACGACGGTCGTCACCGTGAGCAGCACCACCACGCGCCCGAAGGTGGCCGCGCCGAGCGCGAAGGCGTGGCCGAACTCGCCGAGCCCGACGGTGGTGTGGACGTAGTCGAAGGCCCGCCAGGCGCCGAGGACGACGACCGCGGCGACGGCGCCCGCGAAGAACGCGTCCCCGGTGCGCTCGCGGACGGCGGTGCGCGAGAGCGGGTGCTCGGCGAGGCCGAAGACCCGCGTGCCGCGGTCCAGCGCGAGCCCGACCGGGCGCAGCGGCCGGGCGACCAGCTCCGGCAGGCTGGAGCGGCGCAGCAGGTCGAGGACGACGCTGCGCGGCCGGTCGGCGGCCTGCGACTCCTCCACCCGGAACCGCTCGGACCAGGCCGTCATCGGCCGCCAGAACAGCACGTTGACACCGATCACCAGGACGATCATCACGCCGATGGCGATGCCGACCTGTCCGAGGTCGCCGGCCGCGATGGCGGTGGCCGCGTAGGAGCCGATGCCGGGCAGGGCGTAGTGGTGGTTGAGGACGCTGATCGACTCGGAGGCGGCGAGGAAGAACCAGGCGCCGCCGAAGCTCATCATGCCGTTCCAGACCAGCGGGATCATGCCGCTCGGCACGTCGAGCCGCCAGAACCGCTGCCACTTGGTCAGCCGCATCACCCGGGCCGCCTCGTCGAGTTCGCGCGGCTGGCTGGTCAGCGAGTAGTGGAACGCGAAGGTCATGTTCCAGGCCATCGAGGTGAAGATGGCGAAGATCGACGCGCATTCGAGGCCGAGGGTGGAACCGGGGAAGAGGTTGATGAAGGCGGTGACGGTGATCGACAGGAAGCCGAGGACCGGGACCGACTGGAGGATGTCCAGGACCGGCAGCAGCACCTTCTCCGCGCGGCGCATGCGGGCCGCGGCGGTGGCGTAGACGAAGGTGAAGAGCACCGAGGCGACCAGTGCGGCGAACATCCGCAGCAGTGAACGCACCGCGTAGAACGGCAGGTTGGCCGGATCGGTGGAGACGGTGGCGGGGGCCTGGTCGGGCAGGAAGGGTGCGTTGAGCGAGGGGGCGAGGCGCAGCAGCCCGTAGAGCAGGGCCACGAGCGCGGCGGCGACCAGGACGTCCACCCAACGCAGTGCGGGGCGGTGCCACACTCCGCGCGACGGGAATCCGCCGTCGCCGGCCACCCGCACCACCGCCCGTCCGCGTCTCGCCGCCGTGCCGTCCGACCGGCACCGGCTGATCGGACGTGGCCGAACCTGCCCGGCCGCGCTCCAGCCTGACCGCAAGCGGGCGGGCCCGCCACCCGGACGGCGCCGGGTGGCGGACGGCCGCACGACTCGGGTCAGGACGGTGTGCGGGACCCGGCGGCGAGTGAGTTGAGCAGTGCGGCCCCGCGCTCGGCGTCGTCGACGCTGACCGCGAACCGGCGGCCGTGGCGGTCGTGGACGACCAGGCAGGTGCCGCTGCGGAGCATCACGGTGGTGCCCGGGCCGCTCACCCGGTAGCCCCAGCCGCCGGCCTGTGCGGGAGTGCGCTGCTCGGCGCCCGCCGCGTCGATGTCCGCCGGGGACCAGTGCCGCTTGGGCCAGCCGAACGGGCCGAAGCCGACGTCCAGGCCCTTCGGCGTCACCCGGGCCTGCACGGAGGAGCAGACGAGGACGGCCAGCGACGGGAGCGCGAGCGAGACCGTCAGCGTCCAGTGCGGGGCGGTCACCCCGGTCGCTCCCGCCAGCGCGGTGCCGGCGGCGCCGAGGGCGAGGACGGCGGCGATGACTTGCAGCCACACGTTGGAGGTGCGGGACAGCCAGACCACCTGCTCGCCGGCCGGGACCGTCATGACCGGGCCGCGCCGCGGGGTGCCGGTGCCGGTGGCAGCGGCGCGGGCGGCGACGGGCGTGCGGGTCGCGAACCAGGTGGCCAGGCCCGCGGCGCCGGTCGCCAGGACGATGACGATCACCCAGGCGTCCATCGAGGCGGCGTCCTGCCAGCGCGTCCGGTCGATGTTGGCGTGCACGATCGACGCCTGCGCGCCCGTCAGCAGCACCCCGCCGGAGGCCAGGATCGCCCCGGGCGCGCCCGGGGCCTGGCGGCCCTGGAAGTGGCGGACGACGGCGGCGAGCAGCACCAGCCCCAGCCAGACCGCCGCCGGGAACAGCGCGGCGGCGGTCAGCGACATCGAGCCGTCGGGCCGGCTGCCGCTCCAGTGCGTGGCCACCGGGTCCGGCAGCCGGTGGTGCGCCGCCAGCGGGAGGGCGACGAGCAGCGCCAGCACGCCGAGTGAGAACACCGCGCTCGCCCAGAGCCCTCCCCGGCGTGGCTTGCGGCCTGCTGTCACAGGCTCCGTTCCTACAGGCTGCGTTACTACAGGCTCTGAAGGCTCCGAGTCCTTCACGGCATCCCCCTGATCAGGTCCACGAGATCGTTCCTGCTGTAGCCGGCGCGGGCCGCGTCCGCGATCAACTCCCGTACGCGGTCCACCAGTTCGGCGCGCGAATCGGCGTCGGCGGCGACCGTGATGCCGCGGCCGCGGCGGAACTCCAGCACCCCCTCGTCGCGCAGGGCGCGCAACCCGCGCAGGACGGTGTTGGTGTTGACGCCGAGGGCCCGGGCGAGGTCCCGGGCGGGCGGCAGCTTGTCACCGGGGGCGCACTCGCCCTCGGCGATCGCCCGACGGATCGCGCCCGCCACCTGCTCGTGCAGGGGGCGGGCGTCGCCGATGTCCAGCTTCAGCAACATGGTGCTACTGACGATAGCACCATGCGGTCTCAGTGGGAGCGGGCGGTTCCGGGGGCCGTCGCGGCGGCCGTCTCCAGCTCCGGCAGCGCCGACCGGACGGCCTGGCAATCCGTCGCCGCGAGCCGGTGCCGCACCAAGACGATCCGTCACCTCGGATTTCGGATGCGGCCTGTTGCTTGCCGCAAAACCGCAGGTCGGGGTGGTCGTCTCGCGCGGCGTGCCGCCCTGGACGACCATGGACCGGAAGGAGGTGACGGCAGCGCGTGACCGGACGACTGCGGGTGTTCCTGGGGGCGGCGCCGGGGGTCGGCAAGACCTACGCCATGCTCGCCGAGGGCCGTCGGCTGCGCGACGAGGGCACCGACGTCGTCGTGGGCCTGGTCGAGACCTACGGGCGGCGCGGCACCGAGCGGCAGCTGGGCGACCTCCCCGTGCTGCCCCGCCGCCGGACCACCTACCGCGGCATGGACCTCACCGAACTCGACACCGGCGCCGTCCTCGCCCGCCGCCCCGCCCTGGCCCTCGTCGACGAACTCGCCCACACCAACGCCCCCGGAAGCCGCCACACCAAGCGCTGGCAGGACGTGCGCGAACTCCTCGACGCCGGCATCGACGTCGCCACCACCCTCAACATCCAGCACCTGGAGAGCCTCAACGACGTCGTCGAGCAGATCACCGGCGTCGCCCAGCACGAGCACATCCCCGACGACGTCGTCCGCGGCGCCGACCGGATCGAACTCGTGGACCTCAGCCCGCAGGCGCTGCGCTCGCGCATGGCCCAGGGCGAGATCTACCCGCCCGACCGCGTCGACGTCGCCCTCGACCACTACTTCCGGGCCGGCAACCTCGGCGCCCTGCGCGAACTCGCCCTGCTCTGGCTCGCCGACCGCGTCGAGGAGGAACTCGCCGACTACCGCGCCCGGCACGGCATCCGCGCCCCCTGGGAGACCAAGGAGCGCATCGTCGTCGCCCTCAACGGCGCCCCCCAGGGCGAGCACCTCATCCGCCGCGGCGCCCGCACCGCCACCCGCGTCCACGGCGACCTCATCGGCGTCCACGTCCGCCCCGACGACGCCCTCGCGATCCGCGAACCCCCCGCCCTCGCCGACCAGCGCACCCTCCTGCGCGAACTCCACGGCACCTACGTCGAAGTCAGCGGCGACGACGTCGCCCGCACCCTCGTCGACTTCGCCCGCACCGAGAGCGCCACCCAGCTCCTGCTCGGCCCCACCAGCCGCAGCCGTCTGCGCGAACTCGCCACCGGCTCCGTCATCAACCGCGTCATCCGGCTCGCCGGCCCCATCGACGTCCGCGTCCTGCCCCCGCCCGAACCCGGCCTCCTCGCCGTGCCGCCCGCACCCCGGCGCCGCCGCCCGGCCGCCGTCCCGCTGCCCCGCCGCCGCCTCGCCTGGCTGCTCGGCCCCGCCGGCACGGCCGCCCTCGCCTGGGCGCTCTCCCCCCTGCGGACCTCCCTCGCGCTCCCCGGCGCCCTGCTCTGCCTCCTCCTCGCCGTCGCCGCCACCGCCCGCCTCGGCGGCCTGCTGCCCGCCGCCGGCAGCACCGCCGCCGGGGCGCTCGCCGCCGACTACTTCTTCACCAACCCCTGGCACAGCCTCGCCGTCGACCGCGGCGCCGACCTCGCCGCCCTGCTCCTCTTCCTCGCCGTCGCCGGCATCCTCGCCCACCTCATCGACGGCCTCACCCGCCGCGGCCAACAGGCCGACCGCGCCCGCGCCGAGGCGGCCGTACTCGCCCGGCTGGCCGGCGCGACCGTCGAGTCCGGCGCCCGCGCCCTGCCCGAACTCGTCGCCGACCTGCGCCAGGTCTTCGGCCTCGACGGCGCCGTCGTCCTCATCCGCACCGGCCCGCTCTGGCAGCCCGCCGCCGCCTCCGGCGCCGCCGTCCCGCTGCGCCCCGACGAGGCCTCGCTCACCGTCGAGCTCGACCGGGACGCGGTCCTCGCCCTGCGCGGCCCGGCGCTGACCGAGGAGGACACCCGCCTGCTCGGCCCGTACGTCACCCAGCTGCGCCTGGCCCGCGAGCGCGAGCGGCTGGCCGCGCAGGCCTCCGCCGCCGAGACCCTCGCCCACGCCGACGCCCTGCACACCGCCCTGCTGGAGGCGGTCGGCCACGACCTGCGGGCGCCGCTCGCCGCCGTCCGCCGGGAGGCCGCCCGGCTGCCTGCGCCGGAGGGCGGGCGGATCGGCGCACAGGCGCAGCGGATGGAACGGCTGGTGACCGACCTGCTGGACCTCAACCGGCTGCGGGCCGGAGTGACGCCGGTGGTGCTGCGGCCGACGGCCGTCGGCGGGGTGGTGGCCGCGGCGGCGGCCTCCTCGCCGCCGGGGGTGCGCGCCGACCTGCCGGAGGGGCTGCCGCGCGTGCTCGCCGACCCCGGGCTGCTGGAGCGGGCGGTCACGGACGTCCTCGCGGCGGCGGCCCGCCCGGCCGTGGTCGACGCAGGCGCGGTGGGCGCCCGGGTCCACGTCCGAGTCACCGCCCCCGGCCCGGCCCCGGACGCCCCGGGCCTGACGGTGGCCCAGGGCTTCGTCGAGGCGATGAACGGCGAGCTGACCGCCGAACCCGCACTGGGCGGCGGCACGGCCTACATCCTGGACCTGCCCCGCGCGCCGGGGTGAGGTGCTCGGCCGACGGCCGGGCCCGACCAGTGCACGAGCAGTTCTTCACGCCGGCCTGGCGGTTCCGGGCCCGCCCTGATGATTCCTTGGTGAGACGGGCTCCGCTTCCTCCGTTCGGCTGGCGTATGGACCGCGTTGGGATGGCCATCGAAGGCGTCAGGGAAGCGCTAAGAAACGTGCCAAAGGGCCGTCCCGGCGATTGGCTGGAATCCGACGCGAAACCTGCGAACGACGGACACGAGGACGGACCATGCACGGCAACCGGCGGTACGAGGACAGCGACACCCCCAGGGTGGTGGTCGGCGTCAGCGGGTCGCTGGGGAGTCTCGCGGCGCTGCACCGGGCCGCCGCCGAGGCCCGCCGCACCGGCGCCGCGCTGGTGCCGGTGCTCGCCTGGGAGCCGCCGGGCGGCGAGCTCGGCTACCGCCGCTCGCCCTGCCCGCCGCTGCTCTCCGCCGCCCGCGCCGCCGCCGACCAGCGGCTGCGCGACGCGCTCGACGCGGCCTTCGCGGGTGCAGACCCCGGGGTGCCGGTGCGTCCGGTGGTCGTCCGCGGCGAGACCGGCGCGGCGCTCGTCCACGTCGCCGACCGGCCCGACGACCTCCTCGTCCTCGGGCACGGCGGTGGCCTGCTGCGCCGCCGCTTCCGTCGCGCCGTCGCGGCGTACTGCCTGCGCGAGGCCGGCTGCCCGGTGCTGGCCGTCCCGACTCCGCCGCTCCAGCGCGAGCTGGAGGCCCTGCACCGGCGCACCCGGTGGCACCTGCCGATCGGTCCTGCTCCTGAACTCGTGGCCATGAAGGGGTAGTTGCCCGTGCGGATGTACTCGGCGCGCCCCGGCGGCCGGCGCTACCGCCCGGTCGTGGACCGGCTGGCGGTGGCGGTCTCCGGCACCGTGGCGCTCGTCGCCGGCGGCGCGCTGGCGCTCGGCCTCGGTGCGCTGGGGGAGCTGCACTCGGGCTGGTTCGCCCTGACCGCGTACGTGGCGCTGAGCGGGCTGACGGGCGTGTTCTCCCGGCCGTCGGCGGCGCCGGTGATCGGGGTGGCGGCCTGGCTGTGCTGCAACGCGTTCGCCGAGCACCGGCACGCCGAGCTGGGCTGGTCCGGGCCGTGGCCGGAGGGCGGCCACTTCGCGCTGTTCACGGCCGCCGCGCTGCTGGTGGCACTGCCGGCCGCCGTGCCGCGGCGGACGGTCCGGGTGGGCAGGGTGAGCGTCCGCCCGCACGTATGAGCGAAGCGGGCCCGCCAAGGTGGCGTCAAGATCGCCGCCCCGGGCGTCAGGGAGTCGTCAGGAACGGCCGGCCGGGCAGTGGGCGCGCCTAGCGTGAGCTGCGCAGAAACGGTTCGGCGCCGGGCTTGCAGGGCCCGTCGGCGGACCGCGCCGACCCCGGGTCCCGGCCGGTTCCTCCGGGACCTTCGGCAGCCGGTGAAAAGCAGGTGAAGGGGGCGCGCGGCGATGCCAACGGGTACGTCGAGCGGTACGGTCGTCGTTCGGACAGCGGAATCGCCCGGGGAGGCGAGGCCCGCCACGGCCGTCCCGCCCGCCGGGCCGCGCGCCCCCCGCCCCTGGAGACCGCGGGCGCCCCGGGCGTGGTCCGCACGCCGAACGTGGTCCACACCCCGCCTGGTCCGCGCCCTCACCGGCACCTGCCTCGCCGGCCTCGCCCTCTCCGGCGTCGTCACCGCCACCGTCCTCGGCGGCGCGCACGACGGCACCGACGCCATCGGGCACCAGGCCGCCCCGCAGGTCGTCCGCTCCGCCGACCTGTACTTCGCGCTCAACGACATGGACGCGCAGGCCGCCAACCTCCTCCTCTACGGCGCCGACCCGGACTTCGCCAAGGCCCGCCGCGAGAGCCTCGACACCTACGACCAGCGCCGCAACCAGGTCGCCACCGACCTCCAGCAGGTCGCCGAGGCCACCGCCGACGACCCGGCCGGGCGCACCGCCGTCCAGACCGTCATCGACGAACTCGGCCGCTACGAGGCCCTCGTCGCCCAGGCCCAGCTTCTCGACGACCAGGCCCACGCTGCCGCCGGACGCCCGCCCGCGGACGCCCTCGCCGCGTACCGCTCCGCGACCGACCTGCTGCGCCAGCGCCTCCTGCCCGCCGCGGACGGCATCACCGCCGCCAACGCCGCCACCGTGGAACGCCGGTTCGCCGCCGAGCGCGGCGACCTCGGCAGCGGCCGCTGGTGGATCGTCGCCGCCGGCGTGCTCACCCTCGCGGCCCTCGCCGGACTGCAGCGGCTGCTGGCCGTCCGGTACCGGCGCGTGCTCAACCTGCCGGTCGCCGCCGCCACCGGGCTCGCCCTCGTCGGGCTGGTGGGCGGCGTCGCCCTGGTGAACCGGGCCGACCGGAACCTCGTCGTCGCCAAGCACGACGCCTACGACTCGGTCATCGCGCTCAGCCGCGCCCGCGCGACCGCCTACGACCTCAACGCCGACGAGAGCCGTTTCCTCAGCGACCCGGGCCGGGCGGCCGCGTACGAGCAGAGCTACTTCGACAAGGCACAGTCCTTCGCCCGCGTCAGCGGCACCAGCCTGGCCGGCTACCCCGCCGCCCTCGCCCCGCTCGCCGACCGCCACCGGGCCGACCACACGAACATCGGCTTCGGCGGCTTCCTCGGCGACGAGCTGCACAACATCACCTTCGCCGGCGAACAGGACGCGGCCGAGCGGGTGCTGGCCACCTTCCAGGACTACCAGCGCGACGACCACAAGATCCGCGACCTCAACACGGCCGGCCGCCTCAAGGAGGCGATCGCCTACGACACCGGCACCGCCCCCGGCGAGTCCAACGCCGACTTCGCCCGCCTGGCCGCCGCCCTCGACGACGTGCAGGCGATCAACCAGAAGGCCATGGACCGGGCCGTCGCGACGACGGACGACGACCTCGACGCGGTGACGGCGATCATCGGCGCGGCCCTGCTCGCCGCCGCCCTGGCGCTCACCGCCATCGGCGTCCGCCCGCGCCTGCGCGAGTACGCCTGAGGGCCGGTCGGCGCGGCGGTGAGCCCGGCGGTGACGGCTGCGGGTGTACCGGTACCGGGTCGGGCTGCTGCGCCTCGGTGTCGGTGACCGCTGCGTCCTGCATGTCCGCGCCTCACGCCTCGCCGAGCGGCACCTCGGGGTCGGCGAGGCGGCCCGGGTCCACCGGGCGGGCGGAGCGGACGAGTTCGCGGACCGGGTCGGTGACGTCCCAGATGTTGACGTTCATCCCGGCGAGCACCCGGCCGTCCGAGAGCCAGAAGGCGAGGAACTCGCGGGTGGCCGCCACGACGACTGGGTGATGATCGAAACGCACCAGCGGTCGCGCCCGCGTTCTCACCGGGACCGCCGGTACGGCGCCGGTGTATCTCACCACACGCCCGGACGCCCTGTACGGCTCGTGGGATCTGCTGGGACTGCGCCGGCATTTCGGGCGCCTGGACCTTCAGGAGATCTCCCGGCGAATCTCGCTGTCGGCGCGCTACACCGACGCGACGTTCTGGGCCGACGTCCACCAGCTCACCGAACGCGCCGAAGCCGGCTATGAGAACGGCAGGTTGTCCATCCGGTTCCCGGAACCGGCCGAACACTCCCGGGCCCGTACCCTCCGCGACGGGATGAATCCGGTCGACACCTTCGACCGGCTGCTGAGCAGCTCGATCGGCAGGACACCGTGGGACGGCACCTCGACGGCCGTACAACTGTCGGGCGGTCTCGACTCCACGAACAGCGCTCTGGCTCTCGGCGCCGACGAACGAGGAGCTGGCGTCGTCGCGGCAGCCCTGATCCTCTCCCGCGCGCAGGGAACGCAGCAGGCCCGCCGGCGCCGGACCGTGATCGACCACATCGACCGCGGATGGGCCGACGTGACCGTGAACGCAGTGGACCACCTCCCGTACGCACCGGACTCGATCTACTCCCACCAGGTTCCCGTGTCCCCTTACGGAGACCTGTACCTTGACGCCGTCGACACCCTTCACGCCCGGCTGGAGCAGCACGGGATTCGGACGGTGTTCACGGGCATCGGAGGTGACGAGTTGATGGCCTTCACGAGCGCGGAGGCCCCGCAGCGTGGGGCGCCCCTCTCGGAGCTGCCGGTGTGGCTCGGAGATGTCGCTCGTGAGGCTCTGCGGGATGTCGACACGGGAATCGCGCCCGCTGCCGTTGTCCCCGAGACGGCGCTCATGGCGAAAGCCGGTGTGGCACCGCCGCTCCTCAAGCGCGGCATGTGGCCGGTGCACCCGCTCACCGAGCCCGCGTTGGTCAGGCTGTGCGAGTGGACACCCAGGGACTGGCGCGAGGACAAGCGGCTCCTCAGGGAATGCATCGCCCGCTGCGGGATGGCGCCGGAGATCGCCCGCCCGCCGATCCCGGAGAACTTCGGCAACATCATGGTCCTCGCCATGAACCGCCACGGGGCGCGTCGCATCAGGCAGCTACTCTCGGAGGGCTCACCCCTGCTCGACGCCGGCCTTCTCGACTCCCTGGCACTGCGCGACGTGGCGGACCGACTCGACTCCGGTACCGCTCAACGTGCGGACCGGGAGGTTGTGTTCGCGCTCCTGGCCGACTCGGCAGTCACAATGCGCTGACCACCTGACAAACCTTCAGATTGGAGACGCCCGTGTACCGAATGCGCGAGGCGACCGGGGCGGACAGCGTGGCCATCGCGGACATGATCCGTGAGCGGTCCCGCTGGCTGTCCGATCGAGGCCTTGGGGAGTGTGAGGACGCCGCCGACGAGTTCGGAGCCCAGGCCGCCGCCCCCGACATCCCAGTGTGGGTCCTGGACCACCGGGAACGCGGCATCGTCGGCTGCACGACGATCCTGCGGGAGAGTGCCCTTCCCTCCTGGGGCTTCACCGACGCGGAACGTGCCGAGTCCAGCCTCTTCCTCACGACCAGCTTCACTCGACCGAACCCCCACCGTCTCGGCCGACTGCTCGCTTGGTGGGCCCTCGACCACGCGGCCGGCCACGGCATCCAGTGGGTGCGTCGGGGCGCGGCGCAGGAAGAGCTGTCGCGCTACTACCAGCGCGACCAGGGCTGTGAGCTGCTGCGCGTGGCCGAACTCCCCGAGGCGAAGGTTCACCTCCTCCAACGTCGGGCTACACACATGCCCAACCTGCCGAACCTCATGTCCGGCTTCGGCCTTTAGCGCCGATCATCTGGCCATTGTTCTTCCGCGTCACTATCGAGGCGCGGGGGAGCGGGCAGCAGAGCCCCCGGAGATGCTTGGCGGTGTCATCCCGGGGGCTCTGTGCTGTTGACCTACGAATCAGATCTGCCGCCGGGTAGGCGTCCTGACCCGATGACCCTGCTTCGTAAGGATTGGCGTGAGTCACCCACGCCGACCTGTGCATGAATAGCCTGGGAATTCGGTGGTTCCTCGATCCTGGCGACCGCGAGCGGCTGTCTCATACCGCTCGATCTGGTACGAATTGTGGTACGGTCACTCGCCGAAGCTAGACACGAGCGGGGCGCGGCGCGGCCGGCCGAACATGCAGACGGCGCAGCGACATCCAAAGGCCACGGGCCGTTCTGTTTCGTCGGGGGCTCTGCGCTCAGCACCGTCGACGCAGGGTGTGACGGTGGCTCCCGCCGTCGGCGTGCAGAGGTTGCCCACCGAGTGCAGGGTCGGGATCATTAGCAGCGTGATCATCCTGTTGGAGCTGGAGCCGTCAGATAACTCCGGGCTCGGGCCGGACGTGGTCGACATCGCCCCGGAGGTCCGCTGGGTGCACGCCGCGCCGGCGGATGCCGACGTCCCCGAAGACCCCGGCCGCGGACGCTGTGCGGGCTCGATACAACGTCGATGCAGCACGAGCCGTACCGTCCATCAGGACCGGGACAGCCGTGGTACCCGCCGCTCCTCCACGACCGACGTTGCCGGGAGTGTGAGGCCGTCCTTCGGAGTTTGTGACCAGGCCCGGTGAGATAGAGAGCCCCCGGCCAACGCTTTGCGGCGTCGCTCCGGGGGCACTGTGCGCTACGGGCGGCTCCGGCCGCTTGGCTCAGCTCAGACGTCGCCGAGGGGGATAGCCGGATCCGTCAGCCGGTCCACATTCACCACCCGCTTCGAGCGGATGAGTTCGCGGATCGGGTCGGTCACGTCCCAGATGTTCATGTTCATCCCCGCCAGAACCCGGCCGTCCTGGAGCCAGAACGCCACGAACTCATTGGCCGCCACGTCACCCCGGAACACCACCTTGTCATACCCGTCGGGCTCGACGTAGCCGACGTACTCCATGCCGAGGTCGTACTGGTCGGTGAAGAAGTACGGCACCCGGTCGTACACCGCGTCCGGGTGCCCGAGCATCGCGCGGGCGGCGGTCTGCGGCTGGTTGACGGCGTTGGCCCAGTGCTCGACGCGGATGTGGCGGCCGAGCAGCGGGTGGTAGGCGTTGGCGACGTCGCCGGCCGCGTACACGTCCGGGGCGGAGGTGCGCAGGTGTTCGTCGGTCTTGATCCCGTTGACGATCTCCAGGCCGGCGGCCTTGGCGAGTGCGATGTCGGGGGCGATGCCGATGCCGACGATCACGGCGTCGGCCGGCACGGTGGTGCCGTCGCCGAGCCGCACGCCCGTCACCGTGCCGCCGGTGCCGGTGAGTTCCTCCAGGCTGACCTCGAACCGCAGGTCGACGCCGTGGTCGCGGTGCAGGTCGGCGAAGACCTGGGCGACCTCGCGGCCGAGCACGCGCAGCAGCGGCAGTTCGGCCGCCTCCAGCACGGTGACCTCGGCGCCCGCCGTCCGGGCCGCGGCCGCCGTCTCCAGCCCGATCCAGCCGGCGCCGATCACCGCGACCCGGGCGCCGGGCCGCAGCGCGGTCCTGATCCGGTCGCTGTCCTCGACCCGGCGCAGGTAGAGCACGCCGTCCTGGTCGGCGCCGGGCACCGGCAGGCGGCGCGGCACCGAGCCGGTGGTGAGCAGCAGCTTCCCGTACTCGATCCGCCCGTCGTCGGTGAGGGTCACGGTGTGCGCGGCGGGGTCGATCGAGGCGACGGCGGTGCCGAGGCGCAGCGTGACATCGTGCTCGGCGTACCACTGCGGCGGGTGGACGTAGATCTTCTCGCGGGGCGTCTTACCGAGCAGGTAGCCCTTGGAGAGCGGAGGCCGCTCGTACGGGCGCTCGTGCTCGTCGCCGATCAGGACGATGCCGCCCTCGTACCCGGCCTCGCGCAGCGCCTCCGCGGCCTTCGCGCCGCCGAGCGACGCGCCGACGATGACGATCGGTGGTTCCCGCTCAGGGTCGGTTCCCATGCTGAACTCCTCGCTCTCCGGCCGGAATCAGGGGCCAGCCTGCCGGTGCGGCGGCGGGGTGTCGAGACCGCGGCGGGCGCGCCGCCCGCGGCTCCCCCGTTCGGGTGAAGCCGGGCGTCCGGGTGGAACCGGGCGTCAGCCGGTCGTCGCGTCGCGGACCAGCGCGGTGTCCGTGAACTGCTCGAAGCGCACGATCCGTCCGCCGCGCACGACGAAGTGGTGGGCCACCCGGGCCGCGAGCGGCTTTCCGGTGGTCTTGTGCACGGCCGTGTAGCGGCCCAGGACCACGACGTCCTCGCCGTCCACGACGTAGGTGTCGTCGTGCGCCGTCCAGTTCTGCCACTCGGCGGCGAGGCGTTCCATGACGTTGCTGGTGACGCCCTTCGGGGCGCGGTAGGTGCCGGCGAGCGGGAAGCCGGCCATCTCGGTCCACTCGACGTCGTCGGCCAGGGTGGCGCGCAGGGCGGTGAGGTCGCCGCGGGCGGAGGCCAGGTACTGGCGGCGGACGACGTCGGCGGGCGCGGCGGACTCGTTGAACGCGGCGGTGTCGCGCGGGATTTCGATCATCGCGGCTCAGCCCGAGGTCATCTCGCCCATGGCGACCTTGGTCCCGAGGTCGACCGCCATCAGCAGGCCGAGGCCGGGGAAGCGGCGCTTCAGCGCCTCCTTGGCGGCGGCGGCGTCCGGCGCCCGGTCGATCTCGGTCTCGAACGCGCGCAGGTAGTCGCGGGTGTGGAACACCGAGGTGAGGTTGGTGGGCGAGCCCGCGGTGCGGTGGCCGGCCGCGACGAACTGCGGCTCCAGCGCCTCGATGCCGTCCAACAGGTCGATCCAGGCGGCCCGTTGCCCGGGCGTCGGGGTGTCGGCCGTCCACACGTGCAGGCCCTCGAAGAGCAGCACGCCGCCGAGGATCGCGTGGTGGTGGTGCTGCCACAGGTAGTGCCGGTCGGGCAGGTGGAAGTCGGCGCCGCGCAGCTCGAACCGGTGACCCTCGAAGACGATTTCGTCGTTGTGGAGCGGCTCGGGCCGCACCAGCCGGGTGGGCAGTTCGGGGCCGAGGCGCGCCCAGGCGCGGAGCTTGGCCTCGTACGTGTCCTGGATGTGCTGGACGGTGGACGCGGTGGCGAGGAACCGGGCCTCGGGGAAGGCGTCCTGGACCTCCTGCGCGCCGAAGTAGAAGTCCGGGTCGCCGTGGCTGACGAACACCGTGGTGAGCCGCTTGCCGGTGGCCCGGATCCGCTCGGCGAGCCGGCGGCCGTCGGAGCGGGTGAAGCCGGCGTCCACCAGCAGGGCGTCGTTCGGGCCGGTGACCAGGACGGAGGTCTTGTTGAGGGAGCTGTCCGGGCTGTCGATGACCTCGAAGTCCAGTGCACTCATGTTCCGTGAGTCCTTCCTCGCGGGCCGGGCAGGCGTCGCTGCCCAGCATCGGCCGGGCGGCGCCCGCCCGCATCCGGAAGGAGGGGGTCACCGGGTCCAGAGCGTGAGGTCGCTGCTGGTGGCCACCGCCAGGGTCCGGCCGGAGGGGGAGAAGCCGGCCGCGCGGAAGGTGGACCAGGACGCGTTGAAGACGTACCACCAGCCGTTGCCGTGCCCGGCGTCCCACGGGCCGTGCGTGAGCAGCACCCGGTGGTTCGGCCACTCCGGCGAGATCACTTCCAGACCCCAGTGGTCGGCGGCGCGGTTGTGCAGGCCGCCGCCCCACATCCCGGCCACCGGGATCCGGACGTCGGCGACCGGGCCGAGGCCGGGGCAGGAGAGGTCGGGGCCGTCCGGGTCCTCCTCGGGGTCGTAGTCGCGCTCCAGCTTCTCACCGGTGACGGCGTCGAACAGGCCGTGCCCGGTGACGCTCACGGTCAGCACCAGGTCGTGGCCGCTGCCCGGGTCGGTGGCGAAGCCGATGCCCTGCAGTCCGCCGACCGCGATCACGCCCCGGCCGACGGGCCGCCAGGGCTCCGGCGGGGCGGTCACCTCGGCGGAGGTGACCTGGTCGTGGAGCCGCTGCTGGAACGGGGTCAGTGCCATGCGGATGATCATCCCACCGCCGTCGGCGTCACTCGGCCGGCCCCAGCCGCAGCACCGCCACCGCCCCCGCCAGCGTGCCGACGGCCAGCGTCGGCCACAGCACCCCGGGCCCGGCCGCCAGCAGCGCCGTCAGCACCGCCGGCGCCGCCGCCCGGCCCACGCCCGTCGACAGCTCCCAGCGGGCCAGGGCCCGCCCCAGCAGGTGCGGCGGCGCGACGGCCGTCACCAGGGCCGTGCCCGAGCCGGTGTAGAGGATCTCGCCGAGGGTGAACAGCACCGCGACCACCGCGATCCCCGCCGCGCCCGGCGTGCCGCCCAGCGAGCCGGCCGCCCAGAAGCCCACGAACGACAGCGAGAGGGCCACCCCGGCGGCCGCCATCACCACGCGCCGGGGCCGGTGCGCGAGGCGCAGCACCAGGGCCAGCTGGAGCGCGATCACCATCACCGTGTTGCCCACGAACACCCCCGAGGACCACGCGGGGGAGGCGTGCAGGTGCAGCACCAGCAGCGCGGGCAGGGCCACCTCCAGAATGTCGAAGCAGAAGGCGTACGGCAGGTTGGCGAGGCTGAGCAGGGTGATCCGCCGCATCGGCGCCGGCTCGCCCGGGGCGGTGGCCTCCGCCCGGTCCGGGACCGGAGGAGCCGTCACCCGCAGCGAGTGGACCAGGACGGCGGCGCCGAGGCACGCCACGCCCGTCACACCCGCGAGCAGTCGGATCGCACCCCCGCCGCCGGTCACCGCCAGCGTGGCCAGCAACGCGCCCGCGCCCAGCCCGGCGTTGCGCAGCGAACGCCCGGCGGCCAGCGCGGCGTCCCGCAGCCGCCCCTCGGTCAGCGTGCTCACCACCGCCGCGTGGGTGGCGGGCCAGGACTGGCTGCCCACCCCGATCAGCACGGCCGCCGCCGTGAACCCGGGCAGGCCGCCGGCCACCAGCAGCGCGAGGGAGCCCACCGCCCGCACCGCGAGCGTCGCCGCGGCCGGCCGGGTCCGCGCGCCCCGGTCGATCCACCGGCCGGTCAGCGGCACCACCAGCAGGCCCACGACCATCCCGACGGTCATCGCGAGGCCGGCCGGGCCGGCGCCCAGGCGCAGCACCTCGATCCCGTACAGCAGCAGGAACGGGCGCAGCAGGCCGGTGCCCACCGCGTCCACCAGCAGGGCGGTGGCGTAGCGCGGCCCGCCGGCGGCGGTCAGCAGGCTGAGCAGCGCGGACGGGCCCCGGCGGCTCGTGCCGATCGGCAACGCGGGCGGCTCGCCGGTCCGGGCGGCGGCGTGGTCGTGGACGGACTTCTCCTGGATCAGGCTCATGGCCGACACCGTGCGCCCCGCCCCGCAGCCGGGGCACGTCGATTGACGGTTCGCGTCAATCGACGACAGCACGCATCGGCGCAGGTGGCAGGATCGGGGCCGTGAGAGAGCGAAGCGAGCGAACCATCAAGAGGTGCGCGTGGGCGAATGCCCCTGCCGAGCGCAGCGAGGCGGGCGCATGAGCTTGATCATCGACATCACTGGACTGCCCGACGAGCGGCTCGTCTTCACCCCGTCCCCGCTCGCCGAGCTGAACGCGATGCTGCACGTCCTCGCCGAGCCCGGGCACCACCCCGCGCTGCACGGCTGGGCCTCCAGCACGGCCGCGACGATCCCGCCCGAGCTGTCCGAGCGGCTGCTGGAGGCCGACTTCCTCTGGCGCTCCTCCCGCGCGGACTTCCTCGTGCCCGGCCTGCCCGGCGCCACCCTCGCCGAGGAACTCGACGCCGTCGACCGGATCGACGACGAGCTGTACGTCGCCTCCGCGCTCATCACCACGTGCGGTTCCTCCCGGCTCACCCGGCGGATGGGCTCCCCGCTCACCGACCCCGCCGCCAACGAGCGCGCCCGCGAGCTCGCCCTCGCCCGCGGCCCCCGCCAGGCCGCGTTCGCCGACCGGTTGCTCGCCGACCCGCCCGCCGTCCGCGCCCTGGTCCGGCGGATGCTGGAGGACTGTCAGGACGCGTTCTTCGCCGACGCCTGGCAGCGCGTCCTGCCCGACCTCGCCGCCGACGCCCGGCACAAGGGCGACCTGCTGCGCCTGCGCGGCGCCGGCGAGGCCCTCGCGGCGGTCTCCCCTTCCGTCGCGCTGGAGCAGGCCGGCGGGCGGCGCCGGATCGTCATCGACAAGCTCCAGGACAGCGCCACCACCGGCACCGGGGGAGTCACCTTCATCCCGACCGCCTTCGGCCGCCCCCACCTGCTCGTCGTGCACGCCCCGGGCTGGCGGCCGGTCCTCCAGTACCCCGTCGCCGAGGCCGGGCTGCCCGAACCCGTCTCGCTGGCCCTCGTCCAGCAGCGGCTGGAGGCGCTCGCCCACCCCATCCGGCTGCGCCTGGCCCGCACCATCGCCCGCGGCCCGCACACCACCGGCGAGCTCGCCGCCGCCTGGCAGCTCACCGCCCCCGAGGTCTCCCGCCACCTCGCCGTGCTGCGCAAGGCCGGACTGCTGATCACCCGTCGACGCGGGCGGTACATGCTGTACGAGCTGGACCTGGCCGGCAGCGCCCGCCTCGGCTCCGACCTGCTGGAAGCGGTGCTGCGGTGAGCGAGCGATGGGGGTGCCCGCCCCCGGCCTGGCGGCCGGGAGGTGCCCCCAGGCCGGAGGCTGAGGGAGAGGTGGGCGCATGGGCGGGAACAGCCGTGAAGCGGAAGGCGTTCGTCCCGGCATGACCAACGACGCACCCGCCGCCGCGCCCGAGATCCTCCGCTACGCCGCCTTCGCCACCCGCCCCGAGGGCGGCAACCCGGCCGGCGTGGTCCCCGACGCCACCGGGCTGTCCGCCGAGCGGATGCTCGCCATCGCCGCCGAGGTCGGCTACTCGGAGACCGCCTTCCTCACCCCGGGCACCGCCGAAGGCGCCTACGACGTCCGGTACTTCAGCCCGCTCGCCGAGGTGCCGTTCTGCGGGCACGCGACCGTCGCCTCCGCCGTCGCCCTCGCCGAACGCACCGGCCCCGGGCGGTTCGTCTTCACCACCCAGGCTGGGGAGGTCCCGGTCGAGGTGGACGCGGACGCCGACGGCGTGCTGCGCGCCACCCTCACCAGCGTCGAGCCGAAGGTCGAGGAGGTCACCGAGGCGGACGTCGCCGAGGCGCTCGCCCTCCTCGGCTGGGCCGCCGCCGACCTCGACCCGGCCCTGCCGCCCCGCGTCGCCTACGCCGGCGCCCGCCACCTCGTGCTCGCCGCCGCCACCCGCGACCGCCTGGCCCGCCTCGACTACGACTTCGAAGGCCTCGCCGCCTACATGACGGCGCGTGACCTGATCACCCTCCAACTCGTCTGGCGGGAGAGCGAGCACGTCTTCCACGTTCGCGACCCGTTCCCCGTCGGCGGCGTCGTCGAGGACCCGGCCACCGGCGCGGCCGCCGCCGCGTTCGGCGCCTACCTGCGCGAGCGGGGCGCCGTCGAGGCCCCGGCCGTCCTGACCCTCCACCAGGGCGCCGACCTCGGCCGCCCGGGCCTCCTCCTCGTCGGGCTGCGCGAGGGCGACGCCCGCGTCCGCGTTCGCGGCACCGCGGTGGCGATCCCGTAACGACAGGGCAGCGGTGCTCCCCGTCAGGGCCGCGGTCCTGACGGGGAGCACCGTCCTACTCGTACCGCAGCGCGCTCGGCCGCATCAGGCGCAGCAGTTGCGGCAGCCCGAGCGCGGTCGTGAGGAGGACGGCGCCCGCGGCGATCGCGGTCATGGCCAGCATCGCGCTCCAGTCGAGGGCGAACGCGAGCCCGGCCGTGTACTGCAGCACGGCGCCCGTCGCCAGACCGCCGGCCGTGGCCAGTAGCACGCCGAGGGCCATCGGGACCAGCGTCTGCCACAGCACCGACAGGCCCAGGATCCTGCGCCGGGTGCCGACGGCGTTCAGCACGCCGAGGATGCGGCGCTGCTCGCGGAAGCGCTCCAACTGGCCGACCAGCAGGCTGAGCGCGACCAGCAGCACCGTCACCGCGGAGCCCGCCGTGAGCAGGCGCTTGACGGCGAGGTAGGTCGGGTCGAGCACGCGGTCGAGCGGGAACTCGGCCCGCGCCTGCGGGTCGATCGCCATGACGTTGCTCGTCAACTGCTCCTTGGCGTCCGGCAGTCCGGGCGTCATCGACACCAGGACGGTCGCGGGCTGGCCGCGCAGCGCGTCGGCGGGCGCGGCGCCGGGGGTGAGGAGCAGCAGGCCGTTGCCCAGCCGCCCGTGGGGGTCGCCGCCCTCGATGCCGTCGACGGTGGCCGTCACGGCGGGCAGTCGCCAGGCGGCCGGTTGGCCCGAGGCGCGGAAGAAGGCGGCATGGACGGTCGTCCCGGGCTGGACACCGCCCGGCTGCGCTCCTCGCTGCTTGACGACGAACGCGTCGCCGTCCTTGCAGTCGGGCAGGTTCGCGAAGTCGCGCAGCACCGCGCAGCCGGCGATCCGCACCGCCGGCATCTCCCAGGACTTGCCGGTGGCGGTCTCCAGGGAGAACTCCGTGTAGGCCGCGGTCGCCGCGACCCCGGGCGTGTGGGCGAGCCGCTCCGCCAGGCCGTCGGCCCGGGGCGCACCGCCGGGGAAGGTCACCGACTGCTGGTACGGCCCGACCGCCGGGCGCGGGCGCGGTCGGCCCTCGTAGCTCGCGCTGACGCCGAGGAAGAGCGTCTGGAGCGCGATCGCCCCGGCGATGGCCACCACGATGCCGCTGACCGCGGCCGACGCGGGGCCGGCGCCCAACTGCAGGCGGCGGACCGCCAGTTGCCAGGACACCCCGCCACCGCCCGCGCGCCGGGTGACGGCCTCCACCAGCCAGGGCAGCAGCGTGCAGACGCCAATCAGCATCAGCAGCACGCCGAACGCGACCAGCAGTGAACCGCGGGTGTCCTGCACCGAGTTGAGGACGCCGGTGCGCGGCATCCCGCTCGGGTCGTACTGCGTGGGCAGCACGAGCGCGAACACCGTCACCGCCAGCCCGGCCAGCGGCAGCATCAGCCGCCACCCGATCCGCCGCCGGCCCGGGCCGGTGCGGCGGACCACGCCGAGCGGGTCGACGACGACCCGGCGCAGGGCGGCCAGCGTGACGCCGACGGCCAGCAGCGGCACGGCGACGGCGATCGCGGCGGCGACCGCCGGGTGCGGGGCGACGTCCTGCGGGTAGAAGCTGAAGCCCGCGAGCCTGATCCGCCCGATCAGCTGCCGTCCGACCACGAACAGGACCGCGCCCGCGGCCAGTCCGAGCACGGCGCCGGCCAGCGACTCCCCGGCGGCGATCCGGGCGGCCGTCCGGCGGTCCGCGCCGCCCAGGCGCAGCGCGGCGAGCCTGCGGTCGCGCCGCTCGCCGCCGAAGCGCGCGGCGGCGGCGAGGAAGACACCGACCGGGGCGAGCATCACCATGAGGCCGACGGCGTTGAGCAGGATCAGCTTGGGGTCCATCGGCTTGGGCGGCGAGAAGTGCCCGTACTCGTCGACCCGGACGGCCCCGGTGTCCACCGCGAGCCCGTCGCCGCCGAGCACGTAGCCGGCCTGGCCGGGGCCGAGCAGTCCGGCCGGGCCGATGGTGCCGACGACGCGGTAGGGCAGCCGGTCGCGCAGGAGTTGGTTGGCCGGGTCCTTGAGCAGGTCGGCCAGGGCGGGGGAGACCACCATGTGTCCCGGGGCGGGGTAGGCGGCCAAGCCCGGCGGGAGCGGCGGGTGCGCGCCCTCGGGCTGGACGACCCGGCCGCGGATCGGCGTGCCGCGGAAGGTGGTGTCGGCGGCGGCGACGAGGACGGTCCGGTCGCCGGGGGCGGGGAGGTCCTCGTCGACGAAGGTGTCGTTCTGCGTGTACAGGCGGTCGTTGCGGTGCTGGACGATGCCGGGGAAGGACGCGGTGAACAGCAGCAGTGCCACCCCGAGGCCGACGCCGCACGCGGTGAGCAGCAGCCGGCCCCAGCCGTCCCGCCCGCCGTTCACCGCCAGGCGCACGCCGAGGCCGAGCTGGTCGAGGAACGGCGAGCGGACGTTCTCCGCGGTCCGGCTCATATCGCTGCGCTCCCTCATGCGCCCACCCCGCTCCGCTCGGCGGGGGCATTCGCCCACGCGCACCTTCCGTCGATGAGCTCGCTGCGCTCGCTCATATCGCCGCCGCCAGGTCACGGGTGCGGCCGTCGCGCACGACGATCTCGCGGTCGGCGTACGCGGCGACCCGGACCTCGTGGGTGACGAGGACGACGGCGGCGCCGGACTCCCGGGCGGCGCGGGTGAGGAGCTTCATCACCCGCTCGCCGTTGAGGGAGTCGAGCGCGCCGGTCGGCTCGTCCGCGAAGATCGCCTTCGGCCCGGTGATCAGCGCCCGCGCCGCGCCCACGCGCTGCCCCTGGCCGCCGGAGACCTCGCCGGGGCGCTTGGCGGCGGCGTCCGCCACCTCCAGGCGCTCCAGCCACTCGGCGGCCCGCGCCTCGGCGGCCTTGCGGCGCATCCCGTTGAGGCGCAGCGGCA
The DNA here is from genome assembly GCF_053596725.1 of Kitasatospora sp. NPDC001660. Lineage (NCBI taxonomy): Bacteria > Bacillati > Actinomycetota > Actinomycetes > Kitasatosporales > Streptomycetaceae > Kitasatospora > Kitasatospora sp. NPDC001660. The sequence goes on along the minus strand of NZ_JBSFGU010000030.1, from coordinate 21,926 downwards.
GCGCGACGTTCTCCAGGCAGGAGAGCTCCGGGACGAGCTGGCCGAACTGGAACAGGAATCCGAACTCGGTGCGCCGCAGCGCGGAGAGCTCGGCGTCCGAGCAGCCGGTGAGGTCGCGTCCCCGGTAGGTGATGGTGCCGCCGTCGGGGCGGGTGATCCCGGCGAGGCAGTGCAGCAGTGTGGACTTGCCCGAGCCCGACGGGCCCATCACGGCGACGAGTTCGCCGGCCGCGACGGTGAGTGAGGCGCCGTCCAGGGCGGTGGTGAGCCCGAAGGCCTTGTGCAGGTCCCGGGCGACGAGCAGGGGTGCGGGGGCGGTCATCGCTGGGACTCCGTGATCCGGGCGGCGAGTTCGTCGAGGCGGGTGGCGGTGAGTTCGAGCCAGCGCAGGTCGGCCTCCAGGTGGAACAGCGCGTGGTCGCAGATCAGCTCGTCGGCCAGGTCGCCGTCGAGCTTGCGGCGGGTCAGCTCGCGCATGGCCTTGAGGTGTTCGGAGCGCTGGAGGTCGAGGATGTCGGCGGCGGAGCGGCCGGTCAGCAGGGCGAGCACGACCTTGTGGTACAGCGTGCTCTGCAGGTACGGCTGCGGGCTCTCCGGGTGGCCGAGCCAGTCGGCGAGGTCCGTGACGCCCGCCTCGGTGATCGCGTACTTCTTCCGGTCCGGCCCGCCGCCCGCCTCGACGCCCTCCACGACGACGAGCCCGTTCTTCAGCAGTCGCGACAGCGTCGCGTACACCTGCCCGTAGTGCAGGGCGCGGTCGCGCCCGAAGTGTTCGTCGTAGAGCCGTTTGATGTCGTATCCGTGGCGGGGCTGGTCTTCCAGCAGGCCGAGGAGCATCTGACCGAGTGACATGCCGGGAACTATACACACCATGTATACAGGGGGGTGAATAGTGCCGGGGAGGGCTCGACCGGCGGGTCGGGGCTAGAATGCGCGCGACATCGCCCGGATCTCCGGGCCCTGCTCCATGGGGGAATTGATGAATGGTCAGTGGCGGGAGCTCGGCGCGCCGGGCGGGATCGAGGCGTACGTCCACCGCCCGGAGGGCGAGGTGCGCGGCGCGGTGGTGGTCTGCCCCGAGCTGTACGGGGTCAACGCCTTCGCCCGTGGTGTCTGCGCGGATCTGGCGGCCCTCGGGTACGTGGCGCTCGCGCCCGACTTCTACTGGCGCAGCCGCCGGCGCACCGAACTCGGCTACAGCGCCGAGGAGCGCGAGGAGGGCCTGGTGCTGATGCGCGGCCTGGACCGCGACCAGCTCGTCGCCGACGCCGCCGAGGCGCTCGCCGCGGCTCGTGGGTGGGCCGACGGGCACGGGGTGGCGTTCGTGGGCACGAGCATGGGCGGCCACATCGCGGTGCGCGCGGCCACCGAGCTGCGCTTCGAGCTGGCCGCCGTGTTCTACCCGGGCTGGCTGCTCAACTCGAGCTTCCCGCTGGTCGGTCCGGTGCCCCCGCTGGAGACGGCCGAGCGCATCGCCGCCAACGGCGTGTACCTGCTGGGCTTCTGTGGCGAGCTGGACCACATCCTCCCGCTGCAGGAGTGGCGGGAGGCCGAGCGGAAGCTGACCGAGGCCAAGGTCGCCCACGAGCTGGTCACCTACCCCGGCGCCCGCCACGGCTTCGTCGCCGACCGCCCGGCGGACCACGACCCCGATGCCACCGCCGACGCCTGGCGCCGCGTGCACGCGGCGCTGGCCGAACGGCTGTAGGGCCGGTCCCGGCCTCGGAGGCGTGCGCCTGTGGACAGCCGCGCCTGACCGAGCGGCCGCTCATCGATCACAGGTGGAGGCTGCGGTGCTGCCCCGGCGAGGCGGGCAGCACCGCAGGAGGGCCTGCTGCGGCAGGGCGCTCACTCCGCCGGGGCGATCCGGTACCCGCCGCGCGCCGAGTGCAGCGTCAGCGCCTCGACCGGGCAGAAGTCGACCGCCTCGCTCAGCCCGGCCGTCAACTCCGCGCCGCCCGCGCCGTATCCGGCCACCGGCTCGGCCAGCCCGTCGGCCCCGAGCGCCAGCGACTCGGGCGCGCTGAGGGCGCACATCCCGGAGCCGATGCAGCGGTCTCGGTCCACCCGCACGACCACGGCGTCCGCCCCCGGACCGGCCGTCACCAGGCCACCTGCAGCGTGTTCGGACTGCGGGTCAGCAGCCCGCGCCGCCAGTCGATGGACCCGGCCGGCTCGGTGAGCCGCAGCGAGGGCAGCCGACGGGCCAGGCGGTGCAGGGCGAGTTCGAGCTCCATCCGGGCCAGCCACGCGCCCAGGCAGTGGTGCGGCCCGGCGCCGAAGGTGTACATCGGCGCGGCGAGCGGGGAGAACAGCTCGGTCAGCAGGTCCCCGGTGAAGACCTCCGGGTCCATGTTGGCCGCGTTGGTGTCGGCGGCGACGACGCTGCCGGCCGGGATCACCACCCCGCCGATCTCGACCTCCTCGACGGTGCGCCGCAGCAGGCCGGGGAAGTAGTCGGTGTCCCCGAGCGGGACGGCCCGCAGCAACTGCTCGGTCGCGGCGGCGGCGCTGGCCTCGTCGGCGGCCAGCTGCTGCCAGGCGTCGCGCCCGTCTCCCAGGAGGTAGACCAGTGCGTTGCCGAGGGTCGTCATGGTGGTCTCGTGCCCGGCCACGACGAGCCCGATCACGAGCGTGACCAACTGCCCCTCGGTGATCGAGCCGTCCTCGGCGGCGGCCGCGAGCAGGCTGCTGACCAGGTCCTCGCCGGGGTCGGTGCGCCGCTCGGTGATCACGGCGGCGCCGAACTCGGCGAACTCGCCCATCGCGGTGACGATCGCCGCGGCGCTGTGGGCGGTGGTGGAGAGCGCGTGGTCGCTCCAGTGCGCGAGCCGCTTGCTGTCCAGGTTGTCGAGCCCCATCAGTCGGCTGATCACCGCGACTGGCAGCGGACGGGTGTAGGCGGCGACGATGTCGGCGGGGGATCCGTGGTCGATCAGCTCGTCGATCAGCCCCTCGATCACCGAGGCCACCCAGGGCCGCCAGCGCGCGATGGCGCGCGGCGTGAACGCCCGTTGCACGGTGCGGCGAAGCCGCTGGTGCTCGGTGCCGTCGATGTTCAGCATGCTGTTCGGATCGTCCAGCAGGTTGGGTGCGTTGGTGAGCGGCGGCGCGTCCGGCGCGTACAGCGGGGCGCGGCCGAGCCGCGGGTCGGTGAGCACCTGCCGCACGTCGGCGTGGCGGCTGACCAGCCAGACCGGGGTGCCGGTGGGCAGCGCGGCGAGCCGGGGCGGACCGCCCTCGACGTGGCGCGGGCAGTGCAGCGGAGTGAGCGGGGCGGTGCCGGTGCCGGCGCCGGTCGCACTGTTCTCGGTGGACATCCGTACTCCAGACTCCAGGGCGGTGGGCCGCGCGGGCGGCCCTGCGGGGGGTGGAACCGGGGAGGTGCGGGGGACGGGTGGGACGGGCCGGCGGACGGCTCGGCTCTGGCCGGCGGGACCGGGGTCGAATGGCTCGAACCGGGTCGGACGGGACCGGGGTCACATGGCTGGGACCGGTCGACGGGTGGGACCGGGTCGGACGGGTCGGGCGCGTCGAACGTGTCGGATGTGCTGAGCGTGGTCGCATGGACCGTTTCTGCTATGACCGTACGTGGGCGGCGGTCCGCACGTCTGCGGTACTTCCGGCCAACGGCGATGCATTCCGGGCACTTCGGTGCGCGCGGACAGGCGCCCGGCGTCGTCCGTGCGCTCCCCGGTCGGGCTGCACCGGGACGACCACGGGATGTGCCGCCGTCATATGCCCTGGGCAGGGCGGACGGTGATCCGGATCACCGGGCCCGTTCTCCGGGCGGGCGCGGGCGTGGACGATACGCTTCGTGGGCAAGTGGTTGGACGCAGGTCACGCCGGGTGCGACGGCGCCCCGGCCGACGGAGGTGGAGACGGATGGCCCAGCAGGTCAAGGCAGTCATCGCACGCGCCAAGGGCGCGCCCGTGGAGGTGACCACGATCGTCGTGCCGGACCCGGGCCCGGGCGAGGCGGTCGTCCGGATCCAGGCCTGCGGCGTGTGCCACACGGACCTCCACTACCGTGAGGGCGGGATCAACGACGAGTTCCCGTTCCTGCTCGGCCACGAGGCCGCGGGCGTGGTCGAGTCGGTCGGCGAGGGCGTCACCGAGGTCGCCCCGGGCGACTTCGTCGTCCTCAACTGGCGGGCGGTGTGCGGCCAGTGCCGCGCGTGCCGGCGCGGCCGCCCGCAGTACTGCTTCAACACCCACAACGCCAAGCAGAAGATGACCCTGCTGGACGGCACCGAGCTGTCCCCGGCGCTCGGCATCGGCGCGTTCGCCGAGAAGACCCTCGTCGCGGCCGGCCAGTGCACCAAGGTCGACCCGGCCGCCGAGCCGGCCGTCGCGGGCCTGCTGGGCTGCGGCGTGATGGCGGGCATCGGCGCCGCGATCAACACCGGCGGCGTCGGCCGGGGCGACTCCGTCGCCGTGATCGGCTGCGGCGGCGTCGGCGGCGCGGCGGTCCTGGGCTCCCGCCTGGCGGGCGCGGCGCGGATCATCGCCGTCGACATCGACGACCGCAAGCTGGAGAAGGCCCGCGCGCTCGGCGCCACCCACACCGTCAACTCCCGCACCACGGACCCGGTCGAGGCCATCCGCGAGATCACCGGCGGCCACGGCGCGGACGTCGTCGTCGAGGCGGTCGGCCGCCCCGAGACGTACCGGCAGGCCTTCTACGCGCGCGACCTCGCCGGCACCGTCGTCCTGGTCGGCGTGCCCACCCCGGAGATGACGCTGGAGCTCCCGCTGCTCGACGTCTTCGGCCGCGGCGGCGCCCTCAAGTCCTCGTGGTACGGCGACTGCCTGCCCTCGCGGGACTTCCCGATGCTGATCGACCTCTACCTCCAGGGTCGCCTGGACCTCGGCGCGTTCGTCACCGAGACCATCGAACTCGACGCGGTGGAGCAGGCGTTCGAGCGCATGCACCAGGGCGACGTGCTCCGCTCGGTGGTCGTGCTGTGAGCGGGCGGAGCGAGCTCGTCATCGACCGTCTCGTGACGGCGGGGACGTTCGAACTCGACGGCGGCAGCTGGGAGGTGGAGAACAACGTCTGGATCGTGGGCGACGACGCCGAGGCGGTGGTGATCGACGCCGCGCACGACGCCGACGCGATCGAGGCCGCGCTCGGCGGGCGCCGACTGGTGGCGATCGTCTCCACCCACGCCCACAACGACCACATCGACGCGGCCCCCGCACTCGCCGAGCGCACCGGCGCGCCGATCCTGCTGCACCCGGACGACCTCCCGCTGTGGAAGCTCACCCACCCCGAGCGCCTCCCGGACGGCGAACTCGCCGACGGGCAGCGCATCGAGGTGGCCGGCACCGCGCTGACCGTCCTGCACACCCCCGGCCACGCGCCGGGCGCGGTCTGCCTGTACGCGCCGGACCTCGGCACCGTCTTCACCGGCGACACCCTCTTCCAGGGCGGGCCGGGCGCGACGGGCCGGTCGTTCTCGCACTTCCCGACGATCATCGACTCCATCCGGGACCGGCTCCTCACCCTCCCGCCCGAGACGGTGGTCCGCACCGGCCACGGTGACCCGACCACGATCGGCGCCGAGGCCCCGGCCCTGCCGGAGTGGATCGCCCGCGGGCACTGACGTCCGCGGCCCCCGGGGTCGGTGACCGTACCCCGGGGGCCGTACGATCGCGGCCATGTCCCACGATCCCCTCCACCTCGACGACGCCTTCCTCGCCTTCTGGCGCGAGCGCCACATCTCCACCCTGACCACCCGGCGCCCCGACGGCTCGCCGCACGTCGTGCCGGTCGGCGTCACGTACGACCCGAAGACGGGCATCGCGCGGGTGATCACCAGCCGCGCCAGCCGCAAGGCGCGCAACGTCGCCGCCGCCGGCGCCGAGGGCCAACGCGTCGCCGTCTGCCAGGTCGACCGCGCCCGCTGGTCCACCCTGGAAGGCGTCGCGGTCGTGCGCGACGAGCCCGAGGAGGTCGCCGACGCCGAGCGCCGCTACGCCGAGCGCTACCGCGAGCCGCGGGTGAACCCGGACCGCGTCGTCATCGAGATCACCGTGGACCGCGTCCTCGGCCGGGCCTGAGCCCCGACCTCACCGCGACCTCACTCCGCCAGGACCGGGGCGATCCGCCGCAGCACGCCGGGCCAGCCCTGGCCCATGCCCTGGTGCGCCTGGCGTCCCATCGGGGTGTCGAGGTCGAAGCCCGCGTGCTCCAGCAGCAGACGCGTCCCGCGCCCCTCGGGCACGAGGCGCCACGTCACGGTGGTGTCCAGCGTGCCCGCGGCGAAGCTGTAGCTCAGCAGCCGCTCCGGCTCGACCGCGACCACCTCGCACGGCTGCTGCCCCCACGGCCCCATGTCGAGCGTGAACCGGTGCCCCACCACCGCCTTGACGTCCCCCGCCGCCCACCACCGGGCGTGCAGTTCCGGATCCGTCAACGCCTGCCACACCCGCGCCGGCGGGTGCGGCAGGAACTCGTCACCGTTGATGACGGCCTTCTCGGTCATGAATTCTCCTCATCCAGGAGCTCGCGCAGCGAACGCATCCGCGCCCGCCAGTACCGCTCGAACGGGTGGAGCCACTCCTCGACCTCGGCGAGAGGCCCGGGCTCCAGGTGGTAGTACCGATGCCGCCCGCGAGGCTCCTCCCGCACCAGCCGGGCACTCTTGAGCACCGCCAGGTGCTCGGAGACCGCCGGCCTGCTGAGCTCGAAGTCACCCGCCAGCTCGCCGGCCGCCCGGGGCCCACTCCGGAGGCTCTCCAACAGCTTCCGCCGTACGGGATTGGCCAGCGCGCTGAAGACATCGACTTCCGCCATGCCTCCACCATGCGTCGGAGTCTCCCGACGTGTCAACTTTTCCCGACATGTGGCCTGCTTCGGACGGGTTCGGGGCGAGTGCGCAGTAGTGGCGGTCGTGCAGGCGGAAGAGCCCGCATCGGCGATGACCTCGACCTCGCCGGGGTCCACCCCTAGGGCAATTCGGCTTCGGCCAACCCGATGTGGCCGGTCGGCCCGACACGATGTCGGGCCGACCGGCCACATCGCTCTTGTCCGTCAATCAGTCGACACTGCGAGCGGGAACCCGTAACGGACGTCGCTTCCGCGAGCGAGGAGGCGGCACGCCGGGCCCGTGAGGCGCCCCCGCAGGGCGGATGCCCGGCCTAGCCGGTGGTGATCCAGGTGCCCCGGGTGGGGTTCCAGTGGATGGTGGCGTTCTGGAAGTGCTGGGCCTTGCCGCCGTTCTCGTCGACCTCGTCGGAGGTGGCGTAGCCGAGGGCGGCTTCGCGGCCGTTGGCGGCGAAGGCGTCGCCGATGGCGCCGTGGATCTCGTGGGTCCCGGTCTGGGGGGACCAGAGGAAGAGGCCGCGTTCGAAGAACTGGTAGCGGCCCTGGGTGCCGTTGGGGGCCTTGGCGGCGTCGGCCTCGTCGGTGGTGGGGAAGCCCCAGCGGCGTTCGGCGTCGGTGGCCCAGAAGGTCTTGAGGATGTCGCCGTAGACGGGGTGGGCTTCGTCGGGGTGCCAGAGGATGATCCCGTTCTGGAACAGCTGGAACCGGCCGCCCAGCGAGGAGTCCTCCTCGGCGCGCACCGGCGGGCCGACCACGCTGCCGGCCCCGCCCAGTGCGGTCCACTTGGCGCCGATCGTCCCGTACGGCTGGAACGCCTCGTCGCGTTGGGCCCGGGCGGTGCCCTCCGCCTGGTCGTAGCGGTCCGGGTACGCCGAACGCTGCACGGCCTGGGCGAGTTGCCCTGGCGTGCTGTTCGGCAGGCCGGGCTCCATCTGCAGGGCCACCTCGAAGAACTTGCCCGCCGCGTAGTCGACGTTGAGCAACTGGTCCGGGGATCCCCAGCCCTGGGACGGGCGCTGCTGGAACACGCCGAGCGAGTCCCGGTCGCCGCAGGACAGGTTGTTCATGTGGGACTCGACCCAGCCGGTCTCGAACCCGGCCAGCATCACCTTGTCGTCCACGTTCATCCGCTGGCCGACCTCGTACACCTTGCGGGTGACGGCGATGTCGCGGTCCGGCGGGACGTTGCAGCCGGCCTCGGTGGCGGGGAGGTGGTCCGGCGGGCCCGGGACCGGCTGTGTGGTGGTCGGCCGCGTGGTCAGCGCCCGGGCGGGAGCGGCCGAGGCGGCAACTCCCGTGGTGGCCAGCAGGGCCGCGGACGCCAGGACGGCGAGGCGGGCGGTGGCGTTGCGCATGTGCTGTCCCTTCCTTGTCGGTTCGTGCTCGGCCACGGTCACGGGTTGATGCCGTCGTACTGGAGCACCCGGTAGGGCGACTGGCCCTGCGTCCCGTTCCACTGAGAGACGATCAGGGTGAGGGAGTTGGCGCCGGCGCTGCCCGGGTGGATGTAGCCGCCGTAGAGGAACGGGAGCTGGGGGCGGCCCCAATGGCTCGGCGGGAAGGTGTTGTTGCCGGCGATCTGGACCTTGGGCGCCGTCCACACCGCGTCGGGGCGGGCAGCGGTGCGGGTGCAGATCGAGTAGTCCGTCACGTCGAAGTAGCTCATGCAGTAGGTGCCGCCGATCCGCTTGACGGAGAACTCCCCGATGTTGTTGCCGGAGAGGATGACCGACGGCGGGGCGGCGGTGGTCCACTGCCAGGACCCGTTGAGGTAGGCCCAGTTCTGCTGCGCGCCGAAGTTCCCGGCCCGGAAGTCGTTCGGCTGGATCCGGAAGAGCTGGATCGCACCGCCGTCACCGGTGTTGCGGTGGGTGCCGTTCCAGCGCTTGGAGAAGATGTAGAGCCAGCCGTCCGGGTCGATCCCGGCGAAGGACCACATCCCGTACATCGACTGGTTGGCGCCCTGGGTGTCGCCCGCCCAGTGGTAGGGGTAGTCCTGCCAGGTCACGCCGTAGTCGTCGGAGTAGGCCACCCCGGACATCAGGGAGCCGTCGTAGCCGGCCGGCGGGGTCCAGGTCGCCACCGAGGTGTACTGGATGTAGGTGCGGCCGCCGAACTCGATGCAGTCGTTGGGGATGCGGCTGAACTCCCAGCCGTAGCCGTTGTCCGCCTGGTGCGCGTAGGTGAACAGCTGGTTGGCCTGGCCACCGGTGGGCATCGCCCAGGTGAAGGAGACCGGCGAGCCGCCGCTGCGGTCGAAGTTCGACTGCGCGAGCATCACCGGCGAGCCGAGGTACGGGTCGCGCTGGGCCGGGTTGGCCCAGGAGTCGCCGAAGACGTACCCCCAGGTGCCGTCGTGCTCCCGGAAGTAGGGGATGCCGAGGTCCCCGGAGCCGAGCCCCTGGGCGCTCGCGGAGTCGCCGGGGGTGTCGCAGAGCGGGGTGCCGTTCTGCGCCAGGGTGGTGGCGCTCGTGCGCGGGGCGGTGGCCGTGCGCCGGGCGGCGGAGTTCGCGGTGGCGGGGCCGGCGGCCGTGCCGAGCAGACCCGCACCGATCGTCAGGCCGGCACCCGCCCTGAGCACCGTGCGGCGGCCGGGCTCGCCGCGGTCGGGCCGGGAAGCGTTGGACATCGGCGGATCCTCCTGAGGGTGATGGTGTGTCACCGGGGCATGCTGCGCCTGTTGACGGCATGTGAACTACCGCACACGACACATCCGGTGGAAAACGGAGTCACGGCACCCCCGGAACCGGTTTGATTCTTGGCATGACCAGTGCGAGGCGAGGGCGCGCCGCCCATCAAACCCGGTCCGGGTCGTGCTGTCACGAGCCGACGAGCCGCTCGGACAAACGCCGGACAAAGCCCGGATGCGCGGTCGGCTGCCACCAGCCCTGACGGACCGAGAGGAGAAGCAGGTGGGACGGCAGGAACAGCCGCTCGACGCCGGGGACGGTCCCCTGGTGCTCTTCGCGCTCGAACTGCGGGAGTTGCGGCGCCAGGCCGGCAGCCCGCCGTACCGCCGGCTCGCCGACCGCACCAACTACTCCGCCTCCACGCTCGCCGAAGCCGCCGCCGGCCGCCGACTGCCGAGCGACGTGGTGCTCGCCGCCTTCGTGACGGCGTGCGGCGGTGACCCGGTGGAGTGGGAGGAGCGCCGGGTCCGCACGTACCGGCTGATCACCCGGCCACCGACGGCGGTCGGACCGGCGCCGGCCGGGGAGGCGGAGCCGCCCGTCGATCCTCCGGCGGTCGAGCCGGTGCCGGCCGGGGAGCCGGTGCCGTTCGCCGATCCGCCCGCGGTGGTGGCCGGTGTGACGACGGCTCGCCGGCCCGCCGTGCTGCGCCGGGTCCTCGGTTCCGCCGTGACCGTCCTGTGCGCGCTGGTCTTCGGCGTCTGCGTGCCGGGCGACTCGGCCGTGCCGGGCGTGCTGACGGCCCTCACCGTCCAGGCCGCCCCGCCCCGGGACACCGCACGGTGGCTGCACCCCGGCACCGACATCCCGGCCCGGTACCGGGAGCTGATCATCGAGGCGGGCACCGGCTGTCCCGAACCCGAGATCACCCCGGCCCTGATCGCGGCGATGCTCAAGGCCGAGAGCGGGTTCGACCCCGAGCTGAGCGACCCGGCCAAGGACGAGTACGGCATCGCCCGCTGGACGCCCCGGGTGCTCCGCCACTACCTGCCGGCGGACCGCCAGGACAGCGTCCCCACCCCGCCGTTCACCGCCGAGGACTCGATCCTCGCAATGGGCCGCATGCTCTGCGCCATCGCCCCGGAGCTGCACGGCGTCCAGGGCGATCCGGCGCTCAACCTGGCCGCCGCCTACCGCACCGCCACCTGGGTGGTGCGCAGCCATGACGAGACCAGGCTCGCGGCCCTCCGGCCGTACCTCGACCAGGTCGGCGACAACCTCCGGCGCTACCGGCCAAAGCCCGCCCCGCACACGGCCCCGGAGACCCGGTAGCCGCCCCCTCGCCGGATCAGCCTCGGCCGGCGGAGCCAGGGCAATCTCGGAGTTGGCGCACCGGCGCGGCACTCGTGACGATGGAACGCCGTCCGTCCTTCCCAGACAAGGGAGTGCACCGTGCCGCACATCACCATCGACAACGGACAGCCGGGAATCAGCGGCCTGCTGACGCTGCGCCCGGACACCGCAGCCCCGCTGGGGATGCTCGCCGACGCGCTGCTGCGGGACCCGGCCCCGATGAGTCGGGGCGAGCGCGAGCTGGTCGCCGCCTACGTCTCCCGGCTCAACGGCACCCGCTTCTGCACGGGTGCCCACAGCGCCTTCGCCGCAGCGCAGTTGGAAGGGGGCGAGGAACTGGTGAAGGCGGCCCTGGCCGATCCCGCGTCCGCGCCGCTCACGGAGCGGATGCGGGCCCTGCTGCGGATCGCGGCGGAGGTGCAGGCGCAGGCCAGGCCGGTCTCGCAGGAGGCGGTGGCGGCCGCCCGCGCGGCCGGCGCCGGCGACACCGAGATCCACGACACCGTTCTGATCGCCGCCGCGTTCTGCATGTACAACCGGTACGTCGACGGCCTGGCCACCGAACTCCCCGAGGACCCGGGCTACTACGCCGCGGGGGCGAAGCGGATCGTCGACTCCGGCTACCGCCGCGGGAACTGAGTCACCGAGCCGCCCGGAGCACCGGAGCCCTGCCGAAGGAGAGTCGCTGCCATGAGCACTTTCGCGTCGGGTCGGCCGAAGGCACAGGCCGACCACACCCCGCGCCACCGCGCCTCCCGCACCTCGCTGTTCGTCACCGGGGACTTCCCCCGGCGCCGCTGGCCCACCCTGCTGCTCAGCACCGCCGGCGGGCTCCTGCTGGCGTACGCCTGGAACGCGAACCTGGTCGACGACGAGATCGGTTTCAGCAGCGCCGACGCCCTGCTCGGGCACGACGCGCACGGCACGCCGATCACCGGGGTGCTCTCCGGCATCCTGTTCGCCTTCGTCTCCGGGCTGGCCGGCTCGTTCACCGCGTGCAACATCGCTGCCTTCGGCGCGGTCGGTCCGCTGGTCGGACAGGCGCCGTCGCTGCGCGGCAGGCTCCTGCACATCGCCCGGCCACTGGGCTGGATCTTCGCGGGCATGGCACCGGTCTCCGCGGCCTACGGGGCACTGGTCGGCCTCGCCGGCACGCACATGCCGCAGTTCTCGACGGCTGCGGGCAAGGGCCTGACGCCCCGGTCGATCCAGTCGATGGCGACCTTCGGCCTGATCGGGCTCGTGATGATCGTGCTCGGCCTGGCCGCCGTCGGCCTGGTCAGGGACCCGCTGGCCGGCCTGTCCCGACGCTTCCCGAACGCACCGCTGGTGCTCGTCGGCGCACTGATCGGCGGCTTCCTGGTGGGCCGGCCGTACCCGCTCTTCCGCGACCTGTTCCGGCACGCCGCCGGTACCCACGACCCGGTCTACGGCGCCGGCGCGTTCCTCCTGCAGTCGGTCGGCAACACCGTGGTCATGGCGCTGCTGTTCCTGCTGCTCGCCTACGGATCGGGCGGACGGCTGCAGCGCAGGCTGGCGGCCGAGCCCGCCCGGATCAGCGTGCTGACCGCTTCGGCCTTCCTGGTCGCCGGGGTCTTCACCGTCGTGTACTGGGACGTGCGGATGCTGGCCAGGCTCGGCTACCTCTGGTTCCCGTCCTCCCCCTGGGGATGAGGCCGGCGGCCGACGACGCGGTCCGGACGCGCCGGCCGGTGGGGGTGGGGATCAGTCGGTGACGAGTTCGGCGGGGCGGTGGGGGGTGGTGGGGGTGTCGGCCACTTCGTGGAGGAGGGAGAGCAGGAGTTCCTCGTAGCCGGAGAGGGGGCGGGCGAGGGTCCAGTTGGCGGTGACGGCGAGGGGGGCCGGGCCAGGGCGGACGTGGAGTTCGGCGAGGACGCCGTGGAGGAGCTCGAAACGGACGGAGCGCCTGGGGACCAGGCTGACGCCGAGGCCGATGCGGACGGCCTCCCGGACGCTCTCCGTTCCCCACAGGTCGAGGGTGCGCGCGCCGACGAGGTCCCAGGTGTGCAGGAGCTCCAGCAGCTGTCGTCGGGTCCGGGAGCCCGGTTCGAGGAGGAGGAAGGACTCGGAGGACAGCTCGGCCGGGATGACCTCCCGCGCGGCCAGCGGGTGGTCGGGCGCGCAGATCAGCACCATGTCGTCGCTGGTGAGTTCCTGCGACTCGTACCGGCCCGGGGGGAGCGGGCCGTCTGCCACGCCGACGCCGATCCGGCCCTGTTCGAGCGCGTCGGCCAGGCACTCGGGGCTGTTGACGACCACGGTGAACAGCCCGTCGGGTTCGCGGCGCCGCAGCTCCCGCATCACCGCCGGCAGCAGGTAGTCGCCGACCGCGGTCGTGCTGCCGACCACCAGGCGTTCGATCGGCCAGCGCGCGGCCGCCTGGACGGCGCCGACGGCGTGATCGGCCAGTGCCAGCATCTCCTTGGTCTGGGCGAGCAGGACCCGTCCGGCCGGGGTGGGGCGGATCTTCGGTCCGGAGCGGTCGACCAGGACGGTTCGCAGGGCCGTCTCCAGGTTCTGCACCTGCTTGGAGACCGAGGACTGGCTCAGGAACAGCACCTGGGCCGCCGCGGAGAACCCACCACATTCGATGACCTTCGAGAAGATCGCCAGCTGGTTCAGGTTGAGTCGCATCACGGCCCCGATCGCGTGGATGTGGTGCAGGGTGTTCGGGCCCGAGGGCCGTGAGACAGGCTTCCGCGGTTCCTGTCATCCCCTCGTGGGGGGCACAGACTACAAGCAAATCGGAGAATACCTGTTCGGTCGGCACAATCGCGGGGGCGAACGGGCGTTCGTCGATTCGGGGGCTCAATGCGGCTGTCCGTGTTCTGGTGGTGATCTCTCCTGACCGGAGCGAAGTGGTCTGTGATCGTGGTGATCTGATGGGACGTCATCACCCGTGTCGCGAGAGGCGTGGACGCCGACCGGGTGCGGTTGTGAGGGATTCGTGCAGTCGAGCTTGCGTCAGGTGCGCCTTTCCGCACACGGAAGTCGGGCGACCGTTGGTGCGTGCACCGGTGGCCCTTGCGGGGTGGCGTCTCCGGTGGTGGGTAACGGTGGTGGGCAACGGTGTGGGCGCCACGCAGAAGATAACGGATTGATAACGCGGCGGGACGAAACCTCCGGCGGCCCATCTCTAAACATGTCCGGCCCGGTCGGGGCCGACGGTTTCGAGAGAGGGGCGTCGCCATGCGGGAAACACGCTCCGGCAGCAGGTCGCCGGTGCCGACTCCGTACGAACTCTTCGTGTTGGGAAGGGTTGCGGGCGGGACGGCGGCCACCGGGTCGCGGTGCGTCAGGCCGCGTCCTGCCCGGGCCATCCGGGTCGGCGCGCTCCCGGAAGGGTCGGGCGGCGGGAGTCTCGGCCTCGCGGGAAGGGGGCCGCGGTGAACGATCTCGCCCTACCGGGGGCTGTCGGCCGCAGGGAACCCGCGCAACGCCGACCCGCCGGTCACGGTGGCACGGCGGGCCACAGCAGCACGATGAGCCGTGAAGGCGCCGTCGGCCGTGGTGGCGCGGCAGATCGCAACGGCACGGCCCGACACGGCGGCACGCCGGGACGGACCGGAACCGGCCACGGTCCCCGCGGCGGCCGGGAGCGGCGCACCGAGCCGACCGCGGTACAGGCGGTGGCACTGTACTCGTCGCCGGGGGCGCCGCCGTCGGGCCTCTCCGGAACGGAGGTCGTCGCCGGCACCAAGGGGAGCTTGCCCTACCTGCTGATCCCGGACCCGCTGCCGGGCATGCCCCGGGCGCTCGCCCTCTGGCTGGAGGGCCGGACCGCCGTGGTGGGGCCGGTCGTGCCGGTCGAGGACGCGGTGGTCTCGCTCGGCTGGGCACGCAGGCTGCTGACGATGGTGCCGCAGGGAGCCTCCGGTGGGATCCACTTCGTCGAGGACCACCTGGCGACGCTCATGCTGTTCCAGGACCCGCTGCTGGCAAGCCACCTCTCGGCCAAGTGGCTCGGACGCCTGGCCGACATGACACCGCGGCAGCGGGAGTGGGCGGAGGAGACACTGCTCGCCTGGTTGGAGGGCGGCGGCACGCTTCCGGCCGCCCGCCTGCTCCGCATCAACCCGCAGGCGGTCCGCAACCGGCTGCGCAACCTGGAGAAGATCTTCGGCAGCGGTCTGAACGACCCCCGGGCCAGGTTCGAGCTCCTGCTGGCGTTGAAGATCCAGGTCATGGCGTCCGAGTACGCGCGCCTGCGGCGCAGAGCCGGGATGCTGTCCCTGCTCCAGACCTCCGGGCCCGAGCGGACCGTCCGGACGAACGGGCGCTGAGGCCCGCCCGCCGACGCCGACTGTTTCCGCGCCGGCGGCACACGGCGCTCGGCACGCCCGTCCCCGGGACCGTCCCCGCCCTCACCGCGCGGACCACCGAGGCCCACCCGGACCAGTTCGCGGGTTCCGCGCGGCCCCGTCCTCCGGGTGCAAGGGAGCCTCCGGGTGCAATGGAGGAAGAGCCCCATGTCATCTTTGAGGAAGAAGCGTCGACCGGAAACGGCCGCGGCTGCCTACGGCCTCCCCCGGGTGAGTCGTCTTCCGAGGTCGTTCGCCACCTTCCTGATCATCGTCGCGATGATCCTCACCGCGGCCGCCCTGGTGTACCCGGTGGCGAAGTCGGCCGGCGCCTACCGCAGCGCCCCGGTGAGCGACGACCAAGGAGTGGTGCAGACGCCCACCGGGCCGCTCACCGCCCTCGACCGTGACTTCGTCAAGCGGGTGCGGCTGGCCGGACTGTGGGAGATCCCCGCAGGCCGGATGGCCCTCGCGAAGGGCACCAGCCCCGAGGTCAAGACGGCCGGGGAGCACCTGGTCCAAGGCCACACCGACCTCGACAAGGCGGTGTTGACCGCCGCCCAGACCCTGAACCTGAACGTGCCCAGCGAGCCCTCGGCGCAGCAGCAGGGCTGGCTCAAGCAGTTGGACGCCGCGCAGGGCGGGCAGTTCGACGAACTCTTCGCGAACATCCTGCGCAGCGCCCACGGGCAGGTGTTCGCGGTCGTGGCCCAGGTGCGCGCGAGCACCCAGAACTCCACGGTCCGGGACCTGGCGAACACGGCCAACGGCACGGTGCTCGACCACATGAACGTCCTGGAGGGCACCGGACTCGTGAAGTTCGACAAGCTCACCGCGCTGCCGACCGGTTCGGCCGCTCCCTCCGCGAGCAGCCCGCCGGCGCCCGCCGGATCGACCCGTTAGACGACGACCCAGATGAAGGCTGTCCGTGGCCTGCTCGGCAGGCCTGATTCCGCCTGAGGAGTGCGAAGAACATGAAGTCTCATAAGCGTGGCACGTCGAAGCGAAGGGCCGGTGCCCTGCTGTTGGCGGGGATCCTGGGTACCGGCGCCGCGGGGACCGTCGCGGCGGTGGCCTTCGCCGGCCAGCGTCCCCCGAGTGAGCCGTCGGCGTCCCCGCAGCTCGGCACCGTCGCCTGCGCCGACGCCGGAGTGGCCCTGAACGAGGTGCCGGAAGCGTCCCAGGACGCGGTCGACAAGAACCTCGCCGACCTCGACGTCCAGGTGGCGGACGCGTACAACCGAATGTCCGCGCCCGCCCCGGGCGACAACGAGAACCGCGTCATGGGCGATCTCGCCAACAAGCGCGCGGACACCCTGAAGAAGCTGGCGGACAGCGCCGGTCCGGACTCCGGTCTGCCGAAGGACCTCTCGGGCATGGCGAAGTGCACGATCAGGCACGACCTGGTGGCGCAGGACGCGGCCAAGGGGTTCAGTGCCGACGGCATGGGCGGCGCCGTCGCCCAGACCAAGGCGGCCGCGCAGGTGAAGTCCCTCCCCAAGAAGGGGTTCGTCGACATCAAGAGCGTGTCCCCGAACGTCCCGGCGCCCGTCACGAAGGGGTCGGCCACCGGCTCCTTCACGTCCCAGTGCGGGCGCAACGAGAACCGCCACCTCAACCCCGACAACGTGATCGTCGCCCCCGGTGTGAGCAACGGCGCGCACCACATGCACGACTACGTGGGGAACGTGGCCACGGACGCGTTCGCCTCCAACAACAAACTCGCCGCCTCGGGCACCACGTGCACCAACGGCGACGGGTCGGCGTACTACTGGCCCGTCCTGCGCGTCTTCGACGGCACCAACGAGAAGGACGCCAATGCGCCCGGTGGTGGCAAGGACAAGAACGTGGGACGGATCCTGCAGCCGGCCGAGGCGGACATCACGTACACCTCCAGCGTCGGGAACCCCGTCCAGCCGATGAAGCGGTTCCTGCGCATCATCACCGGCGACGCCAAGGCCTTCACCAACGGGCCGGCGAACGCCCATGCGTCGTGGAGCTGCACGGGCTTCGAGAACCGCCAGGTCGTCGACAAGTACCCGATCTGCCCGCAGGGGAGCAGGGTCGTCCGGACGCTGAAGTTCCCGGACTGCTGGGACGGCAAGAACATCGACAGCGCCAACCACCGGACCCACACGGCGTTCTCCGACAAGTCGGGCGCGTGCCCGAAGAACTTCAAGGCGATCCCGCAACTGACGCAGCGCATCACCTACGACGTGCCGGCCGGGGTCCGGTTCGGCGTCGACAGCTTCCCCGAACAGCTCCACAACCCGATCACCGATCACGGTGACTTCATCAACAACATGAACCAGGGTCTGCTGGACCAGATGGTCGGTTGCATCAACCAGGGGCGTCGCTGCTAGTGACCCACCCCTTACCGGGCCGACGCGTGGAGGGTCGGCTCCAGGAGAGCGACGGGCGGGCCCGGCCCGGAGCGTGGGAGCGATCGAGACTCCCGCCGCCGCCGGCGCCGCGACCCCGACATCCGATTCGACAGCAGGTTCAGGACGAGGCCGGAGGGCTCAGCAATGGTGAGAGGGCAGAGGCGGCGGTCACGGCGGTTCGGCCCGGTACCGCGGGGCGTCGAGCGGGCCGGCCGGGCGCGAGCGGCGGCCGAGGGCGCCCAGCCCGCGGAGGGCGGTCGCAGGCGGCCGAGCCCGTGGTCGTTCCTGCCGCCGCTGGCGGCGGGCCTGGGCGTGACGGCCATCGTGGTCGACCCCAGACTGCAGTCGTTCCTGACGTACGCCGTCGGGGTGCTCGCACTCGTGTCGTTCACCTCCGCGGTCCTGTGGGGGCTGGCGGCGACCGACCGGCTGATCCTCAGGCCGGCCCACCGGCTCGTCGCGCAGACCGTCCACCGTGCGATGGGCGTCGCCGGCGTCGTCTTCCTGGTCCTGCACGTCTGGATGAAACTGATCGTGGGACAGATCGGCGCGCTCGCGGCCTTCGTGCCGTTCACCGACCCGGCCCGCCCGGTGGTCCTCGGACTGGGCACCGCCGCCGGCTACCTGTTCCCCGCGGTGGCGCTCGCCGGGGCGGCCCGCGGGAGGCTCGCCCGCTCGGGTGACGCGCGCCGGTGGAGGGTCATCCACCTCTGCTCGTACCCGGCCTGGGGCGCGGGCCTGGTCCACGGGCTGCAGTCGGGCCGGCTCGCGGCCTCCTGGGTGGTGCTGCTGTACGGCGTGGCCGTCGTGGGCGTGGCCGTCGCGCTCACGCTCAGGCTGGTCCTCCAGGACCGCAACGGCCCGCGCAAGGCCCCCGCCCTGCCACTCCCGCCGGAGGCCGACGGCTCCGAGGTCACCCTCCCGCGCCTGCCGGCGGCCACGAACCCCGAGATCACCGTCCCGCGCGTGCCGGTGGCCGCGGGGCAGGCCATGGCCGCCGGGCCGGGCCTGGCCGGCATCGGACTCGGACGTCGGCGGCAGGACGGGTGAGCGGCTTGCCCCCACCCGTCATCTGGTTCGGACGGCCGGTCCTGTTCGCCGGCCTGGAGAGCCTGGACCGGGTCGACTACCGCTCCCACCTCGTGGTCCACGGTCAGCTGCCGACACTGCGCGCGGAGGAGCTGGCCGAGCTGGCCGAGAACGTGGACCTGCGCGGCCGGGGAGGTGCCGGATTCCCCTTCGCCCGGAAACTCAGGGCGGTCGTCAAGGCGGTCGCCCGGCGCCGCACCAGGCCGGTCGTGGTCGTCAACGGAACGGAAGGAGAACCGAGTTGTCTGAAGGACACCACGCTGCTGCTGCGCACCCCGCACCTCGTGGTCGACGGCGCGCTGATCGCGGCCGCCGCGCTGGACGCGGAACAGGTGGCGATCGGCGTCACGCGGACCGACACCGAGGAGTCCCTGCGCCGGGCGCTGGCCGAACGGAGGTCGGTGAAGCCGCCGGTGACGGTGGTGCGGCTGCCCGAGCGGTTCGTCACGGGCGAGGGGAGCGCCCTCGCCCGCGGCATCACCAACGGGATCGCCCTGCCCCGGGGAGGCGGCGTGCGCACCAGCGACAGCGGTGTCGGGGGAGCCCCCACGCTGCTGTCCAACGCCGAGACGTACGCCCAGCTCGCCGTGGCGGCCCGCTGGGGTGCGCTGCCCTACCGGGAGATCGGCACCCCCGAGGAACCCGGAACGGTGCTGCTGACGATCGCCGGCTCGACCGTGGTGGAGACTCCCACCGGGGTGCCGCTGGAGACCGTCCTGGCGGCGTGCGGCCTGGACGTCGGACAGGGGGTCCTCGTCGGCGGCTACCACGGGAAGTGGCTGACCCCCGAGGCGGCCCGCTCGGCCGTCGTGTCCCGTCAGTCCTTCCGGAGCCTCGGCGGGGCACTGGGCGCCGGGGCCATCCTGCCGCTGCCGGAGACGACCTGTCCGCTGTGGGAGGTCGTCAGGATCTCCCGCTGGATGGCGGACGAGACGGCCGGCCAGTGCGGGCCCTGCTACCTGGGGCTCCCCGACCTGACCGCGTCCCTGGAGGACCTGGTGCGCGGCGGTGGCCAGCGCGCACTCGACCGGGTGCAGGCCGGCATGCGGGCGGTCACCGGACGGGGGGCGTGCAGCCACCCCGACGCCGCCGCCCGTTTCGTGGCCTCGTCCCTGGCCGTGTTCGACGACGACCTGGTCGCGCACTCGTACCAGGGAGGGTGCGGGCGGCCGTCGCAGGACGTCCTGCCGCTGCCGGAAGTGGAGAGCGCCGGCACCATCGTGGTCGACTGGACGCTCTGCGAGGCCCACGGCCTGTGCACCGGCGTCCTGCCCGACGTCATCCGGCTGGGGGCGGACGGGTTCCCTGCCGCGGGCGTGATGCCCGTACCCGCGAGGCTGCTCTCCCAGGCGGCGCGAGCCGTCGACCGTTGTCCCGCGCTCGCGCTGCGGATGCAGTGAGGCCGACGCGGCCCCGGGCGCTGCGGCGCCGCTTCGAGCGTGGTCCGCGTGGCCCGGGGCGCTCGTCGGGCCGTCGGGCCGGCGGGCCGGTCGAGAGGTTCCGGCGGGCCGTCGAGCCCGAGACCCACATCCCGTGTCCGCGGACCGGCGTTCGACGCCGGACCGGATCACCGGGGACGCACACATCCATGGAACGCCAGATTCCACCGATGGAAAGGCAAGGAACATGTTGACGAAGCGATACGGACTGGCCGGGCTCTGCCTGCTGCTGGTCGGGCTCGTGGTGATGGCCCTGTGGGGCAGCATGAGCAGCAGCGCCAAGACGCCGTCCGGGTCGGGTTCCGGCCAGCTGGTGGGCGCGCAGGAGGCCGCGCCGGCCGGCAGCGGATCCTACGGTTCGTACGACTCCTACGGCGGCGGCAGCGCGTCGCCGTCCGCCGGTGCGTCGGCGGGCGCGGGCCAGGCCGGGGGAGCGCTGACCGTGCGCAACGACGCCAAGCTCGGCATGGTGGTCACCGACGGCCAGGGCTTCACCCTCTACCGGTTCGACAAGGACACGGCCAAGCCCCCGATGTCCAACTGCAACGACGGCTGTGCCAAGACCTGGCCGCCGGTCACCAAGGAGGGCACGACCGCGGGGAGCGGGATCGACGCCGGCGCGATCGGCGAGGTCACGCGGGCCGACGGATCGAAGCAGCTGACGCTGGGTGGCTGGCCGGTCTACCGCTACGCGCAGGACACCGCGGCCGGCGACACCAAGGGCCAGGGCGTCGGCGGCGTCTGGTTCGCCGTGGCGCCCGACGGCAAGAAGGCGGCCCCCGCGGCAACCGGTGCGCCGGCCTACCCGTCGGAGATGCCGACCGGCGCGGCGTCGACGCCCCAGCCGGCGCAGCCCGCCCCGGGTGGAGCCCAGGTCTCCGTGACCACCCAGTCGCAGCTCGGTTCGATCGTGGTGGACGCGCGCGGCATGACGCTGTACCAGTACGCCAAGGACCCGTCCTGGCCGATGCGTTCCCTCTGCGAGGGCCAGTGCGCGATGACCTGGAAGCCGGCGCCCGCCGTCGACCCGAGCCAGGTCAAGGGCGTGGACCCGAAACTGATCGGCAAGATGAAGCGCACCGACGGCACCTGGCAGCTGTCCATCAACTGCAAGCCCGTCTACACCTACACGGGCGACAACGCCCCCGGTGACGCCAACGGGAACGGCAAGGACAACCTGTGGTCGGCCATCAACCCCGCCGGGAAGCCGGTGACGGGTAAGTGACGGTCGGGGACTCCACCGTGGCGGCCGTCCGGCCGCAGAGGACCGTCCGTCGCGCGCTCCAGTGGCTCGCGCTGACCGTCCTGCTCGTCCTGGGCGTCGTCGAACTGGTCGGCGGGCCAGGAGGGTTGCTCGCCCCGACGCGGACGTCGGTCGACGCCGCCCGGACCTCGGTGGAGGACCTGGCCCAGCGGATCGGCTGTCCGGTCGACATCACCGCCGACACGGCGGACCTCCGTCAGGGGCTGTGCACCCTCGGCGCGGACGAGGTCTGGATCGCCACCTTCCCGACCGCCGGGGCCCAGACGGCCTGGACGTCGGAGGCCGAGGCGTACGGAGGGTCGTACCTGGTGGGGGACCGGTGGGTGGTCGTCCTGTCCGACACCACGGCCGACCTCCTGCACGCGAAGCTGGGCGGGGTGGTCACGGGCGGCGCCGACCACATCGGGCACGGCGACCACGCCGCCCATGACACTCATGCCGCTGATGCCGGTCACGATCCGTCCGGGGCCGGCTGACCCCGGCGAACGCTCGATCGATCGGGCGGTGATGACGTGAAGGGGACTCCCCGGGCCCAGGCGCCCGGGGTCGGGGGCGGGGTGTCGAGGTGCTCCTCCGTCGCGGCGACGAGCAGCAGCCGCCCGCCCGGTGCCAG
>NZ_JBSFGU010000029.1:0-102209 GCF_053596725.1 Kitasatospora sp. NPDC001660 | reverse complement strand
ATCCGTCGCTACATCATCTGGCGGAACAAGCACGCCGCGGACGAACGCCTACGCGAAGTCGTCACCAGGGCGAACGTTGCCTGATGCGGCACTAGGCACCAAGCTCAGTTCCGACGCGTGCGTCATCGCCGGCGCCCTGGGCATCTACAGCCGGGACGCGCATCCGCTGGTCAAGCGGCTCGCCGATCTGAAGCGCGAAGCAGAATCGTTTCACTCCAAGGTCGCCAACGACCACGACTGGCGCCAGGACGAGGGCAAGGTCCACGAGAACAACCGTCGGCGCGACGAGATCGCCGAGGTCTGGACGCAGTTTCAGGACGTCGAGCGGGACGCGTACGCCAAGATCGTCGCCTTGGTCGGCGGCAAGCCGCTGC
This sequence comes from Kitasatospora sp. NPDC001660, assembly GCF_053596725.1. Classification (NCBI taxonomy): domain Bacteria; kingdom Bacillati; phylum Actinomycetota; class Actinomycetes; order Kitasatosporales; family Streptomycetaceae; genus Kitasatospora; species Kitasatospora sp. NPDC001660. Next base: position 101,835 of record NZ_JBSFGU010000029.1, on the reverse strand, counting down.
GTGTCAACGACGGCTCCAGCGCCGACGACATGTACGGCTACGACGCGAAGGCATTGAAGGACTCCAAGGACCTGCCCTGGGGCAGCGCCGTGGACCGGGACATCCCGTGGTGGGACCTGCCGGACCAGGCCGTCGAGTTCGGCAAGGGCGTCATCATCGACGGCGTGTGGGGCACCATCAAGGGCCTGGGCACACTGGTGGGTTTCGATGGCTGGGACGCCTTCAAGCAGTCCTGGACGGGGCTCACCAAACTGGCGACCGGCCTCGTCATCACCGCAGTGCCGTTCGTGGGCATGGCGTACTGGGCCATGCCGGACGACAAGTTGCCCTCGTGGCTGCGGGATTCCCGCGACGCGATGAAGGAGACCGGCAAGGCCCTGGTCGCCTGGGACCAGTGGAAGACGAACCCGAGCCGCGCGGGAGGTGCGGTCGTCTTCAACGTGCTGACCGCCATGACCGGCGGCGGTGCAGCAGCGTCGGGCGCCGGGAAAGCCGGTGTCGCCGGCAAGGCACTGTCGATCGCGGGCAAAGTCGGCAGGGCCATCGACCCGATGACGTACGTCTTCAAGGGCGTGGGCTTCGGCATCTCCAAGGTCGGCGACGTGATGGCCGGTCTCAAGGGCATCACCAATCCCAAGATCCCGGAGATCAACATCGACGGCGCGTTCACCCTCCCCGAGGGCGCGGTGAAGATGCCCGACGGAACGATTCACCTGCCGAAGGGCGCCACCATCCCCAAGGGGGCGATCAAGACCGTCGACGGCGGGATCAAGCTGCCGAAGGGCACCGTCGAACTCCCTCCCGGCACCGTCAAGCTGGAGCACGGCGGCAAGGTCGAGTTCATGGACCCGCACGGCAACGTCTACGACGAGGCCGGCAACCTCCGCCAGCACGGCGACGAGGCTCCCAAGGAGGACGGCGACCACACCGGCAAGGACCACGCCCCGGCCAAGCCCAACTCCCCGGCCCCGGCCCACGCCAAGGCCCCCGAACTGGTCGGCGTCGGCGGCCGTGACGGAGTCATCAAGCTCGGCTCCGACATATCCGACCCGCTCCACGCCCCCGACCACCTCACGGGTGGCGGCCACGACCTCACCCCCGGGGGGCACGCCCCCGAGGGCCCGAACGCGAGCCACGAACCGCCCGGCGGTGGCCACGGCGACGGCCCGGGCAGCACCGGCGGCCACGACAGCGGATCCATAGGCGGACATGAGGGCGGCTCCGACCATCCATCCGCCGAAGGCCACGGGGGTGGCTCCGCCGGCGGCGGCCACGACCAGACGACCGCCGGACGACGCGACGACACGAACGGCCAGAAGCCTGCCCCGCCCGATCCCCTGAAGCGTCCGGAATTCATGAAGGACGGTCCGAATCCGTACGGAGAGCCGACCAGCCTCACCAAGGAGCAAATCGAACAGATCCAGGTCTACCGCGCCAACGAAGAACCCGGCTATCGCGAGCAGTACTACGACAAGAACGGCCATCGCAAGGACCTGTCGGTCAGTGACGAGAGCGGCTACACCCCTCCCCAGCTCGCCAAGCTGGCGGAGGACGCCCCGTGGACTCCTGCCAAGGACGCACCCGAGGCCCCTGCGCCCCGCTACCACGACAAGGATTACATCCCCCTGGGTCGAGAACATGTCAAGGATCCGGCGAGACTTGACCTGCTCGATGATTTCGCGCAGAAGCGCCACGACGCCATCGAAGCGAACACTCTCGCGGACAAGTTGCACAGGGCGGCCGGCCTGCCAGAGACCAAGAAGGCGTACGCAGAAGCCGCCAAAACTATGACAAAGGCAACCGAGGCATTCGGCGAGGCAGCAGCCGAGCACCACTTCATCGCTGAACGCTACCCGGACTTCGAAAAGCAGAAACTTCTCGGCCCGAAAAACGGGAACGACCAGTTCGACCAGGTTTGGCTACCAAAGGATCCCAAGGACCCGCGAGTTATCGTCATCGAATCCAAGAGCAGCGTCGATACAGATCTCGGCAAACGCAACCTTCCCTCACCCCGCAACATACCTGGCGTCAAGGGAGCGGCCGTTTCCCAGGGAAGCAGGGAGTACTTTTTCGACATCCTGAGGGAAATGTACAAGCGTGGCGAAACGGAGCTCGCGGATAAGATCGATGCTGCACTGGCGAACGGAGATCTCGAATACTACGTCGTCAAGGGCGAGAAGAATACCGGAAGCTATACTGGCCTTCAGCACCGGCAGTTCGACATCCGCAAGGGGACCTTGCCGGGCACCAGCGAGGGGAATCTGCCGTGACCGTGACCGTTGACCGCCATCTCGTGCCCAAGCCCGACGCCAAGGATTTCGCCGATCGGCTGAGCGAGGGGGTGGCGCGTCGCGTCGACCGTCTCGAACAGTCGGCGGACGTGATCGACTTCGCGTTCAGCACCTCCGTTCTCGCACTGCAGGCCCACTGCGCAGCCGATCCGGAGGCGTCTCGACTGCAGACATGGAAAGCGACGGTCACCGCGATGCAACTGGGCACGGCACTGTTCGCCGTGACCAGCGCGAGCGAAGGCACCGTCGAGTGCTTCATCAACGACAAGCTGCGGACCATCCCGGCGATCGGACCACAGTCGTACGCCAACGCGGGAAACTGGCTGAGCGCGTTCTGGCTCGCCGCCGTCTGCCGCGAACGCGGGCGGATGACTCAGCTGTGCGAGATCCCTCTGGATCGCCTGCGCTCGGCCGAAAGCGGCTACGACGAATTCGTCTTCAACTGGGTGGACGTCCAACAGACCTACTGGCTCCGCCGGCCAGGACTAGTAGAGAAGCTCATCACCACATTCGAGACGTCGGAGCCCGAGGTCGCGCGCAATACTCCGCTCGACGCGCTGCAGGGCGTGATGTCTCCGCCGATCAGCCTCTTCTACCACTTCGCACGCGAGCAGGAGGACCAGTTCAGCTCGACTCTGGTAAAGGCGTTGGATCTACACAAGGCGTACTGGACCCTCGATGAGGATCGGGCCGCCGACATCGACGGCGCGCTGGCTCTGGGCCCGCTTGCCATGGCATGTCTGGCCTTCGACGGGAAACTCGCGATCGGTGTGGAGTCGCCGTTCATTCCCAAGCACCTCCTCAACCGCGACTGGCTGGGCGAGTTCCCCACGTAAGCCAGGCTGAAGTCACGCGACAACACACGTACCAGAAGAACGCGCTGCGGCTGATCGACGGACTGGAAGCGGACTACACCGATCTGGGCGATGCGCTGCGCCTCACCGTCACCGTCGCCAAGTCGCACTGCCTACTGGACACGGAGGGGTCGCACCTGCCCACGTGGAAGTCATGGGTGAACGCGATGCAGGTCGGTTCGGCCGTGTTCGCCGCCGCGACCCCGGCCGAGGAGCACGTGCAGTGCCGCATCGCGGACAAGGCTCACCGCCCTGTACCTGGCAGTGGTGTACCGGGAGAAGAAGCGGGTAAAGGGCTGTGCCAGGTACCCCCTGTCCATGCTGCGCGAATCCGGCGCGAAGTCCGCCGAGTTCGATTGCGCCTGGATCGATGTGCTCCAGACCTACTGGATTGGAGGCGCCGACCTCATTCCCAAGCTGGGGACCGCGATCGACGCCACAGACCCGGAGACCGTCGCCGACCCGGAGACGGTGACTCACCTGGTCTACCCGCCCGTGGAACTGTTCCACCGGTTCATCCGCGGGAACCACGCCGGCTTCAACCGGGCCCTCGTCGACGCCCTTGAGTGGCGCAAGCGGTACTGGAGCCGGGCCGCAAGGGCCTCAGGCCTCGTTGCCCTCGCCCCGCTCGCGATGCACCCCGATCGAGGTCCAGTCCGAGTACCTGCCCAACGCTCTACTCGAACGCGACTGGTGCGGCGAGTTTCCCACGTAGGCGGTGAGCGCGACACTGCGGGGAGAGAGGTCACGCCGGGGCATTGACGGCCAATTCGGACATAATCGGCAGGGTCCGTCTCCGTAGTCCGAGCACCCGAGGAATCGCCGATGCACCGGATCACCCGTCGCACGCTGCTGGTCGGGATGGGTGGGGCCGCGCTCGCCGGCTGCACGGCGAAGCCGCCGGGCGCTTCGGGGGCGAGCGGCTCGGCCGAGCCGCTGCCGCCGGTGACGGTGAACACGACGGTCGGGCCGGTGGTGGTGCCCGGGGCTCCGTTGCGGGTCGTCACGCTCGACACGGACGTGTTCGACTCGGCGTTGACGCTCGGGATCGCGCCGATCGGGGCCGCGCGGCCCGCGCTGGACGGGCACTACCCGGAGTACTGGCCGCAGTCCCGGGTCGCCGCGATCGCGTACGTCGGGCCGGCGGGGGCGCCCGACCTCGGGGCGATCCGGGCGTTGCGGCCGGATCTGATCCTCTCCAACCAGATGCGGGACGGCGACCGCTACGACGCCCTGCGGGAGTTGGCGCCGACGGTGCTCACGCAGACCACGGGCGCGCCGTGGCGGGCCAACTTCCAGGTGCACGCCCAGGCGTTGAGCCGGGAGGCGGCCGCGGCGGCCTTCGTCGGCTCGTACCAGCGGCACCTCGCGCAGGTGACGGCCGCCCTCTCGGCGGCGAAGCTGTTGGGGCGGAAGGTGGGCCTCGTGCGGTTCGTCGAGGGCGGCGGGATCCGGCTGTACGGGAGGCAGAGCTTCCCCGGGACGGTCCTCGCGGACGCGGGCGTCGGGCGGCCGGACGCGCAGAACGTCGACCAGTCCGACTTCGAGATCCCGCTCGACCAGATCGCGAAGGCTGACGGGGACCTGCTGCTGTACGCGACCTACGGCGATCCGGACCGGTCCGGCACCAACACCGTTCTGGCGAGCCCCGGTTGGCAGGCACTCGGCGCGGTGAAGGCGCACCGGGCGTTCCCGGTCGACGACCAGCTGTGGTTCGAGGGCATCGGGTACACGGGCGCCAACTACATGCTGGACGAGTTGCAGCGCTTCCTGGGCTTGTGAGGGGCTCCCGTCACGCCCCTCCGAGTGCCTTGCGGAGCTTGGCCCGCAGCAGGCGCACGGCGGGCGAGTGCTGGTCGCGGCGGGCGACGAGGCCGAGGCAGGCGTGGACGGCGGCGTCCTTGACGGGGACGGCGCGGAGGGTCGGCACGCCGACGGCGGAGGACGGGCTCAGGACGGCCACGCCGGCGCCGCGTTCGGCGAGGCGGAGGAGCGTGGCGGGCGAGCTGGCCTCGATGTCCACGTGCGGTTCGAGGCCGAGCTGGAGGCACGAGCGGTCGTAGGCGGCGCGGATCCCGGTGCCCGGGGTCAGGCCGAGGATCTTCTCGCCGGCGCGGGGGAGGTCGGCGAGACGGACGGTTTTGCGGTCGAGGGGGTGGCCGATCGGCACGACGGCGGCGATCGGCTCGTCGACGAAGGTGGTCGCGTCGAGGGCCGGGTCCGGCTCGCCGGCGAAGGCGATCAGGGCGAGGTCGAGGGTGCGGGCGAGCACCTGGGACTGGAGGAGCGCGGAGTCGTCCTCGTGCAGGCTGAGCTCGATGCCGGGGTGGGTGCGGCCGAGGTCGGCGACGACGTCGAGGAACGGCGGGATCGAGCAGCCCGTGATCATGCCGAGGCGGACCTTGCCGCGAACGGCCTCGGCGAACTCGGCCGCGGTGTGGCGGATGGCATCGAGGCTGGCCAGGGCGGTCCTGGCGAGCGGGAGGATCGCCTCGCCGGCAGGGGACAGGCGGATGCCGCCCCGGGTGGAACGTTCCAGGAGTTGCTGACCCAACTCGCGTTCGAGCTTGCCGACTTGGGTGCTGATACCGGACTGGCTCACGTGCAGGCGGGCAGCGGCAGCGGTGAAGGAGCCCTCGTCGACGACGGCGGCGAAGTAGCGCAGCTGATGCATCTCCATAACTCGTGATGATATCTGGCATCTGATCTATCTGTTGGACGGATGGATGGGTGCGGGCGGAACATTGAGGCATGACGACGACGAAGAGTGCGCGCGAGATCGCCGAGACCTACTTCACCTCCTGGGAGGCCGGCGACTTCGAGACGATCCGGGGGCTGCTGGCGGAGGACGTGGACTTCGTCGGGGCGCTGGGGATGGCCTCGGGAGCCGAGCAGGCGCTGGCCGGGCTGCAGGGACTCGGGAAGGTGCTGGAGAAGATCGACGTCCAGGTGCGGGTGGCGGACGGGGACGACGTCATCACGTGGTTCAACCTGCACACGAGCATCGCACCGGCGGCGCCCACGGCGAACTGGATGCACGTGGAGGACGGGAAGATCGCACGGATCCGGGTGACATTCGACCCGCGGGGGCTGCTGGCGGGCATCGGGAAGTAGCGCAGCGGGAACAGGAGGGCCGTGATCGCCGGAGGCGGTTACGGCCCTTTCTGCGTCGATGATCCTGTCGGTGGCGGCCGAGGGCCGGACGAGGCCGAACTTCCTGCGCCCTCCTCGACGCCATCAAGTCCGGCGAACTCTCCTAACCCCCCGGCGCAGGAAGTCGGCGTCACCGACTTCCTGCGCCAAACAGCTCCTCCAAGTGGTGGGCCAGGATCGCCATCGCCTCGTCACCGTTGCGCTGGCCTCCGAGGACGCTGGAGCCCAGGCCGTTCACCATCGCCAGCAGGCCTGCGGCGGTGATCGCGGGATCCTTTCGCCCCTCGATCTCCCCGGCCTCCTGTGCTGCGCGGATCTGCTTGGCGAGGAAGCCTTCCAGGAGGTCGGGCTGGAGCGGGCCCTTCTTCTCCATCGCCTCGGGGTCGCTCAGCACCAGCGTGTAGTACGCGGCGTAGGTGCGGGTGATGCGACGACTCTCCGGATCCGTCGGCAGGATGCACGAGAGGATCGCCGTCACGATGCTGCGCGGGGTGGGCGGGGAACCAGCCTCGCGGATCCACCGTTCCATGCGCGCCTGGAGCTGGGCACCGAGCCGCGCCAGGGCGTCGAGCAGCAGGCCGTCCTTCGTCGTGAAGTAGTACTGCACCAGCCGCAGCGACACTCCCGCCTCCGCCGCGACCGCCCGCATGCTCGCCGCCTGGAGTCCCTGGGTGTCGGCGATGCGCAGCAGGGCCTCGGCGATCTGCCGTCGGCGTTCCTCGTGGTCGGCCTTCTCCGCCATCCCGCGAACTTCCTCTCCACAAATCCTGGTACACCCGTATCATGCCTGTGATACATGCGTACCCTGCGAATCGGCGAGTTCAGGAACGCCCGGGCCGAAGCCCGCTTCCGGGACGCCTACGAGCGCACGTTCGCGTCCCTGCGGCCCGGCCCGAAGACCGCGCTCAACATCCCCACCGCGTTCGGCACCATCGGCGAACCGGGCGCGATCGTACGGAATGCTGGGCTAGGGGTCGTGCAGAACCGGCCAGTGCTCAGCTGTCGGCCGCGGCCGGCTCCGCCGCCGCGGCGGCGCGCCATGCGGCGATGAGGTGGGCCGCCTTGGCCTCGAAGTCCGGGTCGCGCCAGGCGCCCGGCATGCCGATCACCGTCGGCAGCTTGAAGTCGCCGCAGTCCCGGTGGGTGACCCGCACGACGTCCCCGGAATCGGCGCGGTTGCGGTTCTTCACCACCTCGACGTTGGCGATGTCCGCCCAGGCGAACCGCTTGCGGGAGCCCAGCGCCCCGGTCCACCAGATCTCACGCTCGTCGAAGCTCACGCTGGTGAAGACGCCGTTCACCTGGAGGAGTCCACCGATGACCAGGAGAGCACCGAAGGCCATAACGACGGCGGTCCGGGCGGTCATCGGGTAGAGCGAACCGCGGTACACAAGGTAGGCACCACCGGCCAGGAAGAGTGCCGAGAAGATCCACTGGCGGCGCATCTGCGCCGGGGGAAGACGGTAAGTCACGTTTTTCACCGGCGGATCTTGGCAGGTTGGAGGAACCTGAGGAAGCGTCACCACTCGCCCGCCCGTCTCACTCCCCCGAGCGGATCGGCTCGCCGGTGCGGTGCAGGTGGGTCAGGATCTCGCGGTACGAGCGGAGCAGGCCCACCTCGTAGTACGGGATGCCCTTCTCCGCGCAGAACGCGCGGGTGATCTGCGCGGCCCGGCCGAGTGCGGGCGTCGGCATGCTGGGGAAGAGGTGGTGCTCCACCTGGTAGTTGAGGCCGCCCATCACGGCGTCGACGGCGAGGCCACCACGGACGTTGCGCGAGGTGAGCACCTGGCGGCGCAGGAAGTCGAGCCGCATCCCCGGTGTGACCATCAGCATGCCCTTGTGGTTCGGGGCGAACACGCAGCCCAGGTAGACGCCGAGCAGCGCCTGGTGGACGGCGAGGAAGGCCACCGCCTTGCCCAGCGGGAGCGCGGCGAACACGAGCCCGAGGTAGCCGACGAAGTGGACCACCAGCAGGGCGCCCTCCAACCAGGGCCGCTTGACCGCGGGGCCGCGCAGTGCGCGGAAGCTGTTGAAGCTGAGGTTGAGGCCCTCCAGCAGGAGCAGCGGGAAGAACAGGAACGCCTGCCGGCGGCCGATGAACCGGGCGAGCCCGCTCGCCTGCCGGGCCTGCCGCTGGGACCACACGACGAGATCGGGGGCGACGTCCGGGTCGCGCTCCTCGTGGTTGGGGTTGGCGTGGTGGCGGGTGTGCTTGTTCATCCACCAGCCGTAGCTCATCCCCATCAGCAGGTTGGCGGCGATCCGGCCGCCGATCTCGCTCGGCACGCGCCGGGCGAACACCTGGCGGTGCGCCAAGTCGTGTGAGAGCAAGCCGATCTGGGCGAACACGACGGACATCGCCGCCGCCAGGCCGAGCTGCCACCAGGTGTCGCCCAGCGCGAACAGGGCGTACCAGCCGGCAGCGAAGGCGGCGAGCACCAGACCAGCACGGGCGGCGTAGTAGCCGTGCCGCCGGTCGAGCAGGCCTTCGGCGGCGATGCGGCGGCTCAACTGGGCGAAGTCGCTGCCGCCGGTCTCCGGCTGCGGGGCGGGGGCCTCGGGCGCGACCGTCATCGTCGCGGGCTGTGTGGGCATGCCCCGAGTCTGGTTCGAGGGGCGATCCTGGAGAACGGGGAAATCACCCGTCCCGTGGGGGTGTTAACCCCCCTACGCCACCCCGGGGCAGCCTCACCCCTCCTGCGGTGGCCTACGGCGCAGCCTCGCGTGCGCCTGGTCGGCGCGCGTACGTATCGGAGTCCCGCCCCCGCCGCGAGACGGTGTCGACACCCCTGGATACTGTTCGCGCACGCGTCGGTCGAATGCTCTACACCCGAACACCACGGGGACGGCCCGGCGCGCTCCGCACAACTGAAGGGGGACCAGGTAGTGCCCAGCAGACGCCGCGTCGGCCTCGCCGCCGCACTCGTGAGCTCGACGACCGTCATCGCGGCCACGCTGCCCGCCATGGCCGCGCACGCCGACATCGAGTACCTGTACGTGGACAACGCCGCCAAGGCGTGCTCGGACAGCGGCCCGGGCACCGAGATGGCCCGGCCGTTCTGCAGCATCCAGGCCGCCGCCGACGCTGCGCAGCCGGGCCAGACGGTCCGCATCGCCGGTTTCACGTACACGGAACAGGTCACACTGAAGCAGTCCGGCACTCCGGGGCACCCGATCACCTTCCAGGGCGAGACCACCTTCACGGGCCACCGGACAGGCCTCGAGTTCAAGCCCGGCGGGTGGCCGTCGACGACGAAGTCGCAGCACGCCTTCGTCGCGTCCGGGGTGCACGACATCACGATCAAGAACTTCTGGATCACCGACTCCCCGCAGGAAGCGGTGCTCATCACCGACTCCCAGCGCATCACGCTCGACGGCAACCAGGTGGACAACGCGGGCCATCAGTCCACGGAGCCGCCGCCCCGCAACCTGGACAACGACACGTCGGCCATCCGCCTCACCGGGAAGACCAGCGACGTCACGATCAGCCGCAACCAGATCGGCGACAGCGGTCGGGCGGGCGTCGCCATCGAGCCCGGGGTGTCCGGGACCATCGTCACCACCAACGCCTTCTCCAGGGTCTACGGCTTCCGCGCCTCGAACATCATCGTCGCCGACAGCGCGCCCGGCACGGTGGTGAACAGCAACACCATCGGCGCTACCTGCGGCACCGGCATCGTCCTCAACGGCAGTTCCACCGGTTCGACGGTGGTGAACAACATCGTCCAGGTCCACCGGAACTGCGAAGTGAACGTCGGCGTCGGCGTGATGGTGGCATCCGGTTCCGTCCCCGGCACCAGGTCCGACTACAACGTGCTGTACACCGACAGCCCGGACACCCACGCCTACTCCTGGGACGGCACGCTCTACCGGTCTCCCGCCGACCTCACCGCCGCCTCCGGCCAGGGGCAGCACGACCTGACGGTGGACCCGAAGCTCTCCGACGGCAGCGCGCTCGGCGAGGACGTCACCCCCACCACCGACACCGCGGCGCTGGACTCGGCCGACGCCACCGCGCCCGGCCAGCTGGACACCGACGTGTACGGCAACCCGCGCGTCGACGACCCGCTCGCGCCCAACACCGGCACCGGCGTGGGCTACCACGACCGCGGCGCGGCGGAGTACCAGAACCCGTTCACGGTCTCGCTGGCCACCGGGTCGTACATGCCCGACCAGCCCATGGCCGTCAAGTTCTACGGCGGGACGACCTCACCCTGGTACCCGGCCACCACGACCCTGGACTTCGGGGACGGCACCCCGGTCGTGACCGCGCCCGCCTTCCCGCTGACCCACACCTACGCCGCCGCAGGGCGGTACGTCGCCACGCTGACCGCGACCGACAGCACCGGCACCGTCAAGAAGGCCACGACGAACGCGGACGTGGCGAGCGGGCCGATCACCGCCGCCGTCCAGGTCCAGCAATCGCCGCTGACCCCCAAGAGCATCTCGGTCGCCGGGACCTACAACAGCCCCTGGCCCGTGGACCAATACCGGATCGACTTCGGTGACCACCAGGGTCAGGGCTACGGGGCCCGATCGCTGCCCGCCGACCCGGTCCCGCACGACTACGCCAAGCCCGGCCGCTACACCGTGCGGCTGACCGTATCGGACGACCACGGCCGCAGCGCCACCGCCGACGGCTTCGCCCACATCAACTTCACCGATCCCGGCGACCGCCCGATCGCCGGCCGCTGGACCGCCGGCAAGCCCGCCGCGAACGGCCTGTTCAACAACGGTTCCTGGGCGCTGCGCTCCACCGGCGACTGCTGCAAGGCCGACATCACCCAGGTGTCCTTCGGCCAGGCCGGGGACCTGCCGGCCACCGCCGACTGGGACGCCACCGGCCACGACCAGCTCGGCATCTACCGCAACGGCACCTTCGCCCTGCGCCACGACGACGGCAGCGTCACCGCCGTCCCGTTCGGCGACGCCGGGGACATCCCGGTGCCCGGTTACTGGGACGGCAACGGCCACGCCCAACTCGCCCTCTACCGCCCCAGCATCGCGACCTTCATCGTCCGCCACGACGACGGCACCATCACCACCGCCGCGTTCGGCGACGCCGGGGACATCCCGGTCGCGGGCGACTGGGACGGCGTCGGCCACTTCCAGCTCGGCATCTACCGCAACGGCACCTTCGCCCTGCGCCACGACGACGGCAGCGTCTCCACGGCCGGCTGGGGCAACCGCGGCGACCTTCCCATCGTCGGCGACTGGTACGGCAAGGGCCGCATGACGTACGGCATCTTCCGCCCCACCGACCCGTCCTACGCCCTCAGCGGCGCGTACGCGGGCGTGTACGGCCACGCCGGCCAGGTCTACTGACCGGCCCCGCCCCACGACACCGGCGGCCCCGCACCCTCCCAGGGTGCGGGGCCGCTTTGCCGTCGGGGCGTCGGGGCATCGGGGCGTCGGAACGTCACCCCTCCTGGGGCGGTCTGCGGCGCAGCGCCATGAGGAGCAGGAACGCCGCCGTCAGTGCGGCCGAGAGGCGCAGGACGCCCGGGGCGGACGCCCACGTGATCTGGCCGAGCTGGGAGCCCGGTTGGACGCCGGCCTGGCCGTGCTGGGTCTGCCGCATCTGGTGGAGCGTCATCGCGCTCATCGTGATCAGCGGAATGCCGAAGATCGCGAACTTGCGAGTGAGGTCGGTGAGTTGGCGGGAGAGGTAGCCGAGGCCCCAGCCCGCCAGCATGGCCGGGAAGAAGCCGGTCCAGGCCCCGCCCGCGAGCAGGCCGGAGGCGAGCAGGAGGAGCGGGGACGGGCGGCGCCCGGCAAGCACGCCCCTCTTCGGTACGCCGGCGGCTCCGGCGGCCTTCTTCTCCTTCTTCTCCTTCTTCGGCTTCGCCCCGGACGCAGCCCCAGGCACCACCTCCGGCTCGGCGGGCTGCGCGGGCGCGTCGCCCTCCCCCTCGCGCTGCTCGGGGATCGGCTTCGGCGGGGCCGCCGGCGCGTCCGAGAAGTTGAGCATCACCAGGTCCCAGCCGCCCCCGCCGGAGTGGATCACCTGCGGCGGCGGTACGGCGTCCGGGTCGTCCTCGGCGGCCGGCTCGCGCGGCGGGTCGAGCGGCACGGCGGACATGCCCGGCACGCCCGGCGCCCCGGCGTCGTACACACTGTCCGCGTCGTCGCCGACACCGCCACGGTCAGCGCCGGAGTCGGAGCCGCCCGGCCTCGCGCTCCACGGCCCGCTCTTGCGCCACCACTCGCCGTCCGTCATCCCCGACACCCGCCTCGCCCGTACCCTGCCCGACCCACCGAAGCCCAGCCCACCGAACCGCCCTCGGCGTGACGCTACCCACCACTCCCCCGCCCACGCGAGTCCGCGCCCCGAGTCCGGAGCCCGGCTCCTGCGGCCCCGCACCCGACTAACCTAGGTCGAATGACCACACAGCAGGGCCCCCAACGCTCCGGCAGGTCCACCGCCGGCCCCCGCACGCTCGCCGAGGAGCTGCGCGCCCGCCCGGACGACGGTCTCGCCGCCCTGCTCCGCGCCCGCCCGGACCTGCTCAACCCGGTGCCCGGCGACCTCACCCAGCTCGCCGCCCGGCTCTCCTCGCGCGCCTCCGCGCTGCGCGCGCTCGAACGGCTCGACCGGTTCACCCTCCAGGTCGCCGAGGCCCTGGCCACCGCCCCGGACGGCACCACGCTCACCACCGTCCGCACCCTCCTGACGGGCCCCGCCAAGGTCAAACCGCACCCGGGCGCCACCCCGCTCACCCCGGCCGACCGGTCCGCCGTCGCCGCCGCGCTGCCCCGCGCGATCGCCACCCTGCGCGACCGCGCCCTGCTGTGGGGCCCGGACAACGCCCTCCGGCTGGTCCTCGCCGTCCGCGAGGCGCTCGCGCCGACCGCCGCCAACCCCGGTCGCACCGGCCTCGGCCCGACGCTCGCCGACGCCACCGTCGGCATGTCCCCGGCCCGGCTCCAGCAGCTGCTGGCCTCCGCCGGGCAGCCCGCGACCCCGGACCCGGTCACCGCCGTCGCCGCGCTCACCGCGCTGCTCGGCGACCGCACCCGCTGCGACGCCCTGCTCGCCACCGCCCCCGAGCCCGCCCTGCGGCTGCTGGAGCGCCTGGTCTGGGGCCCGCCCACCGGCACCGTCCCGGACGCCACCCGCCCGGTCACCGCCGAGGACGCGCAGAGCCCCGTCGAGTGGCTGCTCGCCCGCGGCCTGCTCCTGCCCACCAGCCCCGGCAGCGTCGTCCTGCCGCGCGAACTCGCCCTGCACCTGCGCGGCGGGCGCACCCACCGCACCGTCGAACCGGTCCAGCCCGAACCCGCGCCCGCCACTCCACCGCGCGATCCACAGGCTGTGGACAGCGCCGCCGCCGGCCAGGCCCACACCGCCGTCAAGACCGTCGAGGAACTGCTCGACCTGTGGGGCCTCACCCCGCCGCCCACCCTGCGCGCCGGCGGCCTCGGCGTCCGCGACCTCAAGCGCACCGCCCAGGCCCTGGAGAGCACCGAGCAACAGGCCGCCTTCTGGCTCGAACTCGCCTACACCGCCGGCCTGCTGGCCCCCGACGGCGAGGCCGACGAGTGCTGGGCCCCGACCCCCGGCTACGACACCTGGCTCCAGAAGGACACCGCCGAGCGCTGGTCCGTCCTCGCCACCGCCTGGCTCGCCGCCACCCGCGTCCCCGCCCTCACCGGCACCCCGGACGGCAAGGGCAGGCCGCGCGCCGCACTCGGCCCCGAACTCGACCGCACGCTCGCCCCGGCCGTCCGCCGCGCCGCCCTCGCGCTGCTCGCCGAACTCCCGCCCGGCACCCCCGCCACCGCCGCCGAGCTGCTGCCCACCCTGCGCTGGCAGCGCCCGCTGCGCGGCGGCCCGACCGGCCCGGACGGCCACGACCTGCGCGACGACCTCACCGCCTGGACCCTCGCCGAGGCCGAACTCCTCGGCATCACCGGCCGCGGCGCCCTCGCCGCGCCCGCCCGCGCGCTGCTCACCGCCGAGGCCGACCCGGCCGAGGTGCTCGCCCCCCTGCTGCCCCGGCCGCTCGACCACGTCATCCTGCAGCCCGACCTCACGGCGATCGCCCCGGGCCCGCTGCTCACCCCGCTCGCCCAGGCGCTCGCGCTCTGCGCCGACATCGAGTCCAAGGGCGGCGCCACCGTCTACCGGTTCACCCCGACATCCGTGCGCCGCGCCCTCGACGCCGGGCGCACCGCCGCCGACCTGCGGGCCTTCCTGGAGCAGCACTCGCGCACGCCCGTCCCGCAGCCGCTCACCTACCTGATCGACGACGTCGCCCGCCGGCACGGCATCCTGCGGGTCGGCGCCGCGTCCTCGTACCTGCGCTGCGACGACACCTCGCTCCTGGGCGAGGTCCTCGCCGACCGCCGCTCCGCCGACCTGCGGCTGCGACTGCTCGCCCCCACCGTCCTCGCCTCCCAGGCCGCCCCGGACGTCCTGCTCGCGACGCTGCGCACGATGGGCTACGCCCCGGCCGCCGAGTCCGCCGAGGGCGACGTGCTGATCACCCGCCCGGACAGCCACCGCACCCCGCCGCGCACCGCGCCCACGCCCGTCCCGGACGGCCCGCCCGCCCCTGACGACACCCTGCTCGCCGCCGCCATCAAGGCCATCCGGGCGGGCGACCGCGCCGCGACCGCCACCCGCCGCGAGCCGACCCCGGATCCGCGCCACCTGCCCCGCACGGCCGCCGCGGAGACGCTGGCCGCCCTCCAGACCGCCGTCCTGCTCGGCGAGCGGATGTGGATCGGCTACCTCAACGCCGAGGGCATCGCCAGCCAGCGGATCATCGACCCGGTCAAGGTCGAGGGCGGCTTCGTCACCGCCTTCGACCACCACGCCGACGAGCTCCGCACCTTCGCCCTGCACCGCATCACGGGCGTCGCCGAACTGGAGGAGTGACGGGGGTCAGTGCCCCTGCGACTCCTTCATCTTCTCCTTGACCGCCTTGTCCGCCAGGCTGCCGATCTGCCCCTGCCCGACCGGCAGTTCACCGCCACTGACGGTGTCCACGAGCAGGAACCCGGGCGCGGCGAGCAGCCCGCCCGGCCCCTCCCCGACCCCCGCGAGGGCGTGCGCCGAACCGGCGGAGGAGGCGGTGGCCGCGAAGGCCGTCCCCATGAGGGCGAGGGCGCTGAGAACACGCTTCGACTTGTTCATGCCCAGCCCAACGAGCGACACCCACCGTGGTCACCCGACGCGGTCGCGACCCCGCCGCACCCGGCGTGGTCCGGAGTGGAAGCGGCCCGTCCCCGTTCCCCGCGGAATGCGCGACACTGGAGGGTCTGCGTCAATCCACCCTGACAGCCAGTGGAGGGCTCCCCCGCGTGAACGACGGACCGCTCATCGTCCAGAGCGACAAAACTCTTCTCCTGGAGATCGACCACCCCAGGGCCGCCGACTGCCGCCGCGCCATCGCGCCGTTCGCCGAGCTGGAGCGGGCGCCCGAGCACGTGCACACGTACCGGGTGACGCCGCTCGGGCTGTGGAACGCGCGGGCCGCCGGGCACGACGCGGAGCAGGTGGTCGACGCCCTGGTGAACTACTCGCGCTACCCGGTGCCGCACGCGCTGCTGGTGGACGTGGCCGACACCATGGCCCGCTACGGGCGGCTCCAGCTCGTCAAGCACCCCGTCCACGGGCTGGTGCTCACCACCACCGACCGGCCGGTGCTGGAGGAGGTGCTGCGCTCCAAGAAGATCGCCCCGCTGGTCGGCGCCCGGGTCGACCCGGACACCGTCGTGGTGCACCCGTCCGAGCGCGGCCAGATCAAGCAGGTGCTGCTCAAACTCGGCTGGCCCGCCGAGGACTTCGCCGGGTACGTGGACGGCGAGGCGCACCCCATCGACCTGGAGGAGGACGGCTGGCAGCTGCGCCCCTACCAGGCGCAGGCCGTCGAGGGTTTCTGGCACGGCGGCTCCGGCGTCGTCGTGCTGCCCTGCGGGGCCGGCAAGACGCTGGTCGGCGCCGCCGCCATGGCGCACGCGAAGGCGACCACGCTGATCCTGGTCACCAACACCGTCTCGGCCCGGCAGTGGAAGCACGAGCTGGTCAAGCGCACCTCGCTCACCGAGGACGAGATCGGCGAGTACAGCGGCACGAAGAAGGAGATCCGCCCGGTCACCATCGCCACCTACCAGGTGATGACGACCAAGCGGAAGGGCGTGTACGCGCACCTGGAGCTGTTCGACGCGCGCAACTGGGGCCTGGTCGTCTACGACGAGGTCCACCTGCTGCCCGCGCCGGTGTTCAAGTTCACCGCCGACCTCCAGGCCCGCCGCCGCCTCGGCCTGACCGCCACGCTCGTCCGCGAGGACGGCCGCGAGGGCGACGTGTTCAGCCTCATCGGCCCCAAGCGCTTCGACGCGCCGTGGAAGGAGATCGAGGCGCAGGGCTACATCGCGCCCGCCGACTGCTGCGAGGTGCGGGTCACCCTGACCGACTCCGAGCGGCTCGCCTACGCGACGGCCGAACCGGAGGAGCGCTACCGCTTCTGCGCCACGACGGCGACCAAGCAGCGGGTGGTGGAGGCGCTGGTCCGGAAGCACGAGAAGGACCAGACGCTGATCATCGGCCAGTACATCGACCAGCTGGACGAACTCGGGGAGGCGCTCGACGCGCCCGTGATCAAGGGCGAGACCAGCAACACTCAGCGCGAGAAGCTCTTCGACGCGTTCCGGAACAAGGAGATCGGCGTCCTGGTGGTCTCCAAGGTCGCGAACTTCTCGATCGACCTGCCCGAGGCCACGGTGGCCATCCAGGTCTCCGGGACCTTCGGCTCCCGCCAGGAGGAGGCCCAGCGCCTCGGCCGCGTCCTGCGCCCCAAGGCGGACGGCCACGCGGCGCACTTCTACTCGGTGGTCGCCCGGGACACCGTGGACCAGGACTTCGCCGCCCACCGGCAGCGCTTCCTGGCCGAGCAGGGCTACGCCTACCGCATCATCGACGCGGACGACGTGCTGTGACGGCTAGCTAGTACCGGACACCGTCGCGCCCGAGGAAGATCACGCGCGCGGCGGTGTCCAGGGCGATCCCGACGTTGCGGACGGCGGTGGCGAGGGGGTTGCGGTGGCGGCCCGGGAGGGCGGTGGCGCCGGCCGGGGCGGTGGTGGGGTTGCGTGTGCTCATGTCTTCAACGGTAGGTACCCGACCGGCCGAAGGCATCACTCCAACGGCCGTGTCCGACGGGACAGGCCTCGTCCTGCGGGTGTACGGACACCCTGACACCTGCGGGGCTGGAACCCTGAGACGGACGGGTCTAAGATCGTCCGTCTGCCCCCTCCCGCACCGTGGTACCTGCTGTTGTCCCGCAGGCAGCCGGGGGAGGTGCCGGCCGCACGGCAACCGGCCGGCTGTACCCACCGTGAGCTCCATCGATCCGCTGCGCCCGCCACCGGGGCAGCCGGGAAGGTTCGCTGTGCCCGCCACCCCCACCACCGACCCCCTCCAGCGCGAACGCGACCACCTGGCCGCGTCCCGGGCCGCGCTGCGAACGATGCGCGAGGACGTCCAGTCGCTGGACCTGCGCGACGTGACCGGCAGCTGGGTGTCCGCCGTCGTCCTCCAGAACCAGATCGAGGCCAGGATCGCCGCCCTGGCCGACCTCGCCGACACCCCGCTGTTCTTCGGCCGCCTCGACTACCTGCACGCGATCAGCGAGGAACTCGGCGAGGGCACCAGGGGTGCCGCGCGAAGCGCGCCGACCGAGGGTGGTGGCGGGCGACGGGCGGGCGGCGAGAACTTCTACATCGGCCGCCGCCACGTCCACGACGCCGACGGCGACCCGATGGTGATCGACTGGCGCGCGCCGGTCTCCCAGCCGTTCTACCGGGCCAGCCGCACCGAACCGATGGCCGTCGAACGCCGTCGCCGCTTCGGCTACACCGGCGGCGAGCTCACCGCCTACGAGGACGAGCACCTCACCGACCCCACCGAGGCGGACACCACCTCCGCCCTGCTCGCCGCCGAGATCGAGAAGCCCCGCGTCGGCCCGATGCGCGACATCGTCGCCACCATCCAGCCCGAGCAGGACGAGATCGTCCGCTCCGACGTCACGGGCACCATCTGCGTCCAGGGCGCCCCCGGCACCGGGAAGACCGCCGTCGGCCTGCACCGCGTCGCGTACCTGCTGTACGCGCACCGCGAGCGCCTCGCCCGCACCGGCACCCTGGTGATCGGCCCGAACAACGCGTTCCTCTCCTACATCGAGCAGGTCCTCCCCGCCCTCGGCGAACTGGACGTCGCCCAGGCCACCGTGCAGCAGTTGGTCGCCCACGTCGAGGTCAAGGGCGAGGACACCCCCGAGGCGGCCCGGCTGAAGGGCGACGCCCGGATGGCGGAGGTGCTGCGCCGGGCGGTCCGCTCGGGCATCGCGCTGCCCACCGAACCCTGCGTGGTGGTCCGCGGCTCCCGCCGCTGGCGCGTCCCCGCGTACGAACTGGCGGAGATCATCGAGGAGTTGAAGGGCCGCGAGATCCGCTACGGCGCCGCCGGCGAGGCCCTGCCACAGCGCATCGCGCACGCCGTGCTGCTGAAGATGGAGCAGTCCGGGGAGGCCCCGGACGACCGGGTGCAGGACGCGGTGGCCCGCAACTCCGCGGTCAAGGCGGTCGCCAAGCAGTGCTGGCCGCCGGTCGACCCGGCCAAGCTGGTGCTGCGGCTGCTCTCCGAGCCGGCGTTCCTGGCCGAGTGCGCCGAGGGCGTGCTCACCGCCGAGGAGCAGCGGGCGGTGCTGTGGCCCAAGCCCGGCCGCTCGGTGAAGACCGCCCGCTGGACGGCCGCGGACGCCGTCCTGGTCGACGAGGCCGCCGACCTGGTCCAGCGCACGCCCTCGCTCGGGCACGTGGTGCTGGACGAGGCCCAGGACCTCTCCCCGATGCAGTACCGGGCGGTCGGCCGCCGCTGCACCACCGGCTCGGCGACCGTCCTCGGCGACCTCGCCCAGGGCACCACCCCGTGGGCGACGGCGAGTTGGCCGGACGCCCTGCACCACCTGGGCAAGCCGGGCGCCCACGTCGAGGAGCTCACCAAGGGCTTCCGGGTGCCGGATGAGGTCATCGTGTACGCCTCCCGGCTGCTGCCCGCGATCGCCCCCGGCCTGGCCCCGGCGACCTCGGTCCGCGAGGCCCCGGGGTCGCTGACGATCCGCCACGTCCCGGACGCGGAGCTGACGGAGGCCGTGATCGAGGCCTGCCGCCGGGCCCTGGAGCACGAGGGCTCGACCGGCCTGATCGCAGCGGACGCGCGCATCGCGCTGCTCGCCGAGGCGCTGACCGCGGCCGGCCTGCCGCACCTCTCCCCCGGCGCCGAGACCAGCGCCGAGGCCCGGCTGACGCTCGTCCCGGCCTCGCTGGCCAAGGGCCTGGAGTACGACTACGTGGTGCTGGACGAGCCCGCCGCCGTGATCGCCGGCGAACCGGACGAGCGCACCGGCCTGCGCCGCCTGTACGTGGCCCTCACCCGTGCCGTCTCCGGCCTGACCGTCCTGCACGCGGAGCCCCTGCCCGAGCAGCTCCGGTAGCGACGGAGGGGCCGGCCCGAACCCGGACCGGCCCCCTCCCTCGCGCGACGGGCACCGGTCGCCCGGCTGTCGGCGCTTCCACGCTCAGCCGTCGACCAGGGCCCGCCACTCGGCGACCTTCGCCGCGTCCACCGGCGTCTGCCACCCGTCGACGCGCACCGCACCGCCGACGTGGAAGGCGTCGAACCCGGCCGCCCGCAGCCCCGGCACGTGCTCGGCTCGCAGGCCGCCGCCGATCAGGATCCGCTGCCCGTACCCGGGCTCACCCTTCCTGGCCAGCTCCGCCAGCAGCACCTCGCGCCCGGCGTCCACGCCGCCCGGCGCGCCCGAGGTGAGGAAGGTGTCCAGCCCCGGCAGCGCGCCGACGGCCGCGCGGACGGCGGCCCGGTCGGCGCTGTGGTCGATCGCCCGGTGGAAGGTCCAGCGGCAGCCGGCCACCGCGTCCGCGACCGCCGCGGTGGCGGCGGGGTCGACGGCGCCGTCCGCGTCGAGGAAGCCGAGGACGAACTCCTCGGCGCCCTCGGCGCGGAGCGCGGCGGCCCGGGCGCACAGCTCGTCCAGGTCGCCCGGCGCGAAGCCGTCCCGGATGCGGAGCATGACGCGCAGCGGCAGGTCGACGGCGGCCCGGATCCGGGCGAAGTCCTCGACGGACGGGGTGAGCCCGTCCGCGGCCATGTCCGTGACCAGTTCGAGCCGGTCGGCGCCGCCCGACTCGGCGGCCTGGGCGTCCTGGGGCGTCAGCGCGATGACTTCGAAAATTGGTCTAGACATGTCTGACAGCCTGCCACACACCCCCGGCCCCGGCCAGCCCGCCCCGCCCGCTTCCGGTCACGCCGGAATGCGCTCCCCCTCGGCGTCGCCACCGGCCCCGGGACCGCCCGCGCCTCCCCGCCCGATCCGGTGCATCGCCATCGCGACGATCACCATCAGCCCGATCACCGGCAGCGCCATCGGCAGCAGCTGGGAGATCCCACGCGACTCGCGCCAGATGTTGAACAGGCTCGCGAACGTCGTCAGCGACAGCATCGCGACGCCCACGGCGGCCGGCAGCTCCTTCCCGCGCAGCGCGGTGAAGGTCAGCAGCACCGGCACGAGCAGCAGCACCACGAACCACTGGACGTCCAGCGGGAAGCTGGTGTCGTCCCAGCGCTGGAGCCACACCAGCGCCGCACCACCGGCCACCGAGGCCAGCACCACCCCGCGGGTGCGCCAGTCCGGCTTCGGCAGCAGCTCCGTCGGCGCCGCGAGCAGCAACGCCGCAGCGGCCGCGGCCGGCAGGGTCGCCATGCCGACGTACCCGGCCCACCAGAGGTCGAAGAACGTCGGCCCGGTGAACGCCTGCGCCAGGACGGCCAGTCCGAGCACCGCCTGCACCAGGGCGATGACGCGCACCGCCGTCCACCGCCCGAGCAGCGCCGCCACCGCGAGCAGCAGCGCGGTCGCCGGCGGCGCGATGGTCGTGGCGTACGTGGTGTACGAGTGGTCCCAGGTGAGCCGGAAGGAGGCCCCGTCCGGGTCGGTGATCCACGGCACCAGGCCCGAGCCGGCCAGCGCGCCGGCGACCATCGGCGCGGCCAGCGCGAGCACCCGCCCGAGCATCCCGGAGCCGGTCAGCCCGAGCCGTACCCGCAGCCCGTACGCGGCCAGGTCGAACACCTCCCGGGCGACGGCCGAGCGGCCCGCCTCCGCGGTGGCGTCGGCGAAGACCGCGGACAGTTCGTCGCCCCGCTCGCGCCGGTAGCGGGCCGGGTACAGCCGGAGCGCGGCCCGCAGCGCGGTCGAGGGCGCCCCGATCATCGGTGTGGTCATGCGAAACTCCCCCCCATCAGGGCCCGTCCCTCGGGCCTCGGCTTCCCCTTCAGGGCCGACCGGACGGTGGCCAGGCGGCGCTCCGCCTCGGCGGCCACGACCCGCAGCCGCTCGGCCTCGGTGGCCAGCGCGCCCCGGCCGGCATCGGTCAGCGCGTACGTGCGCCGGGCGCGGCCGTCCACGATCTCCTCGGCGGCGACCTCGATCAGCCCCTGGCCCAGCAGCCGGTCGAGCGCGCCGTAGAGCGTGCCGGTGCGCATCTTGACCCGGCCGCCCGAGATCTCGGCGATCTCCTGGATGAGCGCGTAGCCGTGCCTCGGGGCGTCAGCCAGCGCGGTGAGCAGCAGCAGCGTCGGCTCCTGCATCGAGCGTTCTGTCATGTGTCTACATATATCGTCAACCGGCATATAGGTCCAGCGCCAGCCCCACCCGCGACACGGCTGTGACACGCCCAGCACAATGACGCCCATGCCGAACACCGAGGACCTGCTCGCCGACTGGACCGCCCTGCTGCACCGCTGCGGCACCACCGCCGACCCCGAGCCGTACGGGCGGGAGCTGCTCCGCCGCTGGGCCGAGCCCCAGCGGCGGTACCACACCGTCGATCACCTGCGCGCGGTCCTGCGGCACGTCGACGGCCTCGCCGGGCACGCCGCCGACCCGGACGCCGTCCGGCTCGCCGCCTGGTTCCACGACGCCGTCTACCGGCCCGACCGCTCCGAGAACGAGGAGCGCAGCGCCGCCCTCGCCGTCCGGGCCCTCACCGCCGCCGGCCTGCCCGCCGAGCGGATCGCCGAGGTCGAACGCCTCGTCCTGCTCACCGTCACCCACGACCCCGCCCCGGGCGACCGCGACGGCGAGGTGCTGTGCGACGCGGACCTCGCCGTGCTCGGCGGCGCCCCGGAGGCGTACGCCGCCTACGCGGCCGCCGTCCGCGGGGAGTACGCCTTCGTGCCCGAGCCGGACTTCCGGGCGGGCCGGGCGGCGGTCCTGCGCCAACTCCTCGCCCTGCCCGCGCTCTACCGCACCCCGGCCGCCCACGAGCGCTTCACGGCGTCCGCCCGCGCCAACCTGGCGGCCGAACTCGCCGCGCTCTAGACCAACTTCCCCACCGGCGCGACGACGACGCCCCGCTTGCCGCACACCCAGTGCGGGTCCGGCCCCAACTCCGGCTCCACCCCGAGCGCGTGCGGGTCGCCGTCGGCCGCGCAGTCGGTGCACAGCGGCCAGCGCCCGTACGCCTCCAGCAGCGCGTCCTGGACGTCCTGGGCGACCAGCCCGAGCACGTACTCGGTGCCGTCCGGCCACTGCTCCAGCCACCACCGGCGGTGCGTGACGGCCTGCTCCACGAGCGAGACGACGGCGGCGTCCGCCACGTCCCGGGCGGTGAGGTCGGCCAGGATCAGCGCACGGGCGTTGTGCAGGGCGGTCTCTATGTCAGCCATCCGGCAATCCTCCCAAAGAACGCCGCGTGGGCGGCCCCCCCGAAGGGGACCGCCCACGCGATCAGGAATCCGATCCGGTCGAACGACCAGGATCAGAAGTCCATGTCACCGCCCGGCATGCCGCCGGCCGGCGCAGCGGCCTTCTCCGGCTTGTCGGCGATGACGGCCTCGGTGGTGAGGAACAGGGCCGCGATGGAGGCCGCGTTCTGCAGCGCCGAGCGGGTGACCTTGGCCGGGTCGATGATGCCCACGGCGATCAGGTCGACGTACTCGTTGGTGGCGGCGTTCAGGCCGTGACCGGCGGGGAGGTTGCGCACCTTCTCCACCACGACGCCGCCCTCGAGGCCGGCGTTGGTCGCGATCTGCTTGATCGGGGCCTCCAGCGCCACGCGGACGATGTTGGCACCGGTGGCCTCGTCGCCCTCCAGCTCCAGCTTGTCGAAGGCGACACCGGCCTGCAGCAGGGCGACGCCACCACCGGCGACGATGCCCTCCTCGACGGCGGCCTTGGCGTTGCGGACGGCGTCCTCGATGCGGTGCTTGCGCTCCTTGAGCTCCACCTCGGTGGCCGCGCCGGCCTTGATGACGGCCACGCCGCCGGCCAGCTTGGCGAGGCGCTCCTGGAGCTTCTCGCGGTCGTAGTCCGAGTCGCTGTTCTCGATCTCGGCGCGGATCTGGTTCACGCGGCCCGCGACCATCTCGCTGTCACCGGCACCGTCGACGATCGTGGTCTCGTCCTTGGTGATGACGACCTTGCGGGCGCCACCCAGGAGGTCCAGACCGGCGTTCTCCAGCTTCAGGCCGACCTCCTCGGAGATCACGGTGCCGCCGGTGAGGGTGGCGATGTCCTGGAGCATGGCCTTGCGGCGGTCGCCGAAGCCCGGGGCCTTGACGGCGACGGACTTGAAGACGCCCTTGATCTTGTTGACGATCAGGGTCGACAGGGCCTCGCCCTCGACGTCCTCGGCGATGATGACGAGCGGCTTGCCGCTCTGCATGACCTTCTCCAGCAGCGGGAGCAGGTCCTTGATCGAGCCGATCTTGGAGTTGGCGATGAGGATGTACGGGTCCTCGAAGGTCGCCTCCATGCGCTCCAGGTCGGTGGCGAAGTAGGCGGAGATGTAGCCCTTGTCGAAGCGCATGCCCTCGGTGAGCTCGAGCTCCAGGCCGAAGGTGTTGCTCTCCTCGACGGTGATGACGCCTTCCTTGCCGACCTTGTCCATGGCCTCGGCGATCAGCTCGCCGATCTGGGTGTCGGCGGCGGAGATGGAGGCGGTGGAGGCGATCTGCTCCTTGGTCTCCACGTCGGTGGCCTGGGCCAGCAGCTGGTCCGAGACGGCGGCGACGGCCTTCTCGATGCCGCGCTTCAGGGCCATCGGGTTGGCGCCGGCGGCGACGTTGCGCAGACCCTCGCGCACCAGGGCCTGGGCGAGCACGGTGGCGGTGGTGGTGCCGTCGCCCGCGACGTCGTCCGTCTTCTTGGCGACCTCCTTGACGAGCTCCGCACCGATCTTCTCGTACGGGTCCTCGAGCTCGATCTCCTTGGCGATGGAGACACCGTCGTTGGTGATGGTGGGGGCGCCCCACTTCTTCTCCAGCACGACGTTGCGACCCTTGGGGCCGAGCGTGACCTTCACTGCGTCGGCGAGCTGGTTCATGCCACGCTCAAGGCCGCGGCGAGCTTCCTCATCAAAGGCGATGATCTTGGCCATCTGAAGTGGTCCTCCGGGACACGGTCGACTGCTCGGACCAAGGGGTGCCCGCGACGGACGGCCAAGGTGTGCGGGGGTCCATTCCCCTACCGCTCCCAGGGCCTCACCGACCCGGTCCGCTTGTCACTCTCAAGCTGTGAGTGCTAACGCCAATGATTAGCACTCCGGGTGGTCGAGTGCAAGCCCAACCGCCAAGCCGGGAACCGATCCGGGAACGCCGACGGGCCCGTACGACGCGTGTCGCACGGGCCCGTCGAGAAGCGAGTGGTCACCAGCCGTGGGCCGCGCCGAGCTCCTGGAGCCGAAGGGGGTCAGACCGCGCGGACCATGTCCGCCTGCGGGCCCTTCTGTCCCTGGGAGATCTCGAACTCGACCCGCTGGCCCTCCTCGAGGGTGCGGTAGCCGTCCATCTGGATCGCGCTGTAGTGGACGAAGACGTCCGCACCACCGTCGACCGCGATGAAGCCGTAGCCCTTCTCCGCGTTGAACCACTTGACGGTGCCCTGAGCCATTCCGAACTCCCCTAGTGCTGTGCTGGCCCTTCACGGTCCCGCAGGTCGCGGGCCCGGGTTGGTTTGAAGGCCGGCCCGGGGAACCCCCCCTGGGCGCGGCCGTGCACGCCGCAATCCACCACCCCGAACGGCATCCGGTGAGCGGGTGATTGCGTCGACCGCGGCTGAATGTATCCGGATCGACGCCCTCTGCAACAGGGCCCTCCACGGTGAATTCCAGGGCCGCGCCAAGGGACAGGACGGGCCGAACCGGAAGGAACTCGGCATTTCACGCCGGACATAGCGGACGAATTACCCAAATCCCCTGGAGAATTCTGACATCCGCCTGACATGTTTCCCGGGACCCGGACCCGGCCGGTCGGGGCGGCGGACGGCGGGGCGGCGGCTCTCGCGGGGAGGGCGAGGGGGAGCCCTGTTCCCGGCCGACCGACACTCTACTCCCACTCGACCGGGAAATATTCCCGCCGAAATACGAGCGGCCGTCCGCGCGTACGGAATGCGGAATTCCGTACGCACGGACGGCCGGTCGGAGCGGGGCGCGGCTCAGCAGCCGCCGGCCACCGCCGGAATGATCGAGACGCTGGCGCCGTCCTTGATCTCGGTCGCCAGGCCCTCCGCGAAGCGCACGTCGTCGTCGTTCACGTAGACGTTGACGAAGCGGCGCAGCTTGCCGGTGTCGTCCAGGATGCGGGCCGAGATGCCCACGTGGCTCTTCTCCAGGTCGGCGATGACGTCGCCCAGGGTGCCGCCGTCGGCGGTCACCTCGGCGGCTCCGCCGGTGTAGGTGCGCAGGATGGTGGGGATGCGGACGGTGGCGCTCATGGCGTGGCTCTCCTACTGGGTGGGGGGGTCAGGCGGACGCGAGACCGGCGCTGCGGAAGGACTCCAGCGTCGGGCGGATGACCGCGGTCATCCCGGCATCGGCGACGGCGTCCAGGGTCTTGAGGCCGTCGCCGGTGTTGATCGCGACGGTCTCCTTGGCCGGATCCAGCTGCCCGGTCTCGACCAGCTTCTTCAACACGCCGACGGTCACCCCGCCCGCGGTCTCGGCGAAGATGCCCTCGGTGCGGGCCAGCAGCCGGATCGCGGCCACCACCTCGGCGTCGGTGACGTCCTCGACCGCACCGCCCGTGCGCCGCGCGATGTCCAGCACGTACGGGCCGTCCGCCGGGTTGCCGATCGCCAGCGACTTGGCGATGGTGTCCGGCTTCACCGGCTTGATCACGTCCCGCCCCGCCTTGAACGCCGCCGAGACCGGCGAGCAGCCCTCGGCCTGGGCGCCGAAGATCCTGTACGGCCGGTCCTCGACCAGCCCGAGCCCGATCAGCTCCTGCAGCCCCTTGTCGATCTTCGTGAGCTGCGAGCCCGAGGCGATCGGGATGACGATCTGCTCCGGCAGCCGCCAGCCGAGCTGCTCGCAGATCTCGTACGCGAGCGTCTTGGAGCCCTCGCCGTAGTACGGACGGAGGTTGACGTTGACGAAGCCCCAGCCCTCGCCGGCCGGGTCGCCGATCAGCTCGGAGCAGAAGCGGTTCACGTCGTCGTAGTTGCCCTCGATGCCGACCAGCTCGCCGCCGTACACCCCGGCCATGACGACCTTGCCCTGCTCCAGGTCGTGCGGGATGAAGACGCACGAGCGCAACCCGGCCCGGGCCGCCGCCGCGCCCACCGCACCGGCCAGGTTGCCGGTCGACGAGCAGGACAGCGTCGTGTAGCCGAAGGCCCGCGCGGCCTCGATGGCACAGGCCACCACGCGGTCCTTGAACGAGTGCGTCGGATTCCCCGAGTCGTCCTTCACGTGCAACTTCGCCGTGAAGCCCAACTCCCGCCCCAGGTTGTCCGCCGTGACCAGCGGGGTCCACCCCGGGTTCAGATTGGGCTTCGACGCGACATCGGCCGGCACCGGCAGCAGCGGCGCGTAACGCCAGATCGACGCGGGCCCCGCCTCGATGCGCTTGCGCAGTTCCTCGGCGCCCTCGCCGCCGAACTCGTACGCGATCTCCAGGGGCCCGAAGCACTCCAGGCAGGCGAAGCTCGGACCGAGCGGGAAGCGGGTCCCGCACTCCCGACAGGACAGCGCGGTGGCGGGGCCGAGATCCACGGACACGGGTGCGGCGCCGAATGCGGATGTCGCAGTGATAGCCATGATGGCGGAGGCCTCTCTCCTCATCTTCCCCGTGGCACGGTCGCGCCACGGGCCGGAATTGGCACCTGTCCCGCCGGGGCCTGGTGGCCGGCCGCGCGAGAAGGTTGCCGGGACGTCAACGGGCCGTTCCCTCAGTCCCTCTGGATGAGCTTGTGAAGTTGTCGTCAGCGGCGACCCCGGCGTGCGAAGGTCCGACCGCTGTACGAAGACTGTATCCGAAGGCGCCAAAGCCGAAAGGGACCGTCCGCCACGCGAGATGGCCCGTTCCAACCCGATCCGCCGAGGAGAGTCCCGTGCCCGCCGAACCGATCCCCGCGCTCCTCCCGCAGGCGGCCTCCTGGCTGAGCCGCCGCTCGTGGAGCGCGGCCGACCGGCCGGTCGACACCCTCCTCGCGGCCAAGCGGCGCACCGGCCACACCGTCAGCGTCGTGCTGCCCGCCCTCGACGAGGAGGCCACCGTCGGCGACATCGTCCGGACCATCCGCCGCGAGCTGATGGAGCGTCTCCCCCTGGTCGACGAACTCGTCGTCGTCGACTCCGGCTCCGCCGACGCGACCGCCGCCGTCGCCGCCGAGGCCGGCGCCCGGGTCGTGCACCGCGACGCCATCCTGCCCCGGCTGCCCGCCGCCCCCGGCAAGGGCGAGGTGCTGTGGCGCTCGCTGCTGGTCACCCGCGGCGACATCGTCTGCTTCGTCGACGCCGACCTGCGCGAGTTCGACCCCGCCTTCGTCTCCGGCACCGTCGGCCCGCTGCTCACCGAACCGGCCATCCAGCTGGTCAAGGCCATGTACGACCGCCCCTTCGAGACGGAGACCGGCGCAACCGTTCCCGCCGGCGGCGGCCGCGTGACCGAACTCGTCGCCCGTCCCCTCCTCAACCTGCACTGGCCGGAACTCGCCGGTTTCGTCCAGCCGCTCGGCGGCGAGTACGCGGCCCGCCGCGCACTGCTCGAACGGCTGCCCTTCCCCACCGGCTACGGCGTCGAACTCGGCCTACTGGTCGACGCGTTGGACCTCGTCGGCCTCGACGCCCTGGCCCAGGTGGACGTCGGCGTCCGCCACCACCGCCACCAGGACGGCCAGGCGCTCGGCCGGATGGCCGCCACCATCTACCGCACCGCGCTGGAGCGCCTCGACCGCGCCCACCGGCTCAAGGCCTCCGCCGACCTCGTCCACCCCCTGCTCACCCAGTTCACCCGCGACCCGGACACCCGCGCGTTCACCGCCCACACCCACCCGGTGACGGCCCTGGAACGCCCCCCGATGCACACCGTCCCGGAATACGCCACCCGCCACTGAAAGGGTTTGCCGCCCCGGACCCCCGGCAACATGCCAACCATGGGCGATCTGACGACCGAACGTTCGAGTGTGACCGGCACCGCCCCCGTCCTGGTGGCGTCCAACCGCGGGCCGGTCTCCTTCAGCACCGCGGACGACGGCACGCTGACCCTCAAACGCGGCGGCGGAGGCCTCGTCTCCGGCCTCTCCGCGATCGACGACCCGCACGCCGTCTGGGTCTGCGCCGCCCTCGGCGACGCCGACCGCCGTGCCGCCGCCGCGGCCCCGAACGGCCGCCTCGACCTGGCCGACCACGATGTCGGCGGACAGGCCGTCCGGATGCTGGACATAGACCCCGAGACCTTCGCCCACGCCTACAACGGCGTCGCCAACTCGACCCTCTGGTTCGTCCACCACCTGCTCTACGCGACCCCCACCGCCCCCGCCTTCGACGCCGGTTTCCGCAGCGAGTGGACCGCCTACGGGGCCTACAACACCGCCTTCGCGGAAGCGCTGGCAGCCGAAGCCGCCCCGAACGCGGCGGTCCTCGTCCAGGACTACCACCTCTCCCTCACCCCCGCACTCCTCCGCAAAACCCGCCCCGACCTGCGGATCGGCCACTTCTCGCACACCCCCTGGGCCCCGCCCGAGTACTTCCGGCTACTCCCGGACGATGTCGCCGGATCCGTCCTCGCCGGCATCCTCGGCGCCGACCGGGCCGGCTTCCTCACCGAACGCTGGGCCAGGGCATTCGCCGCCTGCTGCGAGGACGTCCTGGGCGCCACCGTCGACCACGACGCCCTCACCGTCACCCACGCCGGCCGCACCACCCACCTCGGCGTGCACGCCCTCGGCGCCGACGCCGACTTCCTGCGCGAGCGCGCCCACCGCCCCGACGTCGACGAACGCCTCGCCGCCCTGCGCGAAGCCGTCGGCGACCGCCGCACGATCGTCCGGGTCGACCGCACCGAACTGAGCAAGAACATCGTCCGCGGCCTCCAGGCCTACCGGCACCTCCTGCGCGCGCACCCGCAGTGGCACGACCGCGTCGTACACATCGCCTTCGCCTACCCGTCCCGCACCGACCTGGCCGAATACCGGGACTACACCGCCCGGGTGCAACAGCTCGCGGACGCCATCAACACCGAATTCGCCACCCCCGCCTGGCGGCCGCTGATCCTGCACGTCGACGACGACTTCCCGCGCTCCCTCGCCGCCTACCGGCTGGCCGACGTCGCCCTGGTGAACCCCATCCGGGACGGCATGAACCTGGTGGCCAAGGAGGTCCCGGTGGTCTCCGACCACGGCTGCGCGCTGGTCCTGTCCCGCGAGGCCGGCGCCCACGCCGAACTGGCCGACGACGCGATCACCATCAACCCGTTCGACGTCATCGAGACGGCCGACGCCCTCCACACGGGCCTCGTCATGTCCGCCGAGGAACGCGCCGACCGCACCAAGCGCCTGGCCGCGGCAGCCACCGCCCTCCCCCCGCAGCAGTGGTTCCTGGACCAGCTCAACGCGCTCTGATCGCCTCCCCCAGATCCCCCAGCAGCTCCACCACACCCGAGGGCCCGGACACCACCAGGTCCGCCCGATCGGCGAGCTCCCGCACCGGCGCGTCCCCCACCGCGCCGCTGCACACGAGCACGCCCGCGAGCCCCTCCCCCCGCAGCTTCTCGACGGCCGCGAAGGCCGCGACATCACCCAAATCGTCGCCCGCGTACAAAACGGACCGGGCCCCGCGCTCCCGCAGGAACCCCGTCAGAGCAGCGCCCTTGTCCACCCCCGGAGGCCGCAGTTCCAGAACCAGCCGCCCGGGCTCGACCACCAGCCCGTGCTCCGCCGCAAGACCGGCCACCGGTCCACGCAACAACTCCAGTGCCTCTTCAGGCGCCCCCGTACGCCGCGTGTGCACCGCCACCGAGCGCCCCTTGTCCTCCACCCACGTCCCCTGGGGCGCCCCCACGGCAGCCAGAACCCCGGGCAGAGCGCCCCGCGCCGCGGCAACCCCCGGATGCACTTCGGGCGCCGAAACCCGACCCCCCTCCCACCGCTCGACCCCGTAGTGCCCGAGCACCACGACCCCCGGCACCCCCGCGAACCCCCCGTACTCCACCGCCACCGCAGCCGGCCGCCCCGTGACGACGACAACAGCCCGGACGAACGGCGCCACCCCCCGAAGCGCCCCCACCACCCCCGGATGCGCCCGCGCCCGATCAGGATCCGCAACGATCGGCGCCAACGTTCCGTCGAAGTCCAGCGCAACCACCGCATCACCGGGCGCAGCCAGAATCCCCCGAACCCCGTCCCGCCCGGCCTCGGTCACCGGCACCCACTTCTCGTCAAAGCCCATGCCGTGCCCATACCCCGAGCCCCAGCCGCCTTACCGCGCGGGCGCACGGCGAAGCCAGGCGCCCGCGCCCCGACAGAAGTCCCCCACCACCCGCACCAACCCACCCCCGTCAGCGCGCCGCGCGCCGCGCCTCCCGCACACGCCGCAACCGATTCACCAACACCGGCGCATGCGCCAACGCCTCCGGCCGGTCCAACAGAGCGTTCAGCAACTGGTAGTACCGCGTGCCGGAGAGCCCCAGCTCCTCCCGGATCGCCCGTTCCTTGGCCCCCGCCGTACGCCACTGGCGCCCTTCGAGCTCCAGCACCGCCCGGTCCCGCTCACTCAACTCGCCCACGAGAACACCTCCTACGAAGTGTCATTCTCGGACGCACCCCCGACACACCTCTGACCGAGCCCCCCGAAGCCCCCGGCCCGGCCTCACCTGCGAAGCCGGGCCGCCTCCTTCACGGCGGCGTCCTGCAGCCCGGTGAGCACCTGCTTCGGGTCCCCGGTGACGGCCTCCCCGATCCCCGCCTTGATCCGGTTGCTCACGTCCGCCCAGGCCGGGTCGCCGAACGGGTAGAAGCTGGCGCCGGTCAGCCCGGTCGCGAACTGCTTGAGGTCCGTGTGCTTCGGGTCCGACGACATCTGGCTGAACGCGTCCTGGGTCACCGGCAGCAGGTTGTACCGCTCGTCGAACTTGAGCTGGTTCTCCCGCAGGTACACGAAGGACAGGAACTTCTTGATCTGGACCTTGTGCCCGTTGGCCTTGAACGCCATCATCCAGTCCTCGACGCCGAGGCTGCCGGTCTTGCCGGTCCCGTCCTTCTTGGGGATCGGCGCCGTCCCGAAGTCGATGTTCCCGGCGGTGGCCGTCCGCAGCAGCGTCGGGTGCCCGTTCAGCATCGCGACCTTCCCGGCCGCGAAGTCCTGGAAGACCGCGGTGCGGTTCATCTTGCCGGGCTCGGGATAGGTCAGACCGGTGCTCACCAGGTTGCTCTTCAACCACCCGAAAGTGGCCTGGTTCTGGGCACTGTCGATCGTGTAATTACCGACGTCGTCCGACAGGGCACCGCCCCCGCTCAGCGTCCACAGCATGGACTCGGCCGGCGCCTCCTCGGGCCCCAGCGGGAGCCCGTACGGGGTCACGCCCGGCGCCTTCGCCTTGATCTTCTCGGCGTCCTGCCGCAGCTCGTTCCACGTGGCCGGCGGCTGGCCGATTCCCGCCTGCCTGAAGAGCGCCTTGTTGTAGAAGAGCACCCGGGAGGAGGAGACGAAGGGAATCCCGTACTGCGTGCCGAGCACCTGCCCGGCGTGGGCGAAGGAGTCCATGAACTTGGCCTGGGTGTCCAGCGAGAGCGCGTCCGCCGCCGGGTACAGCCGGTCCGCGGCGACCTGGTCGGCGAAGCCGCCGGTCTGCAGGAGGTCGGGCGACTTGCCGGCCGCGATCAGGTCGTCGACCTTCTTGCCGATGTCGGTCCAGCTCTCGACGTCGACGTCCACCTTGATGCCGGGGTTCTGCGCCTCGAAGCCGCGCACGACCTCGTCCCAGTACAGCTTGGAGCTGGTGTCGGCGTTCTCGCCGTAGTCCGCGGCGACCAGCTTGAGGGTGACGGGCCCGCCGTCCCGCTGCAGGCGCTGACCGCGGTGAGCACCAGCGCTCCGGCCAGCGCGGTGCCGAGCACACGGGTGGGAACGTGGGCACGCCTGTTCAACGCGGGTACCGCCTTCAGGGGGAGAAATGCGACCGGAAGGGTGAATCCGGCAGGAGGGAGGCGCAACACTGCCAAAGCGACCCCACAGTGGTCCATACCTCTGCCCCATATCCGGCAAGTAGTTATCGAAGTGCGGACGTCGTTGCACGATGTGCAACGAAACGGCCACTCAACCCCCTTCCGGCCGCCCGCCCCGAAGCCCCCGCACCCGCTTCTGCGACAAAGCTCACCCAGCATGGACCAGACCAATCCGACAACTGGACTAGACCTCTTCGACCTGCCCAAGGGAAACTGTCCTCCGTGAAGCACGTCATCGCACTCGATGTAGGCGGCACCGGCATGAAGGCCGCGCTGCTCGCCCGGGACGGCTCCGTGCTGTTCGAGGCACGCCGACCGACCGGGCGGGAGCACGGCACGGACGCCGTCGTCGCCGCCATCCTCGACTTCGCCGCCGACCTGGCGGCCGAGGGCCGCGCCCGCTTCGGCGTCGCCCCGCTCGCGGCCGGCGTCGCCGTGCCGGGCACGATCGACGAGAAGAACGGCATCGCGGTCTACTCCGCCAACCTCGGCTGGCGCGACCTCCCGCTCCGCGAGCTCCTCGGCGAGCGCCTCGCGCGCCTCACCCCAGGAGCCGGCACCGCCCCGATCCCCGTCGCCCTCGGCCACGACGTGCGCTCCGGCGGCCTCGCCGAGGGCCGGATCGGCGCCGGCCGGGGCGTCGACCGCTTCCTGTTCATCGCACTGGGCACCGGCATCGCCGGCGCCATCGGCATCGACGGCCGCATCGAGGCCGGGGCCCACGGCTACGGCGGCGAGATCGGCCACGTCGTGGTCCGCCCGGGCGGCCCGCGGTGCGGCTGCGGCGCCCGCGGCTGCCTGGAGACGCTGGCCTCGGCCTCCGCCGTCTCCCGGGCCTGGGCCGCGGCCGGCGGCGACCCCGACGCCGACGCGGCATCCTGCGCCGCCGCGGTGGACGCCGGGGACGACCGGGCGCTCGCGGTCTGGCAGGAGGCCGTCGACGCCCTGGCGGACGGCATCGTGCTCGCCCAGAGCCTGCTCGACCCGTCCACGGTGATCGTCGGCGGCGGACTGGCCGAGGCCGGCGACACGCTCTTCACCCCGCTGCGCGCGGCGGTCACCGAGCGCCTCACCTTCCAGATGCCCCCGAAGGTCGTACCGGCAATGCTGAAAGACACCGCAGCGTCACTGGGAGCCGGTCTCCTCGCCTGGGACCTGCTCTCCGGGCCCCGCCCCCCTCGCCCATGAGGGGGCTCCCCACTCGGCCTCCGAGGCCCCATGCTCGGCACCCGAGGTACCCGAGGCCCCCGAAACCCCCGAAGTCCTCCAGGCCCTCCGGGCCTTCGAGGCCCCACGGCGGCCGACCCCTGACCGCCGCCCGGGGCCAGGTCACCGACAACAGCGGCATGACAGCGCCCAGCGCATTCGAGAACCCGGGACTCCCGTCCCGACAGATGGAGGTGACCGCGTGACTGCCGCGGACCGTGACCGTACCGCACTGGCCGGCGCCCGGCTGGTCCTGCCCGGCGGGGTCGTCGAGGGCGACCGGATCGCCGTCGAGGGCACGAGGATCGCCGCCATCACGAGTGGGGCGAGTGGCGGCGAGACCGAGCCGGGTGACCTCGACCTGACCGGACACACCGTCGTCCCCGGCTTCGTCGACCTGCACGTCCACGGCGGCGGCGGCGCGTCCTACGCCTCCGGCGTCGCCGAGGAGGCCCTGCTCGCCGCCCGCACCCACCTCGAGCACGGCACCACCACCACGATCGCCTCGACCGTCACCGGCGAGATCGACGAAGTCGCCCGCCAGGCCGCCGTCCTGTCCGAGCTGGTCGAGGACGGCGTGCTCGCCGGCATCCACTTCGAGGGCCCGTTCATCTCCCGCAACCGCTGCGGCGCCCACCGCCCCGACCTGCTCCGCGACCCCGACCCGGCGCTCGTCCGCAAGCTCGTCGACGCGGCCCGCGGCCACGCGAAGATGGTCACCCTCGCCCCCGAACTGCCCGGTGGCCTCGACTCCGTCCGCATGCTCGCCGACCTCGGCGTCATCGCGGCCGTCGGCCACACCGATTCCGACTACGCGACCGCCCTGGAAGCCGTCGACGCGGGCGCGAGCGTCGCGACCCACCTGTTCAACGCCATGCCCGCGATCGCCCACCGGGCCCCGGGCCCGGTCGTGGCGCTGCTGGAGGACGAGCGGGTCACCGTCGAGCTGATCAACGACGGCGTGCACCTGCACCCGTCCGTCCTCGACCTCGCCTACGGCACCGCGGGCGCCAACCGCGTCGCCCTGATCACCGACGCCATGGGCGCGGCCGGCATGGGCGACGGCCTCTACCCGCTCGGCCCGCTGCAGGTCGAGGTCAAGGACGGCGTGGCCCGGCTGGTCGAGGGCGGTTCGATCGCCGGCTCGACGCTCACCCTGGACGTCGCGTTCAAGCGCTCGGTCACCGTCAACGGCCTGACGCTCGGCCAGGCCGTCGAGTCGCTCTCCGCGACCCCGGCCCGCCTGCTCGGCCTCGCCGACTCGGTCGGCTCGCTCGAAACCGGCAAGAACGCCGACCTCGTCGTGCTCGACTCGCAGACCTACGACCTCGTCGCCGTCATGCGCCGCGGCCGGTGGATCGTCGGCGGCGACAAGTTCCCCACCGTGAAGCCCGCCTGACCGAACGCCGGCGGCCGCCCTCCCCGACATCCGGAGCGGGCGGCCGCTTCGTGAACTCCCAAGCGCTCTCAAGCGCTCTCAAGCACTGCCGAGCGTCAGTTCGGCTCCAACGTGATCTGGTCGATCAGAATCGACCCACCCGCCGGCACGGTCATCGTGATCGTGTTCGCCCCGGCCTGGAGCTGCGGGAGTATCCACGTCGTGTACCAGGTGGACTCCGGGTCCTTGCCGTTCGCGAAGTTGCTGAACAACAGCCCGCTCGGCCAGTCCTTGCCGTTCACGTTCGCCGCACCCTTCACGTTCCCGCCGGAGTTGTTGAAGTGCACGGTCAGCTTGTACGTCCCGGCCGAGGCGACCTGACCGGTCCAGCTCACCGAACCGCCCGGCTGGAGCGTCAGGTAGCTGCCGTCCGCGGACTTGGCGCCCTTGACGGTGTTCGCGGAGGGCGCGTTCTGGCCCTGCAACTGGTTCGCGTCCACGGTCGTCGGGCCGGCCACGGCGGAGGCGCTCGCGGAGGCCGAGGCCGAGGCGCTCGCCGAAGGAGTACCGGAGGAGGCGCCCGGGGTGGGCGGTGGCGCAGCGGTGGTCTGGCGGCCGGACTTGGCGTTCTTGTCGTCCGGGTCCCCCGTGGAGAGCGCGATCCCGGCACCGATCGCGATCGCCGCGACCACCGCCACCGCGCCGATCACCGCGCCCTTGCTCCGGCCGCTGCTGCTCGGGCGGTCCTCCCCCGGCTGCGGGCGGGAGTGCTCGGCGTAGCGTGTCTGCTGGGTGGGCACCCCGCCGTACTCGGGCTGCTGCTGCCCGTACTGCGGCGGGTACGGCTGACCGTGACCCTGCTGCGGCGGGTACGGCTGCTGCGGCGCAGGCGCACGGGGGGGATAGCTCTGCCCGTACTGGGCGCGGCCGACCTCCATCGGGCGGCTGTACGACGTGCGGGGCACGCCCTGCTGCGGCTCGGCCGGCTGCCCGGGGGAGCCGTCGGCCGGGCGGTAGAGGTAGCCGAAGGGGTCGTCGTCCTGTGGGGCACCGCCCCCCGGGCCCTCGGGCGCTCCGTTGTTGCCGGCGGTCGTCACGGTGGTCAACTCCCCCGTCGTTCGCGCCGCCGGGCTGGCGGGCCGCCGGCGCAAGTCATGGACGCTCTCGTTACCCGGGAACCCTACCTGCCCGACCCGACAACCCGGAACGAGGGCTTGACAACCCACGGGTAGCCTGAGCCGTCAACCGCACCCGAGCCCAGCTCCGCCGGGACCCGCGCGAGCCTCGCCTCATCCCGCGCGCCGGTGCGAGCGCTCCCCCCGAGCGCCCCGGACGGCCCCGCCCCGGGCCCGCTTCTCGTCGTACATCCGCTCGTCCGCCGTGTGCAGCACTTCCTCGATGCTCATCCCGCAGCCGGCCCAGCCGATCCCGAGGCTCACGCCCACCCGCATCGCCCGCCCGTCGATCCGCATCGGCGGGATGATGGCGTTGCGCAGCCGGTGGGCGAGGTCCTTGGCCTCCTCGCGGCCGATGCCGTCGGCCAGCACCACGAACTCGTCGCCCCCGAGCCGGGCCACCGTGTCGCCGTCCCGGACGGCCTGGCTGAGCCGCCGGGCGACCTCGACCAGTACCGCGTCGCCCGCGTTGTGGCCGAACCGGTCGTTGATGGACTTGAAGCCGTCGAGGTCGCAGAAGAGCACCGCGAGCCCCTTGTCCACCGCCGGGCCGCCCGAACCGGGGCGGAACGGGCCGGACCACGCCTCGCCGCCCGGGCCGAACTCGGCGGGGACGACCGCGTGCACGTGCTCCGGGTAGGCCGGCCCGAACCCGCCGGGCCCGAAACCCGCCGGCGCGAACCCCTCCGCCCCGAACCCATCCGGCGCGAACCCCGCCGGCCCGGACCCGGCCGGCAGTCCCCCCTGCAGGCCCCCGTCCGGCGCGCCGTAGCCGTGCACCGGCCCGCCGTGCGGGTCGGCCCCCTCCAGCCCGTCG
Organism: Kitasatospora sp. NPDC001660; assembly: GCF_053596725.1. NCBI lineage: Bacteria > Bacillati > Actinomycetota > Actinomycetes > Kitasatosporales > Streptomycetaceae > Kitasatospora > Kitasatospora sp. NPDC001660. The sequence continues at coordinate 64,427 of NZ_JBSFGU010000029.1, read as the reverse complement.
TACGCGGCGTGCGCGCTGTACGAGTCGGCCGGGTAGCCGCCGTACGGCTGCGGGAAGGCCGCCTCCGCGGGCCCGGCGACGGCGCCGACGGCCTGCGGCTCGGCGCAGAGCCGGCGGGCCAGCCGGGCCTTCAGCTCGGCGCCGTTGGGCAGGCCGGTGAGCGCGTCGTGGCTGGCCCGGTGCGCGAGTTGGAGCTCGTGGCGCTTGCGGTCCTCGATGTCCTCGACGTGGGTGAGCAGGAAGCTGGGGCCCTCGGCGGCGTCCGCCACGATCGAGTTGCGCAGGCACACCCACTGGTAGCCGCCGTCCCGCCGGGAGAGCCGGAGTTCGGCCCGGCCGCTCTCCGCGCTGGTGCGCTCCAGCAGCGCGCGGTCCTCGGGGTGGACGAGGTCGGCGAAGCTCTGCTGCCGGAGCACCGCGCGTGGTCGGCCGAGCAGCCGGCAGAGCGCGTCGTTGACGCGCGTCAACTGACCGCGTCCGGCGCCGTGCAGCTCGGTGATGGCCATTCCGCTGGGCGCGTACTCGAAGGCCTGACGGAAGCTCTCCTCGCTCGCCCGCAGCGCCTGTTGCTCCTTCTCCAGGCGGGCCAGCGCGCGCTGCATCTCGGCCCGCAGCCGGGCGTTGCCGATCGCGATGGAGGCCTGGAGCGAGAACATCTCCAGCGCCTCGCGGGTCCACGCCCCGGGTCGCTTGCCGCTGCGCGGCCGGTCCACGGACAGGACGCCGAGCAGGTCGCCGCCGGCGCTGTACATGGGGGCGAGCAGCCCGTCGGCCGGGTGCCAGTCGTTGGCGTAGACGGGCATCGGGCCGTCCCCGATCCAGCGCGGGATGTCGCTGGCGACGGCCCAGCCGCGGTCGTACGGCAGGAAGCGCAGGGTGCCCCAGTGATCGCTGACGCCGAGCAGCCGGTCCCAGGACTCGCGGGAGCCGACCTGGCCGAGCAGCACGGAGGGGCCGCCCATGGTGCTCTCCTCCAGCTCCCAGACGGCCGCCACCACGAGGTCGCCGTCCGGCCGGACCAGGCTGACCGCCGCAGCATCGAAGCCGAGCCCGTGCACCGCGCCCTCGACGACGGCCTGCAGCGTGCCCGCCAGGCTGCGGGCAGCGTTGAGGTCCGCCACGACCCGGTGCAAGGTGCGGAGGGTCGCGAGACGGACGTACGGCTCCGACTCGGCTTCCATGCGGGGGCTCCCCGGCTGCTTCGGATAGTTCTTGATTGGTTATCGTCCGATTGCCAGAAGAACTGAATCACAGGGAGCACAGCGTTCGGCACGCTCGGTCAGCAATAGGCCGCCACTTGTGACTTAAATCACACGACACTAATGCGCCCTTAATCAGCTCATCCGCCCCATAGCGGGACATAAATCGCCATCGGAACATTTCTCGTGGTCGACCGCATCGACCGCGCGCTGAAGCCGCCTGTCGCCCGGCAGGCCCTCAGCTTCACCCCTGGGAGTGAGTCCCGCCACGGGTTCCGGCCCTCACCCCTGCGCCCCTGGTCCTACGACCACGGCCCGATGCCGCGACCCGCGACCGCCAGCTACCGTGCGGTACGTGTACCCGTCCCCGCAGCCCGAAGCTGCTGCCCACGCCACGCCCGACGAGTTCCGGGCCGCACTCTCCCAGCTCGCCGCCGGCGTGAGCCTGGTGACCGTCCACGACCCGGAGGACGGCGAGGACATCGGCATGACCGCCACGTCCTTCCTCTCCGTGTCGCTGGAGCCGCCACTGGTGCTGATCTCGGTCCGCGAGGACTCCCGGATGGACGAGGTGCTCGCCCGTGTGGACACCTGGGCGGTCTCGGTGCTTGCCGAGGAGCAGAAGACGATCGGCTCGCGCTTCGCCATGAAGGGACGGCTCAGTGACCGGCTGCTGTTCGCCGACACGCCGCACCACCGCGGCCCGGCCACCGGCGCCCCACTGATCGAGGGCGCGCTCGCCACCGTCGAGTGCCGCACCGAGCAGCGGATACCCGCGGGCGACCACACGCTGCTGCTCGGCCGCGTCCTGGAGGCCGTCGTCCCGAACCCCGGCGGCCGGCCCCTGCTCTACTTCCGCGGCGGCTACCGCACGCTCGGCTGAGCCGCTCTCCCAGGCCACCCGCGGAGCCGCCCCGCCGGGCTACTCCCCTCGCGGCGCGCGCCGCCCCTGCTTCAACTCGGAACGGTGCCGCTTGCTGTACAGCCGCCGCTCGACCATGCCGCGGCTCGGCCGCGTCGCCCGGCGGGCCTTCGGCGGCGGCGCGCAGGCCTCGGTCAGCACCGCGGACAGCCGGGCCGCGGCCGCCTCCCGGTTGCGCCACTGCGAGCGGAACTCCGAGGCCTGGACCACCAGCAGCCGGCCGTCCACCAGCCGGCCCGCCAACCGCTCCAGGGCGCGCTCGCGCCACACCTCGGGCAGCGCCTTCGAGGCGGCCAGGTCGTAGCGCAGCTCCACCTTGCTGTCGGACGTGTTGACGTGCTGGCCACCGGGGCCGGAGGAACGCGAGAAGCGCCAGACGAGCTCGGCGTCGGGGACGACCACCGACCCCCGTACGCGGATGGGCTCGGGCATGCGCCCATCATCCCGCGCCGGGCCCGCCGGGTCACCCGGTTATCCGGTCCGCGCCCCGAGCCCCGACAATGGCCCTGTGATCGAGCTCGGCTACTCCCTCTCCAACCGCTTCCCCGACCCCCCGCAGACCGACTACCGCACCGCCTCCGTGCACGCCCTGCGGTACGACCTCTTCTGCGGAGACGTCTACCTGGACGCCGAGGGCGCGGAGCTCTCCACCGCCTGGGGCTGGGTCCCGGTGCTCGACTTCGCGTGGGCGCTGTGCGACATCGCCGAGCAGCTGGACCGCGACCCGGACGGCGGCCGGGCCGCCCGCGTCCAGACCGCCGACCTCGACTTCACCCAGAACACCGAGCTGCTGCGCTTCGCCCGCCGCTTCAACTGGGTGGAGATCACCGCCACCTGGCTGCCCGACGAGCCGCCCGCGGTGGTCCGCCACGGCGAACTGCGGCGCGAGGCCCGGGACTTCCTCCAGGACACCCTCGCCGACCTCTTCGACATGCACCCCGACCTGGCCGACAACCCCAACATCTGGTCGCTCCAGGGCCGGTTCCGCCGCATCTGACTCCCGCATTGCCCGCGCTTTGCCCGAAGTTGGCACTTCCGGGGAGTTCGCGGCCGCCGACGGAACCAATCCACCGGACCATTGCGTCGTCCCGGGAAAAGCGAACGAAGGGACAGCAATCACCATGCCAGTGAGCCTCTCCAAGGGCGGCAACGTCTCGCTGACCAAGGAGGCCCCGGGCCTGTCCGCGGTCTCCGTCGGCCTGGGCTGGGACGTCCGCACCACGACCGGCGCCGAATTCGACCTCGACGCCAGCGCCATCGTCCTGAACGCGGACGGAAAGGTGCTGTCCAACGCCCACTTCGTGTTCTTCAACAACACCCGCACGCCGGACGGCTCCGTCGTGCACACCGGCGACAACCGCACCGGCGAGGGCGCGGGCGACGACGAGTCGATCAACGTCGACCTGACCGCCCTGCCCGCCGAGGCCGCCCGGATCACCTTCCCCGTCACCATCTACGACGGCATCGCCCGCGGCCAGAACTTCGGCCAGGTCCGCAACGCCCACATCCGCGTGGTGAACGCCGCCGGCGGCGCCGAGCTCGCCCGCTACGACCTCTCCGAGGACGCCGCCACCGAGACCGCGATGATCTTCGGCGAGCTGTACCGAAACGGCGGCGAGTGGAAGTTCCGCGCCGTCGGCCAGGGCTACGCCTCCGGCCTGGCCGGCATCGCCCAGGACTTCGGCGTCCAGATCTGACGCACCCCGTTGACACGCAGCGGCGCGGGAGGCCGGTCGGTCCGGCCTCCCGCGCCGCAGTGACGTTCCGGGACGGGCTTCAGCGCGAGGCGCGCAGCTCCGGCAGCTGGATCAGCTCCGTCTCCTCCTCCGGCGTCAGGTCGACGACGGTGGGCTCGCCCTGCTCCGGCTCGGCGGCCGGGCGCGGCGCCTGCGCCGCCCCCTCGGCCTCCCGGGCCTCCTGCGCCTCGGCCAGCGCCTTCGCGGCCACCGCCTCGTCGCCCACCACGTCCGCCAGGTCCGTCCGCTCGTTCAGCTCGGTGACGCTGCCGACGGCCGCCGGGGTCGCCGCCCGCACCGCGGCACCCGAACTGCGGCCGAAGAAGCTGAAGCCCTGCCCGCGCACCTGCCCGGACTGCACCGGACGCGGACGCTGCCGCTCGGCCGGCGCCGCGGGTGCGGCCTGCGCACCGCCCAGCTGGCCGACCGTGGCGGTCAGCATCGGGCGCACCGGAGCGGCCTGCACCGGTGCCGGAGCCTGCTGCGGCGCCGCGGCCGGGGTCGGGACGGACGGAGCCACCGGGGCGGGCACCACAGGAGTCGGCTTCGTGGGCGCCGGAGCCTGCACGGCCCGCGCCGGCGCGGCGGGAGCCGTCCGCGCCCGCAGCGCGACCTCCGCGCCCGCCGACCGCTCGCGCTGCGCCTCCTGGGCCGCCGCCCGCCGCTCCAGCAACCGCAGCACGGCCCCGGCCCGGACGAACGCGGCCGGGCTGGCCGGGTACTTCGGACGGCTCGCGGCCAGCGCCCGCTGGGCCGCCTCGGCCTCCTTGAGCGCCTGCTCGGCGACCGTGACGGCCCGCTCGCGCAGCAGCCGGGCGATCTCCGTCTCGGCCTTCGCCAGCCGCGACTTCTCCGCGGTCAGCCGCCGCCCGAACCGGGTGGCCCGCTCCTCCGCGACCTCCGCCGCGTACTCGGCCTCGGCGAGCTGTTCCTCGAAGCGCTCCTCGGCCCGCAGCCGCTGCGCGGCGGACGTCTCGGCCGCCGCCCGGGCCGCCTTGTCGCGCTGCTTCAGCAGGACCGCGAAGCCGAGCGTCGCGGAGACCGCCGCGACGCCCACCGAGCGGACCAGGATGGTGTCCTGACTGAAAAGCAGAGCGGCCAGAGCGGCGACGAGAAGCACGCCGGCTGCGGTGGGGGGAAAGACCCGGCCGAGGACGGAGGAATGACGGTGGCGTCCGCGAGACATGCCAAGAAACTAGCGTGCGAATTGGGGCCGTGTCAGCCCAGGGTCCGCTTTGGCCCTTGACAGTGTGCAAGTTTTACCGCACGTGCCCGGCGCTTCACTCAAGATCACGACAAATGCCCAGTTCAGCGGTGTGAGGCCGCCGGACCCCCCGGATCGTCGTGATTCTCCGGCAGCTTGCACACGTGCTGGAGCCACAGCGCCGTCGCGATCACCGCGACGCCCGCGAGCACCGCGAGGCCGGCCGTCACGGCCTGGTCCTTGCGCGCCGGCACGTCCAGCTCGCCGAGCAGGTAGATCCCCGCCCCCGCGTAGATGCCGGTGACCACCGCCGACACGAGCGCGCTGGCCTGCCCCAGCACCACCGCCCGGGCCGCGAGCAGCGGATCGACCCGCTTCGCGCCGGGCTGCCGCTCGCGCACCGCCTTCAGCCGGCCCCGCAGCGAGATCGTGGTCGCCAGCAGGATCACCGCCACCGCGGCCAGCACCACCGGCGCCGCCGCCGGCACGGCCGGCAGCGTGTCCAGGGAGGCCCACAGCTTGGCGCCGGCCCAGGACAGCGCCGTCGTAGCGGCGGTGATGCCGACCAGCAGACGGAGGCGAAGCAGCTTCACTCGGACGAGGTCCTTCCCGGGGTACCAGAGACGGCCGGCCGCCCGGGAGCCCGGTGCGGCGACGCCAGGCCACCGTACCGGGCCCGGCCGGGCGGACACCCGCGCGGACGGCGGACACCTACTCGTACGGCCGGGCCCCCACCCGAGTTCCCCGGCCACCGGCCCCCGTACCGCTACTCCGGCAGCGTCAGGCGGATGTCGTCACGCCGGCGGACGCCCTGCGCGTCCGCCCCGCCGAGCTCCTCCAGCAGCGCGGAGACCTGCCCGTGCCCGGGCACCTCGGCCTCCGGCTGGGCGTCCAGCCACGGCGCCAGCACGAAGGCCCGCTCGTGCGAGCGCGGGTGCGGCAGCAGCAGGTGCGGGTCGTCGCTGACGACGCCCTCGTACGCCAGGATGTCGACGTCCAGGGTGCGCGGGCCCCAGTGGACGGTCCGCACCCGCCCGAAGGCGTCCTCGATCGCGTTGCCGCGCTCCAGCAGGTCGCGCGGGGGCAGCGAGGTGCGCAGCACCACGACCGCGTTGTAGTAGTTCGGCTGTTCCTCGGGACCGCCGACCGCTTCGGTCTCGTAGACCGCGGAGACGGCCTTGATCTTCAGCCCGGGGGTGTCGGCGAGGGCGTCCACGGCACCCTGCAGGGTGTCCAGGCGGTTGCCCAGGTTGCTGCCGAGGGCGATCACCGCGCAGCGCTGGCTGTGCAGGGTCGTGTCGGCGGAGTCCACCCGGCTCTCCAGGTCGAACGTGCTCGGCGAGGCGGTCGGGTCGCTGGTGCTCATCGAAAATCCTCTACATCGGATACCGGACGCACGGCTGCGGTCATGCGCGCGTCCGGTGGATGGTCACGGTCACGTCGTCGAACGGCACGGTGATCGGGGCGTCCGGCTTGTGGACGGTCACCTCGACCTCCTCGACCGCGTCGTGCTTGAGGCACTGGTCGGCGATGCGCTGCGCCAGGGTCTCGATCAGGTCGACCGGCTCCCCGGCGATGATCGCGGTGACCTCCTCGGCCACGATCCCGTAGTGCGCCGTGCGGGTCAGGTCGTCGCCGGCCGCGGCGGGGCGGGTGTCCAGGTACAGCACGAGGTCGACCACGAAGGTCTGGCCCTCGACGCGCTCGCGCTCGAAGACGCCGTGGTGGCCCCGGGCTCGCAGACCCCGCAGGGTGACGCGGTCCAGCAAACGAATCACTGCTCCCAGTCGGACGGGCCCCGCCCGAGGAACGGCACGGACGAGCAGGGCGGAAGCGGGCGGCCTGCCCGCCACTCCGTTTCGAATCTACCTGCGGGCGCTGACAACGTCTGACCGTCCTACCCGGCACGAACCGTCGCCACGCACGCCGAATCGGCGATTGACGTGAACGTTCGGTGACCGCTTCGAAATTCCCGGGCCACACCTCGGCGGCGGATTTCCCGGGCCCGCCCGATCAGTCCTCGTCGTCCTCGTCTCCGCTGGTCAGCACGGGTGAACCGTGGTGCGACCAGAGCTTCCAGCCGGCCGGGGTGCGGCGGAAGAGATTCGTCGAGACGACCTTTCCGCCGACCAGCGGACCGAGTTCCCCCTCCTCCTCGGCCTCGCCGCCGGAGAGGATGTTCTCGGTGCACGTGACAAGGGCCACATCGCCGTGCACCTCGGCCTCGACATCGGTCAGGAAGAACTGGATGTACTCCGTGTTCATCATGATCAGCATGTACGACCGGGTCACCTGGGCCCGTCCGCGCAGGACCGGCCAGCCCGGGTGCACGCACACCACGCCGCCCTTGTCGTCCGCGTCCGCGGCGCCCAGCCAGGCGTCCTCGACCGCCTCCAGGTCACCCAGCTCCAGTGCCTCGTAGAGCGCCCGGTTCGCTGCGAGCACGGCCTCCACGTCCGCGTCGTGCGCCCGTCCCGCCGCGGCCCCGCTCAACCTGCCGTCACCTGCCACAGACCCTCCCGTCCTACCCCAACCGGGCCGCGCGCTGCCAGGCCGCGACCACCCGGACGGCATCCGCCGTGCCGGACACGTCGTGCACCCGCACCGCCCAGGCTCCGGCCCGGGCCGAGAGCACCGACACCGCAGCGGTCGCGTCGTCGCGCTCCCTGGCCGGGCGCAGTTCCCCGGTTTCCGGGTCGGCGAGCAGCGTACCCAGGAACCGCTTGCGCGATGCGGCGACGAGGACGGGACGGCCGAGCGCGGTGAGCGCCTCCAGCCGGCCGAGCAGCGCCCAGTTGTGCTCGGCGGTCTTGGCGAAGCCCAGCCCCGGGTCGAGGATCAGCTGCTCCTCCTTGACGCCGGCCGCCACCAGCGCGTCCACCCGCGCGGTCAGCTCGGCGACGACGTCCTCGACGACGTCGCCGTAGACGGCCAGCCGGTCCATGTCGGCGGACTGCCCGCGCCAGTGCATCACCACGAACGGCGCGCCGGTCTCGGCGACGACACGGGCCATGGCCGGGTCGGCGAGCCCGCCGGAGACGTCGTTGACGATCGCGGCGCCGGCCGCCACGGCCTGCTCGGCGACGGAAGCGCGCATGGTGTCGATGGAGACCACGACCCCGGCGTCGGCCAGCTCGCGCACGACGGGCAGGACCCGGCCGAGCTCCTCCTCCTCGGTCACCCGCTGGGAGCCGGGCCGGGTGGACTCGCCGCCGACGTCCACCAGGTCCGCACCGCGGGCCCGGAGCGCGAGGCCGTGCGCGATCGCGCGCGCCGGGTCGTGCCACAGCCCGCCGTCCGAGAAGGAGTCGGGCGTGACGTTGACCACGCCCATCACGGCGCAGCGGTCAAGCCGCGGAAGTCCGGCCGGAACGGAGAAGGACGGCGAATTGCTCATGCCCTCATTATCGAACGGGGCCCCCGCCGAGGATGCTCGGCGGGGGCCCCGGAACGGTCCTGCGGTGCCTCAGGCGGCCTCGGTGACCTGGCCGGCGCCGGAGGCCGGCATCAGGCCCTCGCGCTGGCGCTTGCGGCCGAAGCGCGGCATGCCGAGGGTGATGAAGGCCTCGGCCTGCATCGCGGCGAAGCCGATCCGCGGCAGGTCCCGGGTGTTCGGGAAGACCAGGAAGCGCGGCTCCCACTCGGGCTGGAACTTGGCGTTGAACTTGTACAGCGACTCGATCTGGAACCAGCGCGACAGGAAGACCAGCAGCCCGCGCCAGGCCCGCAGCACCGGTCCGGCGCCGATCCGCTCGCCGCGGGCCAGCGCCGAGCGGAACATCGCGAAGTTGAGCGACACCCGGCGGATGCCCAGAGCGGGCACGGCCTGCAGGGCGGCGACGATCAGCAGCTCGTTCAGGCCGGGGTCGGCGGCGCGGTCGCGGCGCATCAGCTCCAGCGAGATGCCGTCCGGGCCCCACGGCACGAAGTGCAGCACGGCCTTCAGGTCGTCGCCGCTCTCGCCCTCCTCGGGCTCCTTGTGGGCGGTGACCACGACGCAGTCGTCGTCGAGCGGGTCGCCGAAGCGGCCGAGGGCCATCGAGAAGCCGCGCTCGGTGTCGGTGCCGCGCCAGCGGGCGGCGGCATCGGCGATCCGGTACTTCTCGTCGAGGGCGAGCTCGGAGACGCGGCGCACCTTGCAGGAGTAGCCGTTGCGCTCGATCCGCTTGACCATCTGGCGGACGTTGCGCATGGCCCGGCCGGAGAGCGAGAACGCGGCGGTGTCGACGATCGCCTCGTCGCCCAGCTCTAGGGCGTCCAGGTTCGCCTCGCGGGTCCAGACCTCGCCGCCGACCTCGCTGCAGCCCATGACGGCGGGCACCCAGGCGTGCTCGCGGGCCTCGGCCATGAAGACCTTGATCGCGCCGGGCCAGGCCTCGACGTCGCCGACCGGGTCGCCGGAGGCGAGCATCACGCCGGAGACCACCCGGTAGGAGATGGCGGCCTTGCCGGTGGGCGAGAACAGCACGCTCTTGTCGCGGCGCAGCGCGAAGTAGCCGAGCGAGTCGCGCTCGCCGTGCCGGTCGAGCAGGGCGCGGACCTTCTCCTCGTCCTCCGCGGTGAGCTCGGGCTTCGGCTTGCCCGGGCGCAGCGCCAGGTAGGCGGTGGTGAAGGCGGTCAGCAGGCCGAGCCCGCCGAGCAGGTAGGCGACCAGGTCGGACATCCGCGCGTTGGTGTAGCGGATCGGGCCCTCGAAGCCGAACAGGCCGTAGGCGACGTGCTGGAGGCGCTCGTACAGGCCCGGGTGGCCGACCTCGTAGCGGGTCCGGACACTGACGATCATGAGACCGAGCAGGACGCTGACGGTGCCCATGGCGATCAGGTTGACGAGCGCGCGCCAGCGGGTGCGCGGGTCGGCCTTGGCGTAGAACTCGCGCCGGTGCACGAGCATCACGGCGAGGACCACGAGGGAGACGACGGCCGGGCCGATCTGGTGCCAGCGCACGATGTGCAGCGCGGCGCCGACCGGCAGCAGGACGCAGACCGCACGCCAGGCCCGGAGCTTGCGCCGGCGCAGCGCGTGCGCGAGCAGCACCAGCAGGATGCCGATCATCATCGTGCCGACCGCGGCCAGGGAGGTGGTCCCGCCCGGCAGCTGTCCGGCGACGGTGTGCATCCTGGTGTGCCGGAGCTTGGGGAACACCGCACTGGCGATGTCCACCAGTCCGATCAGCAGACAGGCGTAGCCGACCGCGCCGGGCAGCCAGGCCCTCGGGACGGCAGCGGCCTGGTTGCGAAGCGTCTGCAGACCGCGACGGCGGCGCGGCTGCTCGGGGCTCGGCTCATCGGACACGGGAACACTCATGGGAGCTCAGCGTAGAGGCTGTGGGGAGCTGTCCTGTCACTCCGGGGGAGCACGTGTGATGGACCTTCATGCCTTTTCCTTCATCAGGCCATACGCACGCAAAGAAACCGGAAACGGACGGTAAACCGGTGTCGAGGCGCGCTGCGATTGAGCCAGGGGTGGGAGCCGGGGCCACCGCCGCGTGGCGCGACGGGGACCTCCGGGACGCGTTACGTACGGTGGACGCCGCATTCTAGGGCGCCGGTTGCCCGCGTTCGCCCCCGGCCTCCCCGACGGTCCCGGCGTCCGGACAGCCTAGCCTCGGTGGCCCCGCCTGACGGACCGCCAGACGATGAAGCGTGCACCGACAGGGTCCTACCGGAAGGCCGACGGCATGGAACTGACCAGCGACGCGCTGGTGAACTCGCTGCTCGCACTCGGCGCTGCGGCTCTCGTCACCACCCTCTGGATCTGGCCCCGGCTCGCCCGGCAGAGCCCGCTGCCGGTCCTCGGCCGGATCGGCCTGCTGACTGTCACTCAGACCTCGGTGCTGGCCGTGCTGGCGCTGTCGGTGAACAACTCCTTCGGGTTCTACACCTCCTGGGACGACCTGCTCAACCCCGGCGGCACCAAGCTCGTCCTGACCAGCAACGAGAACCACAAGGGCGGCACCCCGGTCTCGGACGCGCTGATCCAGCCCACCGACGAGGGCGGCCTGGAGACGGTCCCCAACCTGCCCAAGGGCGCCCCCGAGGAGGTCGGCAAGATCGAGTCGGTCCGGGTGAGCGGCAAGGAGACGGGCTACACCGACCAGATGTTCGTCTACCTGCCGCCGGAGTACTTCGACCCGAAGTTCGCCCTGGTCCGCTTCCCGGTCATGGTGGGCATCGCCGGCTTCCCCGGCACCACGCTGAACATGCTGAAGGAGCTGCCGGTCGTCCAGACCGCGGCGGACCTGCAGAAGAACGGCAAGATGCCGCCGACCATCATCGTCCTGGCCCGTCCGACGGTCGCCCCGCCGCGCGACACCGAGTGCGTGGACGTCCCCGGCGGCCCGCGCGCGGAGACCTGGTTCGTCAAGGACGTCCCGGAGGCGCTGAGCACCACCTACCGGACCGGCCGTTCGGCCACCTCCTGGGGCGTCTTCGGTTACTCGACCGGCGGCAGTTGCGCGATGCGGCTGGCGATGCGCTTCCCCAACGTCTACGGCAGCGCGGTCGGCCTGCACGGCGACTTCAGCGTGCGCGAGGACCAGTTCACCGGCGGCAACCTCTTCAACAGCGACAAGAACCTCACCCAGCAGAGCGACCTCGGCTGGCGGCTGCAGAACCTCCCGGCCCCGGCCCTCTCCCTCCTCGTGGTCTCCACGCGCAAGGAGTCGGACTACCCGCAGACCGTCCAGTTCGTCGACCAGGCGCAGCAGGTCGCCGCGAGCAACCCGCAGTTCAAGGTCGAGTCGCTCTACCTGGACGACGGCGGCCACAACTGGGACAGCTGGATCCGGGAGCTGCCGGCCTCGCTGGAGTGGGTGGGCGCGCACCTCGGCTAGCACGTGCGGGTGATTACCCGCCGGTCGGCCCGCCCGGCCGGCGGCCCGGAGGGAACGTATCGCGACCGCCCGCCCGACCCGCGGCGGGCGCCGCCCCGGATCCGCGCAGGAGGCGCCGTGCTGAGCACCCGCTCGCTCTTCAACGAGATCTACCGCAACGACGAGGCCTACCAGCTGTTCTGCAGCATCGCGGCCGGCGGCGAGGATCAGGGCGGCTGGGAGAACGAGCGGATCACCACGCTCACCCGGGACCCGGCCCTCGCCCCGAAGGTCGCCCGGCACGGCGCCGACGAGCGCAAGCACGGCCGGATCTTCACCCAGCTGCTGAACAAGCGCGGCCTGCCCAAGGTCACCGTTCCCGCCGACGCCGACTACTGCATGCTGCTGGAGGCCCAGGGCGTCGGCCTGGCCCACGAACGGCTGAACAGCGACATCCCGCTGACCGACCGCGAGATCATCACCTACCTCGCGCACAGCCGGGTCACCGAGCAGCGGGCGGCCGAGCAGATGCGCCTGCTGGTCAAGGTGTACGGGGACAACCCCGACCTCGGCCGCGCGATGCGGATGATCTCCGCCGACGAGGACAACCACCTCGCGTACTGCCACGAGGAGCTGCTGCGGCTGCGGGCCGAGGGCCACGGTCCGTACATCCGGCACACCCTGGAGGCCAGCGCCCGCGGCGAGATCCGCACCCACCGGGACGTCGGCCTCGCGGTGACCGCGCGGATGGCCCGGATCCTGCGCTGGCCGCGCTGGCAGCTGGCGGCCGTCTCCCTCGGGGTGCGCGCCCTCTACCTGTACGACCGCGCGTTCGGCTGGCGGCGGATGGTGCGGCTGCGGATGCCCGAGCGCCGCAACGCCCTGGGCACCCCGGCGCCGCCGCACTCCGAGCACGAGGCGCTTTGAGCGCCGCTGCGGGTCAGCGCCCGATGATGAGGCTCATCGCCTCGGCCCGGGTGGCCGGGTCGCGCAGCTGCCCGCGGACGCAGGACGTGATGGTCTTGGCGCCCGGCTTGCGGATCCCGCGCATCGACATGCACATGTGTTCGCACTCGACGACGACGATGGCGCCTCTCGGCTCCAGGATCCGCATCAGTGCGTCGGCGACCTGGCTGGTCAGCCGCTCCTGCACCTGCGGGCGGCGGGCGTAGACGTCGACCAGCCGGGCCAGCTTGGACAGGCCGGTGATCTTGCCGCTGGTGGACGGGATGTACCCGACGTGCGCCACCCCGCGGAACGGCACCAGGTGGTGCTCGCAGACGGACGTCAGCTCGATGTCCTTCACGAGCACCATCTCGTCGTGGCCGAGGTCGAAGGTGGTCGTCAGGACGTCCTCCGGCTCCTGCCAGAGGCCCGCGAATATCTCCTTGTACGCGCGCGCGACCCGGGCCGGGGTTTCCAGCAGCCCCTCGCGGTCCGGGTCCTCCCCGACGGCGAGCAGCAGCTCGCGGATGGCGTTCTCGGCCCGCTTCTGGTCGAAGGTCCCGACGGCGGACGGACCGTCGAGCGTCACCGGGTCGATCATGCGGGCCTCGCTTACTAGGGGAAACATCGGGGCGAACAGCACGGATGCCGCGCCTCCAGGGTACAAACCCTGGTGACGCGGCATCCATTCCGTCCTGAGGTCCGCCCGGGACCCGTGGATCAGCCCTCCGCGGGCGGCTCCGCGGTCGGCAGCGGCGGGAGCTTCACGATGTCGACCGGGGCGGTGTCGGCCGTGGCGGCGGCGCCGTTGGTGAGCGCCAGCTCCTTCGGCGACTGCACCGGTGGCCGGGTGGACGGCGTGCGGCGGGCGGAGCCCGTCCAGGCCGGCCGGGCCGGGCGCTTGACGACCGGGGCGAAGATCTCGGCGATCTGCTCCTTGTTGAGGGTCTCCTTCTCCAGGAGCTCCAGGACCAGGTTGTCGAGCACGTCGCGGTTCTCGACCAGGATCTCCCAGGCCTCGTTGTGCGCGGCCTCGATGAGCTTCTTGACCTCCTCGTCGACCAGCCCGGCGACCTCCTCCGAGTAGTCGCGCTGGTGGCCCATCTCGCGGCCCAGGAACGGCTCCGAGTTGTCGGTGCCGAACTTGATCGCGCCGAGGCGCTCGGTCATGCCGTACTGGGTGACCATGGCCCGGGCCGTCGCGGTGGCCTTCTCGATGTCGTTCGAGGCACCGGTGGTCGGGTCGTGGAAGACCAGCTCCTCCGCCGCGCGGCCGCCCAGCATGTAGGCCAGCTGGTCGAGCATCTCGTTGCGGGTGGTGGAGTACTTGTCCTCGTCCGGCAGCACCATCGTGTAGCCGAGGGCCCGGCCGCGGGACAGGATGGTGATCTTGTGCACCGGGTCGCTGTACTGGCAGGCCGCCGCGACCAGGGCGTGGCCGCCCTCGTGGTACGCGGTGATCTTCTTCTCCTTGTCGGACATGATCCGCGTGCGCTTCTGCGGACCGGCCACGACGCGGTCGATCGCCTCGTCCAGGATGCCGTTGTCGATCAGCTTCTTGTCCGAGCGGGCGGTCAGCAGAGCGGCCTCGTTGAGGACGTTCGACAGGTCCGCGCCGGTGAAGCCGGGGGTGCGCTTGGCGACGGCCGACAGGTCGACGTCGGGCGCGATCGGCTTGCCCTTCTGGTGCACCTTGAGGATGTCCAGACGGCCCTGGAGGTCGGGGCGCTCCACCGCGATCTGGCGATCGAAGCGGCCCGGGCGCAGCAGCGCCGGGTCCAGGATGTCGGGGCGGTTGGTCGCGGCGATCAGGATCACGCCGCCCTTGACGTCGAAGCCGTCCATCTCGACCAGCAGCTGGTTGAGGGTCTGCTCGCGCTCGTCGTGGCCGCCGCCGAGACCCGCGCCGCGGTGCCGGCCGACGGCGTCGATCTCGTCGACGAAGACGATCGCCGGGGCGTTCGCCTTGGCCTGCTCGAACAGGTCGCGGACGCGGCTGGCGCCGACACCGACGAACATCTCGACGAAGTCCGAACCGGAGATGGAGTAGAACGGCACCCCGGCCTCGCCCGCGACGGCGCGCGCCAGCAGGGTCTTGCCGGTGCCGGGCGGGCCGTAGAGCAGCACGCCCTTGGGGATCTTGGCGCCGACGGCCTGGAACTTGGCCGGCTCCTGGAGGAACTCCTTGATCTCGTGGAGCTCCTCGACCGCCTCGTCGGCGCCGGCGACGTCGGCGAAGGTGGTCTTGGGGGTGTCCTTGGTGAGCAGCTTGGCCTTGGACTTGCCGAACTGCATGACCCGCGAGCCGCCGCCCTGCATCTGGTTCATCAGGAACAGGAAGACCAGGACGATGATCACGATCGGCAGCATCGACAGCAGCAGGCTGACGAAGGTGCTCTGCTTCTCCGGGCTGATGGTGTAGCCCTCGGCGAGCGTGCTCTGGTCGTTGTCGTTGATCTGGGCCTGCAGCTTGTCGGCGATCGCGACACCCTGGTCGCCGATGTACGAGGCCTGGAACTTGCTACCGGACGGGACCTTGCCCGTACCCGCGCCGGACAGCGTGGCGCCGTCCTTCAGCTGGATCTTGATCGTGTTCGAGTCACCAGTGGTGATCTGCGCGGACTTGACCTGCTTCGCGTCGATCGCCGCGACCACCTGACCGGTGTCCACCGTCTTGTAGCCGTTCGAATCCGAAACGACCTGCATCAAGACGATGACGGCGAGGACGGCCAGCACGATCCACATGATCGGCGCACGGAAGTATCGCTTGACGTCCATCCATGCGGGGCGTTGCCGCCCCGTCCCTCCTGCCACTCAACGGCGCCGGGGGGCTGTGGGCCGCGGCGCATCCGAATCGGTGCTCATGTGAAGAGCGGTTTATTGGACCGTACCGCAGTCGAACCCACCGATGGCGGGAGCAGAGCGACACGGTTGTAGTTCTTTGTCCCCCGGTCCAACGGGCGAGAACAACCTACTGTTCCCGCCCGTAGCCCGAACGGGGCTCTCAGCCGCCGTAGACGTGCGGCGCGAGAGTACCGATGAACGGCAGGTTACGCAGCTTCTCCGCGTAGTCGAGGCCGTAGCCGACCACGAACTCGTTGGGGATGTCGAAGCCGACGTACTTCACGTCGATCTCGACCTTGGCCGCGTCCGGCTTGCGCAGCAGGGTGCAGACCTCCAGCGAGGCCGGGCCGCGCGAGCCCAGGTTGCCCAGCAGCCAGGACAGCGTCAGGCCGGAGTCGATGATGTCCTCGACGATCAGGACGTCCCGGCCGGCGATGTCGGTGTCGAGGTCCTTGAGGATCCGCACCACGCCGGAGGACTTGGTGCCCATACCGTAGGACGACACGGCCATCCAGTCCATGGTGACCTGGGAGTGCAGCGCCCGGGCGAGGTCGGCCATGACCATCACGGCCCCCTTGAGGACGCCGACGATCAGCAGGTCCTTGCCTGCGTAGTCCCGGTCGATGCGCTCGGCCAGCTCCAGGAGCTTGGCGTCGATCTCGTCCTTGCTGATGAGCACCTTCGCGAGGTCAGCGCCCATGTCGTTCTGGTCCACCGGGGATACGTCCTCAAACGTTCGGGGTCTGTGTGGCCGGCGGCCGGCTCCCCCGGGGCATGCCCGCCCGTCAGTCGCCCTGCCGCCGAAAGACCAGCGTGCCACACCTGCGGGTGGCCTCGACGCCCCCGGGTAGGTGCAGCGGCCCCTGACCCCTCCATCCGGTGACCAGCTGGTCGACGGTTTCCAGGTGCCGGGCGAACAGGTCGCCGGCCGGACAGCCCGCCCGAAGAGCGGCCCGGCGCAGCACCCGGCGGCGGACGGCGGGCGGCAGCTCGGCCAGTTTGACGGCGTCCAGGGCGCCTTCGCCGGCCCGAAGGTCGCGCTCGGCCAGGGCGGCCCACTGGTCGAGCGCATCGGCGTCGTCGCGGAACAGCCGGGCGGTGCGGGCCAGCGCCTCGACCACGCCGCCGCCCAGGTGCTTCTCCAGCACCGGCAGCACCTCGTGGCGCACCCGGGAGCGGGTGTAGGCGGGGTCGCAGTTGTGCGGGTCGTCCCAGACCGGGATCGACTGGGCGGAGCAGGCCTGCCGGGTGGCGGCCCGGTCCAGCTCCAGCAGCGGGCGGCGGTAGCGGCCCTTCTGCGCGGGCATCCCGGCCAGCGAGCGGGCGCCCGAGCCGCGGGCCAGACCCAGCAGGACCGTCTCGGCCTGGTCGTCCCGGGTGTGACCGAGCAGCACGGCGATCGCACCGTGGCGCTCCGCGGCCTCGTCCAGGGCGGCGTAGCGGGCCTCCCGGGCGGCCGCCTCCGGGCCGCCGGCGCTGCCCACCCGGACCGGGATCGCCTCGACCGGGTCCAGACCCAGCGAACGCAGCCGCTCGGCCACCTGGGCGGCGCGCTCGGCGGAGCCCGCCTGGAGGCCGTGGTCGACGGTGACGGCGCCGACCCGCAGGCCGATCTTGGGGGCCTCGAAGGCGGCGGCGATGGCCAGCGCCATGGAGTCCGCGCCGCCGCTGACGGCGACCAGGACGAGCGGCGAGCCGGGCGCGGCCGGGGTGCGGGGCAGCCCGGACGGGTGCCGGGCGGCGTTGCCGATCAGCGTGGTGCCGACGGCGGCGCCGACCAGCGGCGCGCCGGCCGGGCGTCCGCGGGACTCGCGGGCGGGCGCGGTGAAGGTGGAACCGGCCTCGGCGGCGAGGTCGGTGAGCGTGCGGCGTACGGCCAGGCGTATCGCGGCGACGGCGGGATGTGGGCCCACGGCGGACGACTCCTCGACGGAGGGGGACAGGACGGCGGTGGGCGCGGCGGGGGCCGCGCACGTGTGAGCACCCTGTTACCGGGCGCTCACAGATGGTGGCAGAAAGGAGCGACCCGCTACGCCACCCGCGCCACCAGTACGACCACCGTCCCACGTTCGGGTGAATGGAGAAACGTATCTTCTCCCTCGGTCCGCCCGATTGGACCACTCGTACGAACGGGTTTGAAACCCGGTTGACCGCCGCCGACCGGCGGCGGTCCGCTGCTGCCCCGTCAGCGCGCGACGCGGGCGACCCACGCGGCCGGGTCGTGGATCTCCTCCTTGGTCGGCAGGGTGTTCGGAGACGTCCAGACGCGGTTGAACCCGTCCATCCCGACCCGCTCGACCACGCCCCGGACGAACACCGCGCCGTCCTGGTACTGGCGCAGCTTGGCGTCCATCCCGAGCAGCCGGCGCAGGATCAGGTCCAGCCGGTTCGCGCCGCGGTCCCGGCGCTGCTGGAACTTCTCCCGGATCTCCGCGACCGTCGGCACCACCGAGGGGCCGACCCCGTCCATCACCACGTCCGCGTGGCCCTCCAGCAGCGACATGACCGCCGTCAGCCGGCCCAGGATCTCGCGCTGCGCGGGCGTCTGGACGATCTCCAGCAGCCCGGTGGAGGCCGCTCCGGCGGGCTCCCGGCCGCCGGAGCCCGGCAGCCCGCCGCCCAGCGCGCCGGCCGCGTCCCGCAGCCGGTCCAGCAGGGCGCCCGGGTCGACGTCCGTCTCGCCCAGGAACGACTGCACCTCGGACTGGATGTGGTCGCGCAGCCAGGGCACCGCCGTGAACTGCGTGCGGTGGGTCTCCTCGTGCAGGCACACCCAGAGCCGGAAGTCGGACGGGTCGACGTCCAGTTCCCGCTCGACGTGCACGATGTTCGGCGCCACCAGCAGCAGCCGGCCCGGACCGGGCCCGGCCGGGCCGAGCCGCGGCTTGTCGAACAGGGCGGCCGGGCTGTCCGGCGCCTCCAGCGAGGGCTCCGCGGGGGCGAAGGTCTCGTACTGTCCGAGCACCCTGGTCGCCAGGAACGCCAGCAGCGCGCCCACCTCGATGCCGGTGGCCTTCTCCCCCACCGAGCCGAACACGCCCGCGGCCGGACTGTTCGCCCGACGCGCCTGGAGCTTCTCCACCAGCGGCTGGACGACCGTCCGGAACCCCGCCACGTTGGCCCGCACCCACCCCGGGCGGTCCACCACGAGCACGGGCGTCGCGACGGCGTCGGACAGGCTCGCCGACCGCATCCCGGTGAACCCCCGCACGTGCTCCTCGGCCGCCAGGGCGTGCCGGCGCAGCTCGGCCACCACGGCCGCCGCCTCCGCCCGGCTCACCTCCGGCCCCGGCCGCACCAGCCTGGTCGCGGTAGCGACCGCGAGATTCCAGTCGACCATGTCAGAACCGCCACTCGCGCTCGTCATGTCCTCACCGTACGTGCTCAGCCCCACCCGGGGCAGCCACCCGCCCCACCCACGCCCTGCCCCGTCCTGCCGACCCCCAACCCCACCCGACCGGGCACGCACGACCTCGCCCCGACCACGACCGCCCCCGGGCGCACCGAGGGCGGCAGCAGGGGCCCGAGCGGGCCGCGGCGGCCGCGCCGCCGGGCGTGGTCAGCGGCAGCCGCAGGTGGTGAGGCGGGCGGCGAGACGGTCCATGGCCGCGCGGGTGGTGTCGGCGGAGGTGTCTCCCGAGGTGTGGGTCATGACGGCGAAGGTGAGGAGGCGGCCGTCGGCGTCGACGACGGTGCCGGCGAGGGTGTTGACGCCGCGCAGGGTGCCGGTCTTGGCGCGGATCAGGCCGGCCGCGGCGGCGGCGCCCGAGTCGGCGCCGTAGCGGCTGCCGAGGGTGCCGGTGAAGCCGGCGACCGGGAGGCCGGTGAGGACCGGGCGCAGGGTGGGGTGCTGGTCGGAGGCGGCCAGGGCGAGGAGCTGGACCAGGACGGCCGGCGGGATCGCGTTGTCGGAGTCGAAGCCGCTGCCGTCGCCCAGGAACACGTTCGTCATCGGCACGCCGAGCCGGGCGAGTTCCTGCTTCACCGCGGTGGCGGCGCCCTCGAAGCTGGCGGGCTGGTGGGCGGCGATGGCCGCCTGCCGGGCGATCGCCTCGGCGATGGTGTTGTCGGAGGTGGTGAGGAGCCGTTCGACCAGCCGGTCGACGGTCGGCGAGTCGACCCGGCCGAGGACGGGGGCGGTGGCGGCGGCCGGGGTGGCGGCCGGCTTGGCCTTGCCCTCCACGGTGATGCCCTGGGCCCTGAGCAGGACGGCGAAGGTGTCGGCGGCCGCGCCGGCCGGGTCGGCGACGCGCGGCGGAGCGTCCGCGCGGCTCTTCGGGTCGGCCTTGCCCTCGTCCGCCATCAGCGGGACGACGAGCGGGAGGTTCTCCGCGTCGTAGTTCTTGTCCTCCGGGTTGCCCGTGTACATCGACAGGTCGTAGTCCAGCCTGACCGTCGTCGTGCCGCCCGCCTTCAGGGCGGCGGCGGTCTGCCGGGCCAGCGCGTCGAGCGAGGCGGGGGCGGTGTCGGCATCCACGGGCAGGCCGCCGATCTGCACCTGGTCGGCGGGCAGCGCGGTGAGCGTCGGGTCGCCGCCGCCCACGAGGGTGATCTCGCCGGGGCCGGCGCCCTTGACCACCCGGGTGGTGAGCCGGGTTTCTCCGGGGATCAGCGACAGGGCCGCGATCGAGGTGGCGAGCTTGGTGGTGGAGGCCGGCGTCGCCGGGGTGTTCTCGCCGGAGCCGTACAGGAGTCGGCCGCTGGCGGCGTCCCCGACGGCGAGGGTGACGGTGCCGAGGCTCCGGTCGGCGAGGGCCGTGGCGAGCGCCTGCTGGAGGCCCTGGGTGGTGGGCAGGCCGGCGTCCGGGCCGGCCTCGGCGGAGGCCAGGACGGCACCGGGCGCCGGGGCCGGGCGGGCGAGCGGGGACGCGCTGCCGCTCGGGGCGGGGGCGCCGCCCCCGGTGGCCGGGTCGGCCGCGCCCTGGGTGCCGGCCTCGCCGGAGCGCTTGCCCTTGCCGTGGCCGCTCCTGCCCTGGTCGCCCTGGCCGCCCTGATCCCCCTGGCCGCCTTGGTCGCCCCCGCGGCCGCCCTTCTCGTCGCCCTCCTGGTCGCCCTCCCCGTGCCCGGCGCTGTGCCCGCCCGGCGTCGGGGACGGCTGAGCGTACGCACCACCGCCCGATGTCAGGACCGCCCCGGCGACCAGCAGAGCCACCCCGAACAGTCCTGCGGCCGTCCCCCTCCGGCGGCGCCCCGCCCCGACCCCTGTTCCCACCGACCGGCCCCTTTCCCGAGCACTCACTCCCGTAGGAGACACTTGGATTCTGTCAGTCCCTACCTTGGAGGAACCGTTGGAGTTCGACGTCCTTATCGAAATCCCGAAGGGCTCTCGTAACAAGTACGAGGTCGACCACGAGACCGGCCGCCTGCGGCTCGACCGGATGCTCTTCACCTCGACCCGCTACCCGGCCGACTACGGCTACGTCGAGGGCACGCTCGGCGAGGACGGCGACCCGCTGGACGCGCTGGTGATCCTGGACGAGCCGACCTTCCCCGGCTGCCTGATCAAGTGCCGCGCGATCGGCATGTTCCACATGACCGACGAGGCCGGCGGCGACGACAAGCTGCTGTGCGTCCCGGCGACCGACCCGCGCTGGGAGCACCTGCGGGACATCCACCACGTGTCGGAGTTCGACCGCCTGGAGATCCAGCACTTCTTCGAGGTCTACAAGGACCTCGAGCCCGGCAAGTCCGTCGAGGGCGCCAACTGGGTCGGCCGCGCCGAGGCCGAGGCCGAGGTCACCGCTTCGATCAAGCGTCTGGCGGAGCAGGGCGGCCACTGAGCCGCCGTTCCGATCTCGTTCGATCGACGCGGTTCGAGGTAGGTCGGGGCAGCCTGGGGCCGGGGTTCGCGGATTCGTCCGCGGGCCCCGGCCCTTGCCGTGTCCGGGGCCGGGGTACATCGTGGGTTCCGAGTGGTTCCCGACAGGCTGTCGGCATGATGGTTCATGAGGTTGGGCCAACCAAGAACTGCCGGGCCTGATTCCGATCCCTGGAGGCCGCATGCCCACGCCCGAGCCCGTCCCGTTCTCCACCGTGCTCCGTACCGCCAGCAGCGAGGAGCACGAGGCCGCGGAGCAGTCCTCGTTCATGAGCCGCCTGCTCGGCGGGCGGCTCGGGGTCGAGGCCTACGCCGACCTCACCGGACAGCTCTGGTACGTCTACCGGGCGCTGGAGGGCCGTACGGAGCAACTGGCGGAGCACCCGCTGGCCGGCCCGTTCATCGACCGGGCACTGCTGCGCACCGCCGCCATCGAGCACGACCTGGCGCACCTGCGCGGGCCGGACTGGCGGGACGGCCTGGCACCGCTGCCGGCCACCGCCGCGTACGCGGCGCGGGTGGAGGAGCTGGCCGCCGAGTGGCCGGCCGGCTACCTCGCGCACCACTACACCCGCTACCTGGGCGACCTCTCCGGCGGGCAGATCATCCGCGGCGTGGCGGAGAGGACCTGGGGCTTCGAGCGCAAGGGCGACGGCGTCCGGTTCTACGTCTTCGAGGAGGTCGGGAACCCGGCGGCCTTCAAGCGCGGGTACCGCGCCAAGCTGGACGCGGCCGGACTGGCGATGGACGAGATGGAGCGGCGCCGGGTGGTCGAGGAGTGCAAGCGCGCCTTCGTCCTCAACGGCGCGGTCTTCCACGACCTGGACGCCCGGTACCCGCTGGCGTCCTGAGACCGGTCCGCGGCCGACCGGACGGCCCCGGCGAGCAGCTGCCCGCCGGGGCCGTCGCGCGTCCCGGGGATGCGTCAGGACCGCGCGGTCCGTCGGCCGCGGACGAACGCGGTGGCGCCGCCGCCGAGGTGCCGGCGCACCCGCACACGGGCGTGCCGCTGGTTGCCGCCCGAACGGTAGGTGTCAGTCCTCCAGCCGGAAGCCGATCTTCAGCCCGACCTGGTAGTGCTTGACTTGCCCGTCCTCCAGGTGCCCCCGGACCTGCGTCACCTCGAACCAGTCGAGGTTGCGCAGCGTCCGGGAGGCCCGTTCCACCCCGTTGCGGATGGCGGCGTCGACGCTCTCGGTCGAGGACCCGACGATCTCGGTCACCCGGTACACGTGCTCGGTCATGGCGAAGCTCCTCAACTGTGCGACGGCCCCAGGTCCACCGTGCACCGCCCCCGGTCCGCCCGCACGCCGACCGCCACTGCGAACGTCAGAACGCCGCCCGCACCTGCCCGACGGGCACACCGCCGCCGAGCAGCGGGGCCGCGCCGATCCGCTCGACGGTCTCGTCCGCGCCCGTCACCCCGAGCCGGCGCAGCGCCGCCGCGAGGACCGGTCCGCGGGCCCGCTCCCCGCCGTCGTCGATCTTGAAGGCGAGCGCCCGCCCGTCCGGCAGTGCCACGACCTGGACGGACTCGGCGCCCATCTTGGACAGCGCACCCGGGACGGCCCGCATGAGCCAGGTGTCGGCCCGGCGGCTGCCGGCCACGTACTCGGGGTGGGCGCGCATCGCGTCGGCGACCCGGCGCTGCGGGGTGCCCTCGGCGGCCAGCACGAGCTCCCGGTAGCCGCGGGCCAGGCCGGTCAGGGAGACGGCCAGCAGGGGCGCGCCGCAGCCGTCCACACCGGCGTGGCCGACGGTCTCGCCGGTGGCCTCCTCCAGCGCCTCCCGGGCCAGCAGCTGAATGGGGTGGGCCGGGTCGAGGTAGCCCTCGGTGTCCCAGCCGTTGGCGACGCACGCGGCGAGCCAGCCGGCGTGCTTGCCGGAGCAGTCCATCAGGATCGGGGCGCGCTCGCCGCCGGAGCGCAGCAGCAGCTCGGCCTCGGTCTCGTCGAGCGGCAGGTCGGCCGGGGTGCGCAGGGCGGACTCGTCCAGCCCGGCGGAGGCCAGGATCGTCCGCACGCCCGCGCGATGAAACGTTTCTCCGGAGTGGCTGGAGGCGGCCAGCGCCAGCAGCTCACCGCCGATCTCCAGCCCGGCCCGCAACGTGGCCACCGCCTGGAACGGCTTGGCGGTCGACCGCGGGAACACCGGCGCGTCGGGGGCGCCGAGCGCGAACTCGACCGAACCGTCGGCGGCGAGCAGCACAAGCGAGCCGTGGTGCCGCCCCTCGGTGAAACCCGAGCGTATGACCTCGGCGAGAACGGTCGGGGTGGCGGACTGGGACATGACGGGGCCTTCCGGGGCAGGGGTGGACCGGGGCGAGCCGGGCCCCACCCGCCCATGGTGCCTCACCTGGGTCAGAGGGGGCCGCCCGCGAGCAGGTCGTCGACCCGTGCTTCCCCATCACGGTACCTGCGGGTGATCTCGGCGTTGCAACCGTCCGCGGTGCGCAGCAGCCGTTGGCGCCGCCCGGACACCTCGCGCTCGTGGGCCCGCAGCCGCTCCAGCGCGGCGAGCAGTTCCTCGGCCGAGTGCGCGGCCAGGTCGGCGAGCTGGACGTCGCCCATCAACGCGTCCGCCTCCAGCTGCGACTCGTACCCGCGCGGCGGCCCGAGCGTGACGTGCCGGGCCGAGCGCCGCACGGTGGAGGGCGCGTCGCTGAGGATGGCCGGCAGCCGGTCCAGCAGGTCGCCGGACGGCCCTTCGGTGCTGCCCGCCCCCGCCTGCCGCAGCGGGCCGCCGGGGCGGCGGTCCAGCTCGGCGCGCAGGATGTCCATCCGACCGTGCAGCAGCCGCCGCAGGTAGGAGAGGTCGGCCTCCTGCTCCAGCGTCTCCCGGCGCAGGGTCCGCAGCTGCTCCAGGCCCAGCCGCTCCATGGCGGGCCCGTCCTCCCCGGCCACCCGCCCCGACCGGTCCTGCGCCGCGCTGCTCGCGTCCATCAGCCAACCACCTGCCGTCATCCGTTCCCGCCCGCTCACGGCACCCCGTCCCTGCCGCCGGTCCGGCCCGTCCCCCGACGGACCGTGCACGTCCCGTCCGTTGGCACGCCCGGACACCCCCGAAGGTTCCGGTCCCCGGCGGACACCACCCGCCCGGGCGACACCACCAGAACGCCTGACCTACCGGCTCGACCGCCCGGTCGAACCCGGGCCCGGTGCGGCGGACCTCCTGGCGCCCCGGGCCGTATGTACGGTGCCCCAGCGTGCCACCCCGTCCGGCGCGGGCGCACCGCCCGTGCACCCGAACGGCCCCCTGGCGAACGGGGGTGGCTGATACGACCACCCCTTTCCGCAGCGAGAACGGCGCCCGACCCCGCGCATGCGGACGCAATCCGGCGCGCACCACCCCTGCGCACGCCGCCCCGAAGCGCACGCGGATCCCCCGCTCGGACGACGGGACGGCTCCGGCACAATGGCCGCATGCGAGCAGTGGTGCAGCGGGTGAGCGAAGCCAGGGTGACGGTGGCCGGCGAGACCGTCGGCGCGATCGAGGGGCCCGGACTGTGCGTCCTGGTGGGCGTCACCCACGACGACACGCCCGCCGAGGCCGCCCGGCTGGCCCGCAAGCTGTGGACGCTGCGCCTGCTGCCGGCCGACGAGAACG
The DNA here is from genome assembly GCF_053596725.1 of Kitasatospora sp. NPDC001660. Classification (NCBI taxonomy): domain Bacteria; kingdom Bacillati; phylum Actinomycetota; class Actinomycetes; order Kitasatosporales; family Streptomycetaceae; genus Kitasatospora; species Kitasatospora sp. NPDC001660. Next base: position 39,341 of record NZ_JBSFGU010000029.1, on the reverse strand, counting down.
GCGTCGAGCAGTCCTGCTCCGACCTCGCCGCCCCGCTCCTGGTGATCAGCCAGTTCACGCTCTACGGCGACGCCCGCAAGGGCCGCCGCCCCACCTGGAACGCCGCCGCCCCCGGCCCGGTCGCCGAGCCGCTCGTGGACGAGGTGGTCGCCCGGCTGCGCGCGCTCGGCGCCAAGGTGGAGACGGGCCGGTTCGGCGCCGACATGCAGGTGGCGCTGGTGAACGACGGCCCGTTCACGGTCCTCGTCGAGGTCTAGGGCACGCCCCGGGCACTCACTGCGGGACGATCACGTCCTGCGTGCCCAGCACCGTCCCGGCCAGCAGCACCGCGTCCACCGGCACGTTCCGCTTGACGATCGCCAGCGCGATCGGCCCCAGCTCGTGGTGGCGCGCCGAGGACGTGACGAAGCCGAGCGCCCGTCCGTCCGGGTCGGAGGCGAGGCGCACCTCGGTGCCGTGCGGAGGCAGCGTCTCCTCGGTGCCGTCCAGGTGCAGGAAGACCAGCCGGCGCGGCGGGCGGCCCAGGTTGTGCACCCGGGCGACGGTCTCCTGCCCGCGGTAGCAGCCCTTCTGCAGGTGGACGGCGGTGCGCAGCCAGTCCACCTCGTGCGGGATGGTCCGGTGGTCGGTCTCGAAGCCGAGCCGCGGCCGGTGGGCCTCGATGCGCAGCGCCTCGTACGCCCAGACGCCGGCCGCCGGTCCGTACCCGGCGGTGAGCTTCTCCAGCTCGGCTCGCGGCACGAACAGGTCTCGCCCGTACGGGAGTTCGCGTACGGCGGCGACCCCCTCGACGGAACCGGCGGAGCCGGCCGGCAGGTGCACGACGGCGTAGTCGGCGGTGGCGTCGGCGACCTCGACCCGGTAGAAGAACTTCATGCTCTCCAGGTAGGCCAGCAGGCCGCCCTGGGTGCCCGGCTCGACGTGCGCCCACGTGGTGGTGCCGTCGTCGACCAGGTAGAGCGCGTGCTCGACGTGCCCGTGCGGGGAGAGCACCAGCGCCTCGGTGGCCTCCTGCGGCGGCAGCGCGCTGACGTGCTGGGTGAGCAGCAGGTGCAGCCAGGACAGCCGGTCGGCGCCGGTGACGGTGACCACGCCGCGGTGCGAGAGGTCCACGAAGCCGGTGCCCTGCGCGAGGTTGCGTTGCTCCCGGAAGATGTCGCCGTAGTGGGCGGCGACTCCCTCGTCGGCCCCCTCGGCGGGGACGGCTCCGGGCAGGGCAAGCAGCGGGCTCTTCACACCGGTCATACCGGCCAGCTTACGACTGGCCGTTCCCGAGCTTGGCGGTGCAGTCGGCGCAGCGGCCGAAGATGGCGAAGTGCTTGAGGTCGGTGTCGAACCCGTGCCGCGCGCGCAGGCTCTGGATGAGGGGTTCGGCGATCTCGGTGTCCGTCTCGGTGACCTTGTCGCAGTCCCGGCAGACCAGGTGCAGGTGGTGGTGGCGGCCGGCCAGGTGGTAGGTCGGGGCGCCGTGGCCCAGGTGCGCGTGCGAGACCAGGCCGAGCTCCTCCAGCAGCTCCAGCGTCCGGTAGATGGTGGAGATGTTGATGCCGCTGGCGGTCTGCCGGACGTGGCTCAGGATCTCGTCCGGGGTGGCGTGGTCGAGGGTGTCGACGGCCTCCAGTACGAGCTGGCGCTGGGGCGTCAGCCGGTAGCCGCGTTCGCGCAGGTCGGCCTTCCAGTCTCCGGAGAGCTGCCAGTCGGTGGTGCCGGTGTCCGCCACGATGCTGTCCCTGCCACGGTCGGGGTCCTTGGAACAAGTGTAGGGACCGGCCGCGGGCCGGTCCCTACGTTGTGCGCGGGTGGTACCCGCCCGCGCCGCGCCTACTCGGAGGCCTGCTTCTCGACGGCCTACTTGAAGAAGGCGATGCCGTCGTCCGGCAGGTCGTTGATGTCCTGGATCAGCTGCGCGGGGCTGAGCACCTTCTTGAGCTGGGCGGACATGTACGGCCGCAGCGGCACGGTCGGGGCGGCCTTCTCGCCGACCCAGAGCAGCTCACCGTTGACGAAGCCGTACAGCCGCTTGCCGCCGGAGTACTCCGGGGAGCCCTCGATCCGGGCCACCGCGTCGGTGGAGACGTCGACCTGCGGCTTGCCGTCGGCCAGCTCGCCGTACCAGATCTCGACGGTGCCGTCGTCGCGGACGGAGGAGATCTCGATCCCGCGCGCACCGGTGGTGCCGTCCTGGTTGCTCGTGATGCGCCAGAACGCGTGCTCGTTCTCCAGCGGGCGGACCCGCTCGCCCTCGTTGTTCAGCACCCAGGTGCGGGAGCGGAACTCGAGGAAGGGACGGCCGTCGTGCCGGATCACGATCTCCTGGCCGAAGTTGCACTTCTCCGTGCCGGGGAAGTCGTACACCCCCGCGCCCTCCCAGGTGCCGAGGAGGAAGGCGAGCGGGACGACGTCCTTGTGGAGGTCAGAGGGGATCTCGATCATGTTCCTGGTCGCTGTCGTCGGTGTGGGACTGCTTCAACCGTACGGCAGGCTCAGCGCTGGCCCTGGTACAGCTTCATCACCGAGAAGATGGCGAACCAGGTGATCAGCACGGCCATGAGGGCCAGCAGACCGTCGAAGAACATTTCCAGACCGGACACGGGGGGCTCCCAGGCGGCGACAGTGTGGTGGATTTTGCTGGCGCTCACTCTATCCGCCGGGCATCGGCGGGTCGCGGTGAGCCCCACCACGTCGGTGTTCACGGGATCGGGTCGGCGCGGTTCACGGGACGACTTCCGCGTGCCGCCGAAGGTTTGCCCGCGCGATCCGGGGATTCCGGGAACCTGACGTTCCGGGCGCTCTAAGGTGGCGCCATGTCGAAGAAACTCGTCATCAAGGTCACTGCCGGGGCGGACGCGCCGGAGCGGTGCTCGCAGGCGTTCACGGTGGCGGCCGTGGCCGTCGCCAGCGGCATCGAGGTCTCGCTCTGGCTGACCGGGGAGTCCTCCTGGTTCGCCCTGCCGGGGCGGGCGGCGGAGTTCGAGCTGCCGCACTCGGCGCCGCTGCCCGACCTGCTGGAGTCGATCATGGCGGGCGGGACGGTGACGCTGTGCACCCAGTGCGCGGTGCGCCGCGGGATCGAGCAGAAGGACACCGCCGAGGGCGTCCGGATCGCGGGCGCCCAGGTCTTCGTCAGCGAGATCATGAGCGACGGCGTCCAGGCGCTCGTCTACTAGTACCAACGCCGTTCAGTTTGGGCGGTCTGGGCGGTGTCAAGGGTCGGTTGTGAGCATGTTGATGCTGATGGTGGCCTTGTAGGTGGCTCGGTCGATGGCGGGTCCGCGGGCGTTGTACTTGGAGATCGCGCGTTTGACGATGCGGTCTTTGGTGCGGACCCGGCGTCGGGGCAGTAGCTGGGCCAGGACGTGGCGGCCGATGACTCCGACCAGGTCGATCACGGTGTCGGCGATGATGCCCGCGGCCAGGACGAGCTGGTCGCGGGCGGCGGACAGCGCGACGGTGAAGCCGGCCCGGTCGGGATCGGTGCCGGCGATGCTGTCGGTGGCGTCCGTCATCACGGTCCGCAGTGCCTGGTAGGCGACCAGCAGTGCCCAGACCTCCTGTTCGACCCCGGCCGGGGTGCGGGCGCGCAGGACCCGGCCGCCCAGGATCGTGGATTTCAGCTCCGCGTAGGCCGTCTCGATCTCCCAACGCTCGTGGTAGAGCCGAACGAGTTCACGGGCCGGATGCGCCGACGCATCGGTGAGGGTGGTCAGCAGCCGGTAGTGGCCGGTGCGGGCCCCTTGGGACGTGATGATGCTGATCTCGGCGTCGATGACGCGGACGGTCAGTGCTCCGAGCCGGGCCAGGAACGAGCCGTCGCCGCAGCGGGCCACCGGCGGCAGCCTCCGCCCGGACTTGCACCGCACCAGCAGGTGCGCGCCGGTGGCGGCGAAGCGGTTCAGCAGGTCGGCGGCTGCGAAGTTGCGGTCGCCCAGCAGCAGCATCCCGGCGCGCAGATCGCCTGCCAGCCGGCCGGCGTATTCCAGCTCGCCGACGGTGGCCGGGCCGAACGCCGCACCGATCACCGCCCTCGTGCCGCAGGCCACCAATGCCGCAAGCCGGACCTGTGGATAGCCGCCGGTCCCGTTGTTGCACCGCTGCTTGGCGAACACCGCAAGATTCGCCGCAGCGTCCGGCACCGGCAGCAGTGTGCCGTCGACCGCCACCACCAGCAGCCCGCGCCACCGTGCCTGGGCCGCGGTCGTGGCCACCGGGCCGCGGACCAGATCGAACAGCGCCTTCATCGGCGCGGCCCCCAGACGCTGGCGGGCCTGCCGTAACGCGCTGCCGCCGGGCCTGGTGGGTGCCAGGTCCGTCAGTCCGGCGCACATCCGGTCGAAGACCTGCCGGTAGCCCAGCCCGGCGAACAACGCTCCCGCCAGCAGCAGGTACACAGTGACCCGCGCCGGCATCAGCCGGACCCGCCGCTGGACCGCCTTCGTCTCGGCCAGTACCTCATCGACCATCTCGAACGGCACGATCCGCGTCAACTCGCCGATATGACCCGGCGCGAACGCGCCGGACGCTATCCCGACCGTCCGCGTTGTGGCAGCCTGTTCCAACAGCGGAGCTCCCGTGGTGAGGATGTCTTGGAGTGACAGACCTCTTCTACGGCAGCTCCGCTGCTTTGCCTACCGGCCTTGACACACAGGCCCCACACCAAACTGAACGGCGTTGCTACTAGTACTGGGCACCCCCGTCCCGGGGGTGATGTTCCTGATCGGGGCGGTCCCGGTCGTGGCCGGGCTCGTCCCACTTCGGGTCGTCCCAGCGCGGGTCGTTCCACCAGTCGTCGTCCGGGTCGCGCTTGTTGGCGAACACCGCCGCGGCCGGGGGGATGACCATCGCGACCACGCACAGCGCGATCGCGGCGGGCACGGAGAAGAAACGCACCACACCCCAGGCCAGGACGAACATGCCCAGGCACACGCCCATCATGGCGAAGTAGTAGCGACGCCGCCGGCTTGCCTGCACGCCTCCACGGTACGACCGAGGGCCCTGCCGCGGCAGGGCCCTCGTCATCGCCGTCCGCGGAAATCAGACCGCGATCGCGACCTCGACGGCGGTGCCCTGGGAGGCCACCACCTGACGGTCCACGGTCTGCCCCGGCACCAGCGCGCGCAGGGTCCACTTGCCCGGTCGGGCGAAGAACCGGAACTGGCCGGTCGCCGAGGTGGGCACCTCGGCCGTGAACTCTCCGCCCTCGTCCAGCAGCCGGACGTAGCCGTTGACCGGCTCACCGTCGCGGGTCACCGAACCCTGGATGATCGTCTCGTTCGCCACGTCAACTCCTGCCAGGTCCGGCCCGCCGGCCTTCGCACCGCACATGTCCGTCTTCCCTTCTGACTTACGGTCGAGCCGCGCGGGCTCAGTTGCCGCCGAGCTCGATCGGCACGCCGACGAGGCTGCCGTACTCGGTCCACGAGCCGTCGTAGTTCTTCACGTTCTCCTGGCCGAGCAGCTCGTGCAGGACGAACCAGGTGAGCGCGGAGCGCTCGCCGATGCGGCAGTAGGCGATGGTGTCCTTCGCCAGGTCGATGCCCTCGGCCTCGTACAGCGCCTTGAGCTCGTCGTCGCTCTTGAAGGTGCCGTCGTCGTTCGCGTTCTTGGCCCACGGGATGTTGCGGGCGCTCGGCACGTGGCCGGGGCGCTGCGACTGCTCCTGCGGGAGGTGGGCCGGGGCGAGCAGCTTGCCGGAGAACTCGTCGGGCGAGCGGACGTCGACCAGGTTGAGGTTGCCGATGGCGGCGATCACGTCGTCGCGGAAGGCGCGGATCGACGAGTCGGCGGCCTTCGCCTCGTACGCGGTCGCGGCGCGGGCCGGCACCTCGGAGACGAGGTCGCGGGAGTCCAGCTCCCACTTCTTGCGGCCGCCGTCCAGCAGGCGGACGTCACCGTGGCCGTACAGCTTGAAGTACCAGTAGGCGTACGAGGCGAACCAGTTGTTGTTGCCGCCGTACAGGACGACGGTGTCGTCGTTGGCGATGCCCTTGGCGCTGAGCAGCGCCTCGAAGCCGGCCTGGTCGATGAAGTCGCGGCGGACCGGGTCCTGGAGGTCCTTCTTCCAGTCGATCCGGACGGCGTTGCGGATGTGGTTCTTGTCGTACGCGGAGGTGTCCTCGTCGACCTCGACGATGACGACCTTCGGGTCGTCCAGGTGGGCCTGGACCCAGTCGGCGTCGACCAGGACGTCGCTGCGGCTCATGGTGGTGTTCTCCATCCGAGGGCGGTTGGCGGAAGGTGCTGCTCAGCGGGGTGCTGCGGGGGCGCCCGGACTGCTCCGGTCCGAAAGTCTGTCCGAATGATGGGACGGAGGCAGGTGTCCGGGACGGCCGAGCGGTGGATCGCGGCGTGTATCGGCGAGGGCCGGCCGCGGAGGCCGGACGGGATCGCCAGAGGATCGGCGGCGGGCAGTAACTGCCCTGCCGGAATGCCGAGTTAGCGCATTCGACACAGACAGGCGGCCACGCGGCACAGGTCGACCGCCCGCCGCTTCGTGAGATCCGTCTGTCGCTTCATGCCGACGATGCTAGGGACACCGGCGGCCCGCTGTCATCAGCGTATCGAATATCGAGACCAGATCGACCGAATGGCGAGATTTGACCTTTCCGCAGCCGTGGGGTGGTGGCCGGGGGCGGATCGGGGGCCGTCCGGGGCCGGAAACGGCAGCGCTCCGCGGTCCGCGCTGGACAGCGCGTCTCGCGGAGCGGAACGGAACCGATCGGGTGAACGCTCAGCCGAGGAGCTTGACGCCCTTCCCGTCGAAGTTCAGCTGCAGGCCGTCCTCGGTCGGCGTCACGCCGTCCTTGTCGGCCAGTTTGAGCCCGGCCGGGAGCGAGTCGAGGGTGAAGCCCACCGGATCGATCTTCTGGTTGGTGATCCCGGCGAACATCCCGGCCAGCCCGCTGAGCTGGAAGCCGTCCGCGGTGACGGTGTTGCCGTCGCTGTGCACCGAGCCCGTACCGACCGGCAGCGGCCCCAGCGAGGCCTTGACCTTGCCCGGCCCGCCGTAGGACAGGCTCAGCCGCGCGTTCGAGCCCACCGGCAGCTTGCCGCCGCCCGGCATCAGCTGCGAGGCCGGCGGCAGCAGCTGGGCGAGGTCCGCGTACGTGATCAGGCCGCTGCCGGTGCCGCTGTCCACCGTCGCCGAGTTCATGCTGTCGCTCACCTTGACGCCCGACAGCCGGGCCTTGAACCCGTGCAGCGCCACCTGGTGACCGCCGTCGCTGATCATCAGGTTGTCGGCCGAGATGCTGACATCGTCGAGCTTCTTCGACAACACCTGGGTGAGGAACGGGAAGCCCCCGATCGAGACGTCCGGGCGCTGGCTCATCCGGCCGCTGCTCACCATCCGGTCGGCGGCCTCGTCCTCGGCCACACCGACCGCGATCCGGTCGGCGCCCAGCAGCAGTCCGGACAGCACCACCAGGCCGGTCGTCGCCTTCAGCCATCCGCGCATCGCACTCCCCCGTCGTCGCCGGTCGCTGTCGTTCGCCGCCTCACGGCAGCGGCCCTCAACCGGGCCTCCGCACGACCGTACGACGTCCCGCCCCGGAACGTGGTTCCGGGGCGGGACGTCGGGGCGGGGCTCCGGGGCCGGCCCGCGGTCAGGCCAGGAGGCCGGTCGCCATCCAGATCAGCGGCGCGGCCACGGCGAGCGGCAGCGCCACGCCCGCCGTCATGTGCACGAACCGGGACGGCCAGTCGTACGAGGCGACCCGGCGGCCGACCAGCGCGCCCACGCCCGCGAGGGCCCCGAGCGCGAGCGGCGCACCCACCAGCAGTCCCAGCAGCACCGCCGCCACCAGGCCCAGCACCGGACCCAGCAGCTTCGGACCGGGCAGCGGCGCCGCGGCCAGCACGGTGGCCAGCGCGACCGCGCCGACCCCGGCCGGGACCCAGCCGGCCAGCAGCAGCGCCGTGCAGAGCACCGTCACCACGGTGGCGGAGCCGAGCACGGTCAGGGCGTAGAACCGCTCCTTCGGGTCCGACGGACGGAACGTCTGCAGCACCAGGACCAGCAGGAAGAAGCCGCCGAGGGTGCCGACCACGGCCGCGATGCCGCCGTCCGAGCTCGCCAGCAGCACCGCCACGTCCGCCGTGAAACCGGCCAGCGCGGCCAGGGCGATGCCCTGGCGGGCCGGCCACATGCCGTTCAGCCGGAACCAGCCGGCCGCCGTCAGCACCTGGAGCAGCGCGACCACGAGGGCCAGCGCCACCTGCCCGAGCGCGGCACTGCCGGCCAGCAGGGCGGCGACGGCCGCGGTGATCAGCGCGGGCTGGACGCCCGGCTCGATGATCGGCGAGCCGGTGCGGGGCGCGCGCGGTGCGGCCGGTGCGGCCGGCGGGACGGCGGGCGCCGTGGGCATCGCGGGCATCGCGGGCATCGCGGGCTGCGGCGGGAGGGCCGCGTACGGCGCCGCGCCGGGGGCCGCGGGCCGCTTGAGCGTCATGGTCGGCTGGTCGAGGCCGGGAGCGGCCATCGGCACCGGAACCGGGGCGGGCGCGGCGTGCCGGGGCCGGGACTGCGGCTGCGCGACCGGCATCGCGTCGGAGACGACCACCGGCGGAAGCAGCGTGGTGGCGGCCGCGTCGTCCATCGGCGGGACCGGCGGGAGCAGCGTCGTCGCCGCGTCGTCCACCGGAGGCACGGGCGGGAGCAGCGTCGTCGCCGCCGCGTCGTCCACCGGCGGCTGCACCGGCTGCCCGTACCCCGGGTGGCCGTACTGCTGCTGGTAGCCGTGCTGCGGGCGGGGCTGCTGCGGCTGCTGCCAGCCCCCGTAGCCGCCGTTGTTCACGTCGTTCATGTCCGTCACGCCGCTCAGCCTCCCGCGAACGGGGGCAGGACCTCGACGGTCCCGCCCTCGGTGAGCTCGACGGTCGCGTGGTCCCGGCCGCCCACCTGGGCGCCGTCCACGAGGTAGGAGCAGTGCCCGAGGAGCTGCACGAGCTTCGGCCGGTCGGCGTGCCGCTCCTCGGCGGCCGCCAGCGCCTCGGCCAGGGTCGCCGCCTCGTACGGCTCCTCGGCCAGTCCGGCCTCGGACTTCGCCGCAGCCCAGTAGCGGATCGTCCCGCGCACCCGGGCGCCGCTCGCGGGCTCGGTGGTCGCGCCCATGGCAACCCCTTCTCGTCGTCCTCGCCCGGCCCGGTGCCCCGGTCCGGCTCGCCACCGGGGCGGCCGTCCGACCACCCGAAAGGTGGACGTGCGCGGTGCCGCCGATGTGCGTCCCATGATGGCGTGTCCGCCGCCGCGAGCGGCAATCGCCCTGGCCGGGCGGATCCGGAGCGCCAGTCGAAGCTGTGTCCAGGCTCACCCAGCGCGCGCCCGGATTGGGCGAACCGCCGGATTCGAGCCCTCCCGGCGAGGCGGCCGGTCGGCTATCCTCGTCGTCCAAGAGGGATCCGGGCAGAGTCGCCCCCGGGTCCTTTTGTGCTTTCAGGACGCCAGTACGGACGTTCTTGCGAATCGTCGGCCCACCCCCGGCGGTGAGCGGGAACCGCCCCGCCTATCGCGGCACAACGACGTGCCCCGTCCGGCCGGGGTGACGCCACCCCGGTGTCGGGCCGCCGCCCGGCGCAAGACCAGGACCGGAGGTTTCGCGGGATGAGCAGGGCAGAAACGGTGCGCCAGGGGTTGCGGGACCCCCGGCACGTGCGCCGTTGCGCCGTGCGCGCCGGCCAATCCTCCGGTGCGCTCCCGGCGTCCGAACCCTCCTTCCTCGCCCTCCTGCCGCCCGCCGCCACCCTTCTTGGGACACTCCCCCAGCCTCCGGCCGGGGGGACCCCCCTCGCGCGGCACCTCCTCGAATGTGCGCCATCCGGCTGTGGCGGCAGCCGTAAAGCGACCGCGACGACCCGGAAAGGGGACTACCGGGTATGAGTTCTCTCCTCCTCCTCACCAACGCATTGCAGCCCTCCGCGGAGGTACTGCCGGCGCTCGGCCTGCTGCTGCACAACGTCCGGGTGGCGCCCGCCGAGGGATCCGCCCTCGTGGACACCCCCAACGCCGACGTCATCCTGGTCGACGGCCGACGGGACCTCCCACAGATCCGCAGCCTCTGCCAGCTGCTCCGCTCCACCGGCATCGGCTGCCCGCTGATCCTCGTGGTCACCGAGGGCGGCCTGGCCGCCGTGACCGCCGAGTGGGGCATCGACGACGTCCTGCTGGACACCGCCGGCCCGGCCGAGGTCGAGGCCCGGCTGCGGCTCGCGCTCGGCCGGCTCCAGGTCGTCGCCGACGACAGCCCGATGGAGATCCGCAACGGCGACCTCTCGGTCGACGAGGCCACCTACTCCGCCAAGCTCAAGGGCCGCGCTCTCGACCTCACGTTCAAGGAGTTCGAGCTGCTCAAGTACCTTGCCCAGCACCCCGGCCGGGTCTTCACCCGGGCGCAGCTGCTGCAGGAGGTCTGGGGCTACGACTACTTCGGCGGCACCCGGACGGTGGACGTGCACGTCCGGCGCCTGCGCGCCAAGCTCGGCGTCGAGCACGAGCAGCTGATCGGCACCGTGCGCAACGTCGGCTACCGCTTCGTCGTCCCGGAGAAGCCGGAGAAGGGGGAGCGCCCGGAGCTCGCCCAGCGCCCCTCGGCGCCGCTGGAGGCGTGACCGGCGCGCCGGGCGGGGCGATCCCGCCCGGCTTGTCCGGTTCACCCCCTCGTCGCCCACCGTCCTCCCGTCGGCAGCCACAGGTCCCACTGCCGACGCCGACGCCACACGCGTAGACTCCCCTCGTGGCCAAAGTGACGCGCGACGATGTAGCCCGACTGGCCGGTACCTCGACCGCAGTCGTCAGCTACGTGATCAACAACGGGCCGCGCCCGGTCGCGCCCGCCACCAAGGAGAAGGTCCTCGCGGCGATCGAGCAGCTCGGCTACCGGCCGAACAGCGTCGCCCAGGCGATGGCCTCCCGCCGCACCAACCTGATCGGCATGGTCGTCCCGGACGCCCGCCAGCCGTTCTTCGCCGAGATGGCGCACGCCGTGGAACGGGCCGCCTCCGAGCGCGGCAAGCTCGTGCTGATCGGCAACTCCGACTACGTGGACGACCGCGAGGTGCACTACGTCCGCGCCTTCCTCGGCATGCGCGTCTCGGGCCTGATCCTGGTCAGCCAGGGCCCCTCGCAGCGCGCCGCCGAGGAGTTCGCCGCGATGGAGGGCGCGAAGGTGGTGCTGCTGCACCGCCGCCCCGAGGCGATCGACGACGTCGCGGTGGTCACCGACGACGTGGGCGGCGCCGAGGCCGTCGTGCGCCACCTGCTGGAGGTGCACGGGCACCCGTACGTGGCCTGCTTCGGCGGCCCGGTCGACTCCCCCGCGCCCGGCGACCCGGTCATCGACCACGTCGAGGGCTGGCAGCGGGCCATGGACGCGCACGGCCTGCCCACCGAGCCGCACCTGATCGACGCGCCCTTCCACCGCTACGGCGCGTACGAGGTCGCGCTCGGCGTGCTGCGCTCGCCGGACCGGCCGCCGGCGATCTTCTGCTCCACCGACGACCAGGCGATCGGTGTGCTCCGGGCCGCCCGCGAGATCGGCCTGAAGGTCCCGGAGGACCTCGCGGTGGCCGGCTTCGACGACGTGCCCGAGGCCGCTCTCGCCGACCCGCCGCTGACCACCGTCGCCTCCGACCGGGACGCGATGGCGCGCGCCGCCGTCGACCTGGTCCTGGACGACTCGCTGATGGTGCCGGGATCGGACACCGAGCGGGTCCGGAAGTTCCCGTCCCGCCTGGTGGTCCGGCGTTCCTGCGGCTGCGACGGAGCGGCCCCGGGCGCCCCGGCCGTCCCGACCACCATCGAAACGGAGTAACAAACTCCGATCCGACGCCCGCCGCGCACTGCCTGACCAGGCTTTATGAGAAGTCAACGGGCTTCTCGGACCCTTCTGAGCCCGCGTTCATCCGATCCTCATCCGCCGGGCGGACGTTGTTCGGCATGAGCGATCAGCAGCGCAGCGAGCAGCAGTACGGGTGGACCGGACAGCACGGCGCGCAGCCGTCCGCGCCGCACGAGCACCGCATCATCGAGGGCACCGTCCTCGGCGGCAGCACGGGCACCGGCGCCGACCACGGCACTGACGCCCACGGGTACGGCTACCGCGAGGACCACTCCGGCGGCAGCTTCGACAGCCCGCCCCCTCCGCCCATGCCCCCGGCCCCGCCGTCCGCCGACTGGCCCGGCAGCCCCCAGGGCCTCGAAGGCTCCGGCGACCACGGCGACCGCACCCGGCGCGGCATGCGCCGCGGACGGCTGGCCCTGGTCACCGCCGTCGCCGCGATCGCCGCCGTGCTCGGCGGGGTCACCGGCGGGTTCATCGCCTCCCAGGAGCGCTCCGCGGACACCCGGAGCACCACCATCGCCAGCCCGGTCGCCGCCCGCTCCGACGGCGGCGCCGACGTCGCGGCCATCGCGGCCGCCGTCTCGCCCAGCGTCGTCCAGATCACCGTCAAGGCCCCCGGCGGCACCGCCACCGGCACCGGCGTGGTGCTCGACAAGAGCGACCGGATCCTCACCAACTTCCACGTGATCTCCGGCGCGGTCGACGGCAGCGGCCAGATCACGGTCACCTTCAAGGACGGCTCGACCGTGCAGGCCGCCGTCACCGGCACCGACAAGTCCCTGGACGCCGCGGTGATCACCGCGAACGGCGCCAAGAACCTCACCCCGGCCACCCTCGGCGACTCCTCCACCGTCGCCGTCGGAGACCCGGTCGTCGCCATCGGCAACCCGGACGGCCTCACCGGCACCGTCACCTCGGGCATCATCAGCGCCGAGAACCGCGCGGTCACCGTCCAGGTCGACGAGGGCGCCACCGGCGGCAACGGCGGCTACGGCTTCCCGTTCCTGCCCGGCCAGCGCGGCGCGCAGCAGCAGCCGAGCAACAGCGGCACCACCACCTACAAGGCCTTCCAGACCGACGCCGCCCTCAACCCCGGCAACTCCGGCGGCCCGCTGATCAACGCCAACGGCCAGGTCATCGGCATCAACTCGGCCATGTACTCGCCCAGCGGCACCGGCTCCACCGCGGGCGGCGGCAGCAACTCGGCGGGCAGCGTCGGCCTCGGCTTCGCCATCCCGATCAACGACATCAAGCAGGTTCTGCCGAAACTGCAGGCCGGCCAGAACGTGTAAGACGGACAATTGCTCCGAGCAGGTCCCCAACACGACGAGAAAGGGCAAGGGCCCATGACCCCGTCCGCCGACGACCGCAACCCCGCCGAGTCCGGCCACACCTCGGCCAGACTTCTCGTGGTCGACGACGAACCCGCGCTCCGGGACGCCCTGGAGAGCAGCCTCGCCTTCGAGGGATACGAGGTCGCCACCGCCACCGACGGCTACGAGGCCCTCGAATCCGTCGAACGCGACAGGCCCGACCTCGTCCTGCTCGACATCATGATGCCCCGGATGGACGGCCTCACCGCCGTCCGCCGGATGCGCTCGCGCGGCGACACCGTCCCGGTGCTCATGCTCACCGCCCGGGACGCCGTCGGCGACCGCGTCACCGGCCTGGACGTGGGCGCCGACGACTACCTCGCCAAGCCCTTCGAACTCGACGAGCTCCTCGCCCGGGTCCGCGCCCTGCTCCGCCGCAACGCCCTCGCCACCGAGGCCGCGGCCCGGGCGGCGGCCGAGGACGAGAGCGAGGTGCTGGCCTTCGGCGACCTGCGGATGAACACCGCCACCCGCGAGGTCACCCGCGCCGGCCGGTCCGTCGAGCTGACCCGCACCGAGTTCATGCTCCTGGAGATGTTCCTGTCCCACCCCCGGCAGGTCCTCACCCGCGAGCAGATCCTCAAGGCGGTCTGGGGCTTCGACTTCGAGCCCTCCTCCAACTCCCTGGACGTCTACGTCATGTACCTGCGCCGCAAGACCGAGCAGGGCGGCATGCCCCGGATCATCCAGACCGTACGCGGCGTCGGCTACGCCCTGCGCCCTGCGGCCGGCACCAGCGCGTGAGCAACGTTCCCCCGCCGCCCCTCGCGCCGCCCCGCCCCTCCCGGATCCAGCGCCTCGTGCACTGGTTCCGCTCCCGCTCGCTGCGCGGCCGCCTCACCTTCCTGAGCGCGGCCGCAGTGGCGGTGGCCATCGCGTTGTCGGCGCTGGCGTGCTGGTTCATCGTGGAGAAGCAGCTCTACGGCCAGGTGCAGACGGACCTCGCGAGCGCGCCGCTCCCGCCACCGCCCCGGGTGCCGAGCCTCTCCTGCTACGACACCCCGCAGGCGGCCCTGCAGGCCCAGCCGCGGGGCGTCGCGCCGGAGAACAGCACGTCGGTCGCCCGGGACACCCAGTACGTCGCGGAAGACCCGGCGGGGGTCTGTCTGCCCCCTCTCGCGACCAAGGCGATCGTGGTCAGGCCGAGTGACTCCGCCGTGTTCCGGCTCAAGGTCGGTCAGTCGGTCATCCGGGACGGCCACTTCACCGACGGGACGCCTGCGGTCGTCCGCGTCGCCCTGACCCACTTCGGAGCGCGGCCCGTCCTGCTGATGGTCGCCAGCCCGACCCAGTCCGTCGAGGACTCCCTCCAGGGCCTCGCCATCCTCCTCGGCGCCGTCTCCGTCGGCGGCATCCTCCTCGCGGCCATCGCCGGCCGGATCGTCGCCCACTCCTCGCTCAAGCCGGTCGACCAGCTCACCGACGCCGTCGAGCACATCGCCCGCACCGAGGAGGTCGGCACGACCATCCCGGTCCGCGGCGACGACGAGATCGCCCGCCTCTCCACCTCGTTCAACTCCATGAGCACCGCCCTCGCCAACTCCCGCGAGCGGCAGACCCGGCTGATAGCGGACGCCGGGCACGAGCTCCGCACGCCCCTCACGTCGCTGCGCACCAACGTCGACCTGCTGATCCGGAGCGACGAGACGGGCCGCCCGCTCCCGCCCGCCACGAAGTCCAAGCTGCTGGGCAACATGAAGGCGCAGATGCAGGAGCTCACCGTCCTCATCCAGGACCTGCTCCAGCTCTCACGCCCCGACTCCCCCAAGCCGGGGCCGAACCTCGCCGTGGTCGCCCTGCACGAGATCGCCGGGCGGGCCGTCGAACGCGCCAAGTTGCGCGGCCCCGGGCTGGTCTTCGACACCGGGACCGAGCCCTGGTTCGTCCACGGCGACGCCTTCGCCCTCGAACGGGCCGTGATCAACCTGCTGGACAACGCGGTCAAGTACAGCCCGCCCGGCGGCACCATCGAAGTCCGCCTCCGGGAGGGCGTGTTGACCGTCCGCGACCACGGCCCCGGCATCCCGCCCGACGAGCTGCAGTACGTCTTCGACCGGTTCTGGCGCTCCCCCTCCTCGCGCCAACTCCCGGGCTCCGGTCTCGGGTTGTCGATCGTCGCGCAGAGCGTCCGGGAGGCCGGCGGCGAGGTCTCGCTCGGCCCGGCCGCAGACGGCGGCCCTGGCGCCCTGGCAACCGTCCGCCTGCCCGGCGGCCCCATCGCCGAGTAGCCCGAAAGAGGGAGGGGCGGGGCGCCCCGACAGCGCCCCGCCCCTCCCGGACCGGCTCACGGTCAGCCGACGTCAGTCGACGTCGCTGCCCGGGCCGATGACCTTGATCCGGTCCTGCGCCGGGGCCTTCAGCGGCGCGGACGCCGAGCTGTGGGCACCCAGGTAGGCCACGAAGACCTCCAGGTCGGAGGCGCCGACGAGCTTGTCGGTGCCGGCCGCCAGGGCCGGGAAGCCGTCGCCGCCCGCGGCCAGGAACTCGTTCGCCGCGACCCGGTACTTGCCGGCCGGGTCGATCGGCGCGCCGTTGAGACGGACGGAGTCGACGACGACCCGGTCGGCCCCGGTCCTGCGCATGTCCAGGGTGTAGGTCAGCCCCCTGGACGCCTGGAGGATCTTCGGCGCGGCGGCGTTGCTCCCGCTGACCTGCTGCTGGAGCAGCTGGATCAGCTGGGCCCCGGTCAGCGTTTTGACCTGCATCATGTTGGTGAACGGCTGGACGGTGAACGCCTTGCCGTACGTCACCACGCCGTCACCCTCACTGCCGACCGCCTTGTGGACCAGGTCGGACCGGATGCCGCCGGGGTTCATGAACGCCACCTGCGCCCCGCCCTTGTCCGCCGGGGCCAGCCCCTCCAGCTGCGCGTCCGCGATCAGGTCGCCGAGCGGCTTCTCCAGGTCGCTGCTGCCGCGGCCGTTGATGTCCGAGGCGATGTAGCCGACCGGGCGGCCCGCGATCGGCGCGGCCAGCTCGGAGTAGCGGGCGATCAGCTCGCTCATGTCCTCGGCCTTGGGCAGCGTGCGGCGCACGATGTGGTTCTCGGCCTTGACCGACGGACGCACGATGGTGCCGGTGGCCTTGTCCAGCTTCAGGTCGATCTCGGTGAAGAGCCGGCCGAAGGAGGCGGCGCTGGTCACCGAACGCGGCACGCCGTTCGGGTCCGGGATCATGCACGCGTACGCGTTGTGGGTGTGGCCGGTGACGATGGCGCCGACCGCGGGGTCGATGTTCCGGGCGATGTCGACGATCGGGCCGGAGACGCCCTGACCGGCCGCGCCGCAGTCGTAGTTGTAGACGCTGCTGGCCGGGTAGCCGCCCTCGTGGATCAGCGCGACGATCGAGTTGACGCCCTGCGCCTTGAGCTCGGCGGCGTACTTGTTGATCGTGGTGACCTCGTTGGCGAACTTCAGGCCCTTGACGCCGGCCGCCGTCACGATGTTCGGCGTGCCCTCCAGGGTGACGCCGATGAAGCCGATCTTCACGCCCTGCGACTTCGTCACCCAGTACGGCGGCAGCAGCGGCTCGCCGGTGTTCTCGTCGGTGACGTTGGCGGACAGGTAGTTGAAGTTGGCGCCGCGGAACTTGCGGCCCTTCTCGTAGCAGCCGTCGACCGGGTGACAGCCGCCGTTCTGCAGCCGCAGCAGCTCCTGCGCACCGTGGTCGAACTCGTGGTTGCCGACCGACGTGACGTCCAGGCCGAGCTTGTCCATCGCCTCGATGGTCGGCTCGTCGTGGAACAGCGCCGAGGTGAGCGGGCTGGCCCCGACGATGTCGCCCGCCGCGACGGTGATCGAGTCGTCCGCCGCCTCGCGCGCCTCGCGCAGCGCCGTCGCCAGGTACTCGACGCCGCCGGCCGGGGTGCTGACCTGCTGGCCGGTGGCCGGGTCGATCTCCCGGATCGTGCCGGCCGAGCCCGCCGGGGGCTCCAGGTTGCCGTGGAAGTCGTTGATCGCCAGCAGCTGGAGGTTGACGGTCCGGTGCCGCCTGGAGTTCGCGTCGGCGGCCTGGGCGGCCGACGGCACGGCCACCGAGCCGAACAGTCCGGCCGCGGCGACCACGGCGAGCGCCGCACGTCGTGATCTGACGGTGAGCATGAGGAGGTCCCCTGCGCCTAGGAGCACCCGGCCGCGGAACCGGCGCAGGCGCGCGTGGATGTGGGTGTGCGCGAATGCAGCCTAGGGTCAACGCGCGTAGCTGTCAGGTTTTCTGACGTAACGACTGGGTTACTCGTCGACGAACCGTCGTGAACGAATCAGGATCGGCCCCACACCGGGGCACCCCGGCTCACACGCCGGGCTCGGCCGCCAACTGCCGCTCGGCCCGCTCGCGCTCGGCCACCGCGTCCTCCGTCATGGCACGGTCGGTGTAGACCAGCGGCCGCTCGGTCTCGGTGATGATGTGCTTGACCACCTGGACGTTCCCGTTGACGTCCCAGACCGCGATGCCCGGCGACAGCGTCGGGATGATCTCCACCGCCCAGCGCGGCAGACCCAGCACCCGACCGGTCGCCCGCGCCTCCTCCGCCTTCTGCATGTAGATCGTGCGGGTGGAGGCCATCTTCAGGATCGCCGAGGCCTCCCTGGCCGCCGCGCCGTCCACTACGTCCGACAGGTGGTGCACCACCGCGACGAAGGACAGGCCGAGCCGACGGCCGAACTTCAGCAGACGCTGGAACAGCTGTGCCACGAAGGGGCTGTTGATGATGTGCCAGGCCTCCTCGACCAGGAAGATGCGCTTCTTGCGGTCCGGCCGGATCCAGGTGTGCTCCAGCCACACGCCGACGATCGCCATCAGGATCGGCATCGCGATCGAGTTGCGGTCGATGTGCGAGAGGTCGAAGACGATCAGCGGTGCGTCCAGGTCGATGCCATCGCTGGTCGGGCCGTCGAACATGCCGCGCAGGTCGCCGTCGACCAGCCGGTCCAGCACCAGCGCCACGTCCAGGCCCCAGCGCTGCACCTCGTCCACCGCCACGCCCAGCGACTCCACCGACGACAGGTCGGGGTTGCGCAGCGTGTCGATGATGTCGTCCAGGACCGGCTGACGGTCCTTCACCGAGGTCACCACGTGCGCGTGCGCCGCCTTCAGCGCGAAGCCGGCCCGTTCCTCCAAGCCGCGGCCCATCGCCACCTCGATGATGGTGCGCAGCAACGACAGCTGGCCGGTCTGAGTGATCGCCGGGTCCAGCGGGTTGAGCTTCACCCCGCCGTCCCGGGCCGCCATCGGGTCCAGGCGGATCGACTTTATGCCCAGCGCGTCGGCGATCAGGTTCCACTCGCCGACACCGTCCTCGCCCTGCGCGTCCAGCACCACGACCTGCCGGTCGCGGAACCTCAACTGCCGCAGGACGTACGTCTTCTCCAGCGCCGACTTGCCGTTGCCGGACTCGCCCAGCACCAGCCAGTGCGGGGCCGGCAGCTGCTGCCCGTACAGCTGGAAGGGGTCGTAGACGTACCCCTTGCCGCTGTACACCTCACGCCCGATGATCACCCCCGAGTCGCCCAGCCCCGGTGCCGCGGTGGGCAGGTAGACCGCCTGCGCCTGACCGGTCGAGGTGCGCACGGGCAGCCGGGTGGTCTCCACCTTGCCGAACATCAGGCTGGTGAACGCGTCGGTGAGGTTGCCGAGCGCCATGGGCGGCCTCCTGGTGCCAGCGGTAGGGGTGGACGAGCGCAGTGGGTGGAATGGCGCAGCGGGTGGACGCGCGCGGCGGTCAGCGGCGGATGCCGGTGGCGAACGGCAGGGTGTTGACGAAGGCCCGGTGGTGCTCGCGGTCGCACCACTCCAGCTTGAGGTAGCTCTTGCCGGCCGAGGCCCGGATGGTCCGCTTGTCGCGGGCCAGCGCCTCGGGGTTGCGCGAGGAGACCGTGATGTAGCCGACCAGGTTCACCCCGGCCGCGCCGGAGGCCAGGTCGTCACCGCGCTGGTCGACCCGGCCGGTGTGGGCCAGGTCCCGCGGGTCGACCGTGCGGTTCATCTTGGCCGCGCGGCTCGCCTCCGCCTCGTCGTTGGTCTTCTCGGTCAGCATCCGCTCGATCGCGACGTCGGTGGGCTCCAGGTCCATCGTCACGGCGACCGTCCGGATCACGTCCGGGGTGTGCACCAGCAGCGGCGCCAGGAAGTTGACGCCCACCGGGGTGAGCGGCCACTCCTTGACCCACGCGGTGGCGTGGCACCACGGCTCCCGGGTCACCGACTCGCGGGTCTTCGCCTGCAGGTACTGCGGGTGGGTCGCGTCCAGCTCGGCCGGCCAGGCGTTGCGCCGGGACATCGCCTGGATGTGGTCGATCGGGTGGTCCGGGTCGTACATCGAGTGCAGCAGTGAGGACAGCCGGGCCTGGCCCAGCGGCTGGCGCACCCGGATGTCCGCCTCCGCGAGCCGGGCGCAGATGTCGGTCAGCTCGCGCGCCATCACGGCCGCCAGCCCCTCGTCGTCCCGGGCCCGCCCGCCGGTCGCCGTCCGGCCCATCGCGTGCGCCTCGGCCGCCAGGTCGCGGGTGTAGTGCATGCAGGCCACCAGGTACGCCCGGTGCTGCTCCGAGGAGGTCGACACCATCGACTGCAGCTGGTCGTACGACTCCTGCAGCCAGCGCGGCGCATCGCGGTCACCGCGCCGCTCGACGTCCTTGGCGTGCGCGTCCGGGTCGGCCGGCAGGGTACGGGCCAGGATCTGCAGCCGGGTCACGAAGCCGTCCCCGTTGGCGACGTGCTTCAGCAGCGTGCCGAACCGGTCGACCAATGCCTCCTGGTCCTCCGAGTCGCGCAGGCCCACACCCGGGCCCTCGATCTCGATCGCGGCCGTCACCGTGCGCCGCTCCAGGTGCATCAGCACCCCGACCTCGTCCGGCCCGAACGGCGCCGTCAGCCAGCGCAGCCGCCCCACGCCCGGCGGCGGGCCGACCTCCACCTCCCGGCCGTCCAGCCGGGTGCCGGCGTCCATCACGTCCGAACGCCACACCGCGCGGCCGCTGCGGACCGTCCGCCGGTAGGTGCGGTTGATCTCCACCCACTTGTAGAACGTCCGCTTGCGGTACGGCACGTAGACCGCCGCGATGGCCAGCGCGGGCAGGCCGACCAGACCTGCGATCCGCAGCCCCAGGACCGGCATCAGCAGGCCCCAGAGCATGCCGAGGAACGCCCCGAAGATGATCATCAGGATCTCGCCGGTCTCCCGGTTGCGGCCGATCGGCGCGTTCGGGCGGGCCTTGCCGATCAGGTAGGTGCGGCGCTGGTGCACGTACGGCTGGGCGTACTGGGCACCGTACTGGCCGAGCGGTTCGCTGCTCACTTACCCGTCACCCCCCCTTCGCTGGATTGCTGTCGCGGATCGGAACCGGAGCCTGCGGCGGCGGCCCGGCCTGCGGCGGCGGGGCCGGCGTGCGGCCCGCGTGCGCGGCGATGCCGGGCGCGACCGAACCCCCGCCCGCACCCCCGCCGCCCGTGCCGGCCGCCTGCGGACCGCGATCGCCGTGGGTGGTGATGCCCTGCTTCATCAGGTTCGCGGTGCCGTTGATCATCGCCGACCCGGCCGACACCGCGCTGGCCCGGGCCCGGCGCATGTTCAGCATCTCGTCGCCGAAACCCGGTACGAAGCGGTACACGGTGGCGCTCGCGAAGATCGACAGGAACAGGATCGCCAGCCCGGACAGCACCCGGGCGAAGTCGTCGTTCGCCCCCGCACCGGTCGCGACGGCACCCGCCAGGCCCAGGATGATCACGATGATCGGCTTCGCCAGGTCCACCGCCACCATCACCCCCGCCCAGCGGCGCACGTGCTTCCACAGCTGTTTGTCCACCAGCCCCGCGTACACCGCCGTCCCCAGCAGCGCGCCCACGTACAGCATCGCCGCCCGGATCAGCAGCTCGATCCAGAGCACCGCCGCCGCCAGCACCGCCACCAGCGACACGATGATCAGGATCAGCGGCCCGCCGCCCGTGTCCCCCTTCTCCAGGGTGTCGGCGAACCCGCCCAGGTACGTCCCGGTGTCCGACTTCGTCCCGACCGCGATCGCCTTGGTCAACCCGTCCGTGGCGCTCACCACGGTGTACAGGATCAACGGCGTGAACGCGGACGCCACGACCGTCAGCCACAGGAACCCGATCGCCTCCGAGATCGCCGTCGTCAACGGCACCCCGCGCACCGCCCGCTTCGTCACCGCGAGCAGCCACAGCACCAGCGTGATGATCGTCGAAGCCGCGAACACCACCGCGTACTGCTGCAGGAACGACGCATTGGTGAAGTCCACCTGCGTCGTCCCGTCGATCGCCCCCGACAACTTCCGCACAACCCAAGCCGCCGCCTGCGCACACCCCTTGGCCAACGACCCGAGCGGATCGGTCACGGTGCCGACGGTGCCGCTGCCCGGAATCACGACGGCCCCGTTCGGGGCACAACCCGCGTCACTGCCGGGGATCGGTAGATCGACCTTCTGACAGGTCGGGGTGGCGGAGGGTGTCGGCGAAGGATCCGCGAAGACCCGTTGGGCCGTCAGCAGCGCGGCCAGCTGCAGGCTGGCCATAGCGCCTGCCAGTGTGGCCGCGCGGCGCACGATGGAGCGGCGTGTGGTCTGATCAACGGGCATAGCGGAACCCCCCGAACTGCTGGACGGCGCCGGTGATCTCGTCGGCGGTGGCGGCCTGCTGGTCTCCGGGCATCGGCGCGGGGCCCTGCCGGCTGGCGTAGTCACTGAGCTTCCAGTCGCCGGCCGTCCAGCGGAGCGAGAGCGTCAGGGTGAACCAGTTGGTGGTCACGGGCTGGACGGAGCGTTCGCCGGCGAGGCCGGTGAGGCCGGTGCACCAGACATCGATCTTGGCCTCGGCATCGCTGTAGCCGACCTGCTTGGTGCCGACCGGGATGGTGCGGCTCACGAAGGTGAGGCCCTTCGGGGCGCGGCCCTGTGGGTCGAGGCCGTAGCGGGTGGCGGTGTCGCCGCCGAAACCCTGGTCCAGGCGGGACTGGAGGGTGGGGAGGGCGGCCGGGTCGGCGATGGTGGTGACGATGGTGTGGCGGGTGTCGGTGCGGAACATGTCGGCTCCGCCCATGGCCACCGCGTAGTTGGTGGCGGCGGACTGGGCGCCCTGGTCGGTGTGCGCGAAGCCGCTGGGGATGCCGTTGGTGGTGGTGCCGACGGGCTGGTCGCCGCTGGGGACGGGGCCGACGCCGGAGGGCGCGGTGGGGGTGGCGTTGTCGGAGGAGCGGGCGTTGTTCCCCGGGGCGGGCTTGCCGTGGTTGGCGATGGAGATCGCGACGACGAGCAGCGTGACGACGACGAGGACGGTCAGCAGGGCACGGAGCGGTCTCGGCTGACGCCCGTTCAGCTGCGAGGAGGGCTGTTCGCCGACCGGTAGCCGCGTACGGGTGTGCGGCTGGTCGTCGGACAACGGCACGGCGGCCCTCCTGGTGCGGGGAGCCGGGCGGCTCCGGGGGCCCTCCGGCCGTGGGCGGGCGCGGACGGAGGATGGGAACGGGGATGGACTCCTGGCGGGCGGACTCCGGGCGGTCCGGGCGGAGACCTGACCTCAGGACCTCAGGTCGGCAGGACTACTGCTGTCCGATCGTCAGATCGCCATGCCGTAGACAATGGTGAACAGAGTGCCGAGTGATCCGATGATGAACACGCCGGTCAGCCCGGCGATGATCAGCCCCTTGCCCTGTTCGGCGCCGAAGCTGTCCCGCATGGCGGTCGCACCGATCCGCTGCTTGGCGGCTCCCCAGACGGCGATGCCGAGGCAGACGAGGATGGCGACGGCCATGATGACCTCGACCATCACCCGGGCCTCCGACCCGAGAGTCGCGAACGGGCCCCAGTCCGGGGCGATCCCGCCGATGATGGTGTCGATATTCGGCTTCTTTGGAGGGTCCTCGGCCAGGTGGCCGATCGCGATGCTCTGCACGCTGCTCAGGTTCATTTCCATCTCACCGCCCGATCAGGCAAATTCAAGGGCCCCGACCCCGCCCGCGCGAAGGGTCGGTGCCTATTCTTGGCCAGATCTGATGTCGACTTGGCTACTTCTCGCGTATTGGTCGTGAGGCATCGGACACGTACGCGAGGATGTCCACCGTACGAAGGATAGCGCTCACTCTTTGTATCTCTGATGATTGCGGTGAGCAACGCCTTCCGGAACACTTCGACTGACGATTCGTCGGGATGGTGCTGATGGTACTCCGGAAGGCCGGTACGGCCGCCGCTGCGGCGGGAGTTGCCGGGATCGGGTTCATCGGGCTGGTGACGGTCGGGACGTACGCGGCGAGCGGGACACCGCAGCAGACGGCCAATCGCGCTGCACTGTCGGCGGGTTCGGTGCCCGCGACGTACCAGGGGATGATCCAGAAGTGGGGCGCGCTCTGCCCGGAGATCTCCCCGCCGATGCTCGCGGCGCAGCTGTACCAGGAAAGCGGCTTCGACCCGCAGGCCCGTTCCGGTGTGGGGGCGCTGGGAATGGCCCAGTTCCTGCCGGGCACCTGGGACATCTACGGCGTCGACGCGAATGGCGACGGCAGGAAGGACATCTGGGACCCGGCGGACGCGATCGCCTCCGCGGCGAACTACGACTGCGCGCTGGCCAGGGACGTCGCCAAGGTCCCGGGGGACCGTCAGGACAACCTGCTGGCCGCGTACAACGCCGGCCCGTACGCGGTGGAGAAGTACAACGGAGTGCCCCCGTACAAGGAGACGCAGGGGTACGTGAAGAACATCAAGGCGCTGGCGCGCAGCTTCACGGCGCCCACCGCGCCGGTGGAGGTGTCGCAGCAGTCGGCCGGCGCGATCTACTTCGCGCAGACGAAGCTGGGCACGCCGTACCTGTGGGGCGGTGACGGGCTGCCGTCGCAGGACGGGCGGTTCGACTGCTCGGGCCTCACCGTGGCCGCGTTCGCGACGGTGGGCATCACGCTGCCCCGGGTGGCCAACGACCAGTGGTACGCGGGGCCGCACCCCTCGCGGGACCAGTTGCGGCCGGGCGACCTGGTGTTCTGGGCGACGGACCTGAACGATCCGCGCAGCATCCACCACGTCGGGATCTACGTCGGCGGCGGCTACATGATCAACGCGCCGCACACCGGCGCGGTGATCCGCTACGACAAGATCGACACCAGGGAGTACATCGGCGCGACGCGGGTCACCTCGGACGGCGCGGAGGCACTTCCGGTGCGCAACGCGGACGGCAGCATCACGGGCAAGGGCGGCATCAGCAGCGGAGCCACCCCGGACGCGCCCGCCTCCCCCACCGCGACCGCCGCCGCGGCACCCCAGCAGGCCACCCCTCCCGCCGCACCTCCCACCGCACCTTCCGCGGCTCCCCATGCGGCGACGGCGCCGCCCGTCCCGACCACGCAGAATCCGCCGCCCACCGGCCAGCCGACCGTCCCGCCGACACCCCCACCGGCCGCCCGCCCGACGGGTCAACCGACCGCAAAGCCCTGAGCCCGCGAAGCCCCGGGCGTGTGAGTGCGCTGTGGACGCTGAGTCAAGTTTCCATAACCACGCGTTTACGTGGAACGCTGTGCCCCGGCGATGACGTTGGATCTGATGGCCCCTCGTCAGCTCATCGCGCCGGGCGGGCCGCCCGGCCGGAACGTACAAGGTGCTGCAGCGGACCAGAAGGAGGTGCGGCGTGTCGACGCCGCTTGCCGACACGACCAACCCCGACCTCGGCCTGCTCTACGCCGTCAACGGTCTGGCCAAGAGCTCCCCGCAGTGGCTGGACCACCTGGTCTCGTGGATCGGCGAGTACGGCATCCTGATCGGCCTGGCGATGCTCGGCCTGGTCGGCTGGCTCCAGGCCAGACGCCGTCCGGACGCGCCGGTGGCGATCGCCGGACTGCTCTGGGTGCCGCTGTCGGTCGCCATCGCCGAGCTGGCCAACCTGCCGATCGCCGCGATCGTGAACCGCCCGCGCCCGTTCGTGGACCACGGCGGGCTGCTCGTCCTGGTGGACGGCAAGGCCGGCACGCACTCCTTCGTCAGCGACCACTCGACGATGACGATGGGCGTCGCGGTGTCGCTCTTCCTGGTGAACCGGCGGCTCGGCTGGATCGCCGGCGGGCTCGCCCTGTTGCAGGGCTTCTGCCGGATGTTCATGGGCGTCCACTACCCGACCGACGTGATCGGCGGCTACGCGCTCGCCACCGCCGTGGTGCTGCTGCTGGCGCCGATCGCGATGGCCGTCCTGGTCCCGCTGTGCCACGCGCTGACCCGCACCGCCGTCGCCCCGCTGATCCGGGCGCCCGAGCGCGGCGGCGCTCCGCGCGGCCGTCGGCGCGGCCGCGAGCGCGGGGCCGTCCGCCCGGACGAGCAGCCGCCGGAGTCGGACCTGGCGGCCTGAGCGGCTACCCGGGTTCGCCCCCGCTGCCGGAGAGGTGGTCCGCCCCTTCGCGGCGGGCCAGGTCGCGCGAGCGGCGGGCCGGGGAGTACCAGCCGCAACTGCAGGTCGCGTAGGCGAAGGACCCCCGTTCGCTGATCGCGACGCGGTGCTCGGGCATCCGGGTGCCGGGCGCGGCCGACAACTCACTGTGCACGTCGTTCACGGTAGCGTGCCGGGCCCCCAGCCCGCGACGCCCTCCGCGCCCGGGTTCGGCGTAACCATCCGAGCCCCGACTCGTTTGCCCGACAAGAGCCCTGCCCACCCGGTGGTGTCCGGCAGGGCAGTCGGGCCCGAGGGGGTTGTCGCGAGGATGAAGATGACCGACCAGCAGCGCACCGAACGGCCGGGGCGCCGGCCGGTGCCACACCTGCGCTCGGCGGCCGGGGCCGCCCTGCTCGCCGCCGCCCTGACCGCACTGTCCGGCTGTTCGGGCGGGTCCGGCGGCGGCTCGTCCGACCAGAGCGTCCCCGATCAGCTCGCCGCGGACCCGGTCACCGCCGTCCGCAACGCCGCCGACATCACCGGCCGCACCGGCTCCGCGCACACGGCCACCGAGCTGACCACCGAGTCGACCGAGAAGAAGGCCGTCTTCGCCGGCACCGGCGGCTACGACTACGTGAAGCGGATCGGCCGCCTGGAGATCGCGGTGCCGCCCGGCGCGGCGACCACCGGCAAGATCGTCGAGGTGTTCCTGCCGGGCACGGTCTACCTGCAGAACAGCGGCGCCAAGGTGCCCGAGGGCAAGTGGGTCAAGCTCGACGTCCGCCAGCTGCCGGACGGCAACCTGGTCAGCAGCGGCGCCACCGACCCGGCCACCGCGGCGGGCGCGCTGCGCGGGGTGCAGAAGGCGGACGCGGTCGGCGCCGAGACGGTCGACGGGGTCCCCCTGCACCACTACCGCGGCACCCTGGACCTGTCGAAGGCGGCCGACGCGACCGGCGGCCGGGGCGGCGACGGCCTGCGGATGGGCGCCCAGACCTTCACCGTCAAGGACGTCCCGTACGACGCCTGGCTGGACGACCAGGGCCGACTGCACAAGGTGGTCGAGGTCTTCACCTTCGCCGGGGTGGCCGGTTCGAAGGAGGCCAAGGACCAGGTGAAGGTCACCTCGACCATCGCGCTGACGGACTTCGGCAAACCGGTGGAGGCGGCCGAGCCGGCGGCCTCGGACATCTTCGCCCTGAAGCCCACGGAGAGCCCGAAGTAGGCGGTCGGGGCAGCGCTCCGGCGCCGGGGCGTATCGGGGCGCCGCCGGAGCGGGTGGCCGTCCGGGGAGCCGCGGTCACCCGTTTCGGCGGCGCCGAGATGGCCCGTCCGTGCCATGTGGACGGGCTCCGAAGTGCCTAGGCTGGACGTCGGGTGGCTGCCGCCCGGGCTGGCGAGGCACTGAAGGGGTGGTGCAGGTGGTGTCGTCCACGGGCGGCCGCAGCAACGGCCACGACGACGCGGCCCTCGACGAGATCGAGCTGGCCGGCGAGCTGATGATCGCCGCGACGGCCAGCACCGGCGACCGGCTGCCGACCGAGCGGATCGACGAGGTGCTGCTCGACCGGCCCGAGCCCGGCCGGCCGGACGCTGACCGGTGTGACGGGCCGTAGGGCCCGCGGGCTCAACTGCGCAGCAGCCGGCTGATCGCGGCGGTGGCCTCCGCCACCTTGGCGTCGAGCTCGGCGCCGCCCTGTTCGGCCGCGGCCGCGACGCAGTGCCGCAGGTGCTCCTCCAGCAGGGAGAGCGCGAAGGACTGCAGGGCCTTGGTGCTGGCGGACACCTGGGTGAGCACGTCGATGCAGTAGACGTCCTCGTCGACCATGCGCTGGAGCCCACGGATCTGGCCCTCGATCCGGCGCAGCCGCTTGAGGTGGGCGTCCTTCTGCGCGCTGTACCCGTGCGGGCCGTGCCCGCCCTGGTGTGCTGCGGCGGCGGCCGGGGTCTGCTCGGCGTGCGGCTCGGTGCCGGGCGCGTGGTCCGCCTCGGTGCGCGCTTGCGTCGTGGTCATCGGCCCGCCTTCGTCTGAGTGCCTGGTGGCTGCGTCGGCCACCAGTGTCCAACACCGGGGCCGTCCATGGTGTTCCTGGGACCGGACCGGGCCCGGCGGGGCTTGGACGGGGGGCTGCGGACGGACGCGGGCGGCCCGCCGGCCGGGCTCACCCGTCTGGGCGGCGCCCCGGTCTTCCGTATGCAGGACGAGGGCAATCCGGGCGAGGTTCCGTCAGACTGGGGGCTCACTTCCGCACATGGAAGTGCGCTCCGGGTCCGTCGGTGCGACAGCCGAACGGAAGAGGAGGTTCCGCCTCCTGCCGAACCACCCCGTTTGCGCGATTGCGCTTGGTTGCACCTAGCATCGTTCAGTCCCTACCCCGCACATCGGAGATTGATTTCCGTGCGTTTTAGCCTGACCCCGAAGGAGACGAGCTTCTACGACATGTTCGCCGCCGCCGCGGAGAACCTCGTCGTCGGATCGAAGCTCCTGCTGGAACTGCTGGGATCAGACGTGTCGGCCCGCGCGGAGATCGTCGAGCGCATGCGCGCCGCCGAGCACGCCGGGGACGACACCACCCACGCCGTCTTCCACCAGCTGAACTCGTCCTTCATCACGCCCTTCGACCGCGAGGACATCTACAGCCTCGCCTCGTCGCTGGACGACATCATGGACTTCATGGAGGAGGCCGTCGACCTGGTCGTCCTCTACGACATCCAGACCCTGCCGAAGGGCATCGAGCAGCAGATCGAGGTGCTCGCCCGGGCCGCCGAGCTCACCGCCGCGGCGATGCCGAACCTGCGCAGCATGTCGAACCTCACCGAGTACTGGATCGAGGTCAACCGCCTGGAGAACCAGGCCGACCAGATCCACCGCAAGCTGCTCGCCCACCTGTTCTCCGGCCAGTACGACGCCATCGAGGTGCTCAAGCTCAAGCAGGTCGTGGACGTCCTTGAGGAGGCGGCGGACGCGTTCGAGCACGTCGCCAACACGGTGGAGACCATCGCCGTCAAGGAGTCCTGACCCCTGTGGACATGGCAGCACTCATCGCCGTCATCGGCGTTGCGTTCTTCTTCACGTACACCAACGGCTTCCACGACTCGGCGAACGCGATCGCCACGTCGGTCTCCACCCGGGCGCTGACCCCGAGGGCCGCGCTCGCGATGGCCGCCGTGATGAACCTGGCCGGCGCCTTCCTCGGCAGCGGTGTGGCGCACACCGTCTCCAAGGGCATCATCGAGACCCCGACCGGCAACCAGGGGATGGCGGTCCTGTTCGCCGCCCTGGTCGGCGCGATCGCGTGGAACCTGACCACCTGGTACTTCGGCCTGCCGTCCTCCTCCTCGCACGCGCTGTTCGGCGGCATGGTGGGCGCCGCGCTGGCCGGCGGGATCGACGTGATCTGGAGCGGCGTCCTCGACAAGATCGTCATCCCGATGGTCGTCTCGCCGGTGGTCGGCCTGATCGGCGGCTTCCTGGTGATGCTGGCGATCCTGTGGATCTTCCGCCGGGCCAACCCGCACCGCGCCAAGCGCAACTTCCGGGTCGCGCAGACCGCCTCGGCCGCGGCGATGGCGCTGGCGCACGGTCTGCAGGACGCGCAGAAGACCATGGGCATCGTGGTCATGGCGCTCACCATCTCGGGCCACCAGACCACCAGCGACATCCCGGTCTGGGTGAAGATCTCCTGCGCCACGATGCTCTCGCTGGGCACCTACGCGGGCGGCTGGCGGATCATGCGGACCCTCGGCCGCAAGATCATCGAGCTGGACCCGCCGCAGGGTTTCGCGGCCGAGGCCACCGCCTCGGCGATCATGTACATCACGTCGTTCGTCTTCAAGGCGCCGATCTCCACCACGCACGTGATCACCGCGGCGATCATGGGCGTCGGGGCCACCAAGCGGGTCCGCGCGGTGCGCTGGGGCGTCGCCGGGAACATCGTGCTCGGCTGGTTCATCACGATGCCGGCGGCCGCCATCGTCGCAGCGCTGATGTACTGGTTCGTCCACCTGTTCTGGGGCTGAGCCCGCTGAAGTGACAGGGCCCGCCCCCACATCTCGGGGGCGGGCCCTTCTCATGCTCCACGGCGGCACCGCCATGCAGCACCGTGGAGCAGCTCGGTCTCCGGATCTAGCCGAAGCGGCCGGAGATGTAGTCCTCGGTGGCCTGCACCGAGGGGTTGGAGAAGATCCGCTGGGTGTCGTCCAGCTCGATCAGCTTGCCCGGCTGGCCGACGCCGGCCAGGTTGAAGAAGGCGGTGCGGTCGCTGACGCGGGCCGCCTGCTGCATGTTGTGGGTCACGATGACGATGGTGAACTGGGACTTCAGCTCGCCGATCAGGTCCTCGATGGCGAGGGTGGAGATCGGGTCGAGCGCCGAGCAGGGCTCGTCCATCAGGAGGACCTGCGGCTCGACCGCGATGGCGCGGGCGATGCACAGGCGCTGCTGCTGGCCGCCGGAGAGGCCGGCCCCCGGCTTGTTCAGCCGGTTGTGGACCTCGTTCCAGAGGTTGGCGCCCTTCAGCGAGCGCTCCACGACCTCGTCCAGGACGGCCTTCTTCTTCACGCCCGCGAGGCGCAGGCCGGCGACCACGTTGTCGTAGATCGACATGGTCGGGAACGGGTTCGGCCGCTGGAACACCATGCCGACCGAGCGGCGCACGGCGACCGGGTCGACGTTGGAGGCGTAGAGGTTCTCGTCGTCCAGGAGCACCTTGCCCTCGACGCGGGCGCCCGGGATCACCTCGTGCATCCGGTTGAGGGTGCGGAGGAAGGTGGACTTGCCGCAGCCGGAGGGACCGATGAAGGCGGTCACCGAGCGGGGCTCGATGCTCATCGAGATGTCCTCGATGGCCTTGGTGGAGCCGTAGTAGGCCGACAGTCCGCTGACGTCGATGCGCTTGGCCATGATCGTTGCTTCTCTCGTCTGTCTTCGTCAGTCGGTCGCTCAGTGTCCGCCCTTGGGCGAGCGCCAGCGTGCGATGCCCCGGGCGATGAGGTTGAGCCCCATCACGAAGGCGATCAGCACCAGCGCCGCACCCCAGGCACGGGCGTAGCCGAAGTCGTTGTTGACCAGGGAGTACTGCTGCCAGATGTACATCGGCAGGGACTGCTGCGGTCCGTCGAACGGGTTGCTGTTGATGTAGTCGGCGCCGAACACCAGCATCAGCACCGGGGCGGTCTCGCCCGTGATGCGGGCGACCGCGAGCATCACACCGGTGGTGATGCCACCGATCGCGGTGGGCAGGACGATCCGCAGGATGGTCTTCCACTTCGGCACGCCGAGCGCGTACGACGCCTCGCGCAGCTCGTTCGGGACGAGCTTGAGCATCTCCTCGGTGGAGCGGACCACGACCGGCATCATGAGGATCGCCAGCGCGAGGCTGCCGGAGAAGCCGGAGTAGCTGAAGCCGAGGGCGAGGTTCCAGAGCGACAGGATGAACAGACCGGCGACGATCGACGGCACGCCCGTCATGACGTCGACGAAGAAGGTGACGACCTTGGCGAGCTTGCCGCGGCCGTACTCGACCAGGTAGACGGCGGTGAGCAGACCCACCGGGGCGGCCATCGCGGTGGCCAGGCCGACCTGCTCGAGGGTGCCGATCAGCGCGTGGTAGATCCCGCCGCCGGGGCCGGAGGCGATGACGCCCTTCATCGAGTGGCTCAGGAAGTACCCGTTCACCACGCCGGCGCCCTGCTGGACCGTGTAGACGGTCAGCGCGACCAGCGGCACGACGGCGAGGATGAAGGCGACCCAGACCACCGAGGTGGCGAGGCGGTCCTTGGCCTGGCGGCGGCCCTCGACCTTGGCCGAGAGGACGTAGCCGATCACGACGAAGAGGAGCGCCGAGATCAGGCCCCACTGCAGGTGGCTGGCCAGGCCGCCGACGGCGCCGACGGCGCAGCCGAGGGCGATCGAGCCCGCCGCGACGGCGGCCGGGGCCCACTTGGGCAGGC
Source organism: Kitasatospora sp. NPDC001660 (assembly GCF_053596725.1). Taxonomy (NCBI): domain Bacteria; kingdom Bacillati; phylum Actinomycetota; class Actinomycetes; order Kitasatosporales; family Streptomycetaceae; genus Kitasatospora; species Kitasatospora sp. NPDC001660. The sequence goes on along the minus strand of NZ_JBSFGU010000029.1, from coordinate 7,831 downwards.
GGTTCGCGGTCAGCGCGTGGCCGAGCGGGCGGGCCTCCGCCGGGATGGTCGTGGTAGCGGCGGTCATGCTCCGGCCCCCGAGTACTCCTTGCGGCGGGCGACGATCAGCCGCGCGGCACCGTTCACCAGCAGGGTGATCACGAACAGGACGAGGCCGGAGGCCATCAGGGCGTCGCGGCCGTTGTCGCCGGCCTCGGCGAACTTCAGCGCGATGTTCTGCGCGAAGGTGCCGCCGCCCGGGTCGAGGATGTGCAGCGAGAGGACGCTGTTCGAGGACAGCACCACGGCGACGGCGATGGTCTCGCCGAGCGCGCGGCCGAGGCCGAGCATCGAGGCCGAGATGATGCCGGGGCGGCCGAAGGGCAGCACCGCGGTGCGGATCATCTCCCAGCGGGTCGCGCCGAGCGCGAGCGCCGCCTCCTCGTGCATCCGCGGCACCTGGCGGAACACCTCGCGGGAGACCGCGGTGATGATCGGGAGGACCATGATCGCGAGCAGGATGCCGACGGTGAACAGGTTGCGCGGGGTGGTGCCGACCTTGGTCTGGTCGAAGATGTACGTCCAGCCCAGGTACTGGTTGAGCCAGCTGGTCAGGCCGTCCATGTGCGGGACCAGGAACAGCGCGCCCCACAGGCCGTAGACGATGCTGGGGACGGCCGCGAGCAGGTCCACCAGGTAGGCGAACGGCTGGGCGATCCTCCGCGGCGCGTAGTGCGAGATGAACAGGGCGATCCCGATCGCGACCGGGACGGCGATCGCCATCGCGATGAGCGCGCTGACGATGGTGCCGAACGCGAGGACGGCGATGCCGAAGACCGGTTTCGGGGCGTCCGGCGTCCACTCGAAGGTGGTGAGGAAGTTGCCGTCGTTCTTGCTGAGCGCGAGGCCCGAGCGCCAGGCCAGGAAGCCGGCGATGGCGCCCATCACGACCAGCAGGAGGATGCCCGAGCCCCGGGCGAGGTTCATGAAGATCTTGTCGCCGAAGCGGCTGTCGCGCTGTCGGCGTTCCCTGCCTCGCGGGGCGGCAGGGGGGGATGAAGTCATTGGTCTACTCCGGTCTGGTGGTGCCGCCCCGGGAGGGGGCGGCACCATGGCGGCGGTGCCCCGGACGTGTTGCTGGGTCGGGCGTTCCGGTGGGACGGCCCCGGCCCCCTCGCTCACGGGGCCGCACCACCGGTGGTCCTGCTGGGTCAGGCCAGGGTCGGGATGACGGCGTTGACCTTGTCGGTCAGCTCCTTCGGCAGCGGGACGTAGCCCTTGTCGCCGATCGCCTTCTGACCGGCCTCGCTGGCGGTGTAGGTCAGGAAGGCCTTCAGCGTGTCGAGCGTGTCCGCCTTGTTGCCCTTGTCGCAGACGATCTCGTAGGTGACCAGGACCAGCGGGTAGGAGCCCTCGTCCTTGGTCGCGTAGTCGAGCTTCAGCGCCAGGTCGCTGCCGGTGCCCGCGATCTTCGCCTTGGCGAAGGTGTTGGCGGCGTTCTCGGCGGTCGCGGCGACCGGCTTGGAGGCACCGGTGTTTATCGCGGCGCTCTTCAGGCTGTTGGTCTGCGCGAAGGAGAGCTCGACGTAGCCGATCGAGTTCTTGACCTGCTTCACCTGGGCCGAGACGCCGGCGCTGCCGTTGGCCGACTGGCCGCCCTTGCCGGCCCAGGTCTTGGCGGCCGGGTAGGACCAGGCGCCGCCGCTGGCCGCGGCGAAGTAGTGGGTCAGGTTGTCGGTGGTGCCGGAGTCGTCCGAGCGGTGGAACGACTGGATGTCGGCGTCCGGCAGCTTGGCGCCCGGGTTGAGGGCGGCGATCGCCGGGTCGTTCCACTTGGTGATCTGCGAGTCGAAGATCTTGGCGGCGGTCGGGCCGTCCAGGACCAGGTTGTCGACGTTGTCGACGTTGTAGACGAGCGAGATCAGGCCGGCCGCCATCGGCAGGTCGATGCCCTGGCCGCCGGTGCAGGCCGCCTTGGAGGCGTCGACCTCGGCCGGCTTCAGGGCCGAGTCGGAGCCGGCGAACTGGACCTTGCCCTGGTTGAACTGCTGGACACCCGCGCCGGAGCCGCCGCCGCTGTAGTTGACCGTGGCACCGGAGCAGGAGGCGCCGAAGTTGGTCTTCCACACGTCGACGGCGTTGCCCTGGGCGGTGGAGCCCGCGCCCAGCAGCGGGGAGGGCTTGCTGCCACAGTTGATCGAGGGCGCGGCAGCGGAACCGCTGGAACCCGACCCGCCGGCAGTGTTGTTGTTGTCCGAGCCGCACGCGGCGAGCGACAGCGAGCTGACGAGCGCCATGGCACCGATCGCGAGGGCCTTGGTGCGGCCGTTCCGCTGGAGCTTCACTGGGGTGTCCCTTTCTGTGGCATTACCCGTCGCGCGGGCCGTGCGGACACGGCGGAGCGCGGGGGTTTTGCTGTGGTCCGGGGCCCGTGCGGCCCTCCGGTAGTCCCGAAGTTAGGCCGAGTAGGTGACACGACAGCCGGTCGCAAGTGAACGAGGAGTGAACCTCGAACGGATGGCAGGAAACTAGGTCAGGTAGTAACGGTTGCGTCACGGCAAGAACGCGGAGAGATCACTTCCACTGTTCCTTCACCAGCGGAACCCGTCTCTCCGTACCGGCTTCGCCCCCAGGATCGCCAGCAGGGCGTCCACCAGCAACCGGTCACGCTCGTGGGTCAGCCGAACGCGGGCCTTGCCCGCCGGGAGCCACTCCAACAGGTCCACCTCCCGGTTCGGCCGGAACGCCCCCGCGGTCGGCACCGCCGCCCAGTACCGGACCTCCTTCCGACGGCCCTGCACCGGGTAGTGCTGCGCCGGCAGCTCCGGACCGAGCACACAGGTGAACCCGGTCTCCTCCCGCACCTCGCGCAGCGCCGCCTCGGCCATGCCCTCGCCGGGGTCGAGCTTGCCCTTCGGCAGGCTCCAGTCGTCGTACTTGGGCCGGTGGATCACCGCGATCCGGGGCCGCCCCAGCCGACCGCTCTTCTTGGGCCGGCCGGGCAGCCACAGCACCGCGCCCGCGGCGAGGATCACCGGGGCGTGCTCCGCCGCCTGACCGGAGCTCGAGCGATCGCGCAATTCATGCCGTCCGTGGTGCGGGGGAATACCCCCAGCCCTCGGCGGGGGGAATCTCCAGCCAGCCGTCCAGGCCTGGCGGGAGCTCGGGCCACCGGCGGCCGAAGGCGTACCGCGCCGCCTCGACCTCCAGTCGTTGATCAGCATGCACCACGCCCAGCACGTAGGCGGTGGCGGGGGTGATCCGCGGCGTGCGCGCCGCCGTCGCCGCGGTGACCGCCGCGTCCGCCGCCTCCTGGTGCCGGCCCAGCACCTCGTCCAGCTCGTCCAGCTCCACCGACGGGCGGCCGCACACCTCCAGCGCGTAGCGGGCCCGCTTCACCAGGATCCGCATCCGCGCCCACGGAGCGTCGTCGGCCGCCAGCGCCGTGTCCGCGTCCACCGCGCCGCGGGCCTGCGGAACGGCGCCCAGGCGGCGCAGCCCGTCCCCGCCGTACGGCGTGGCGGCGCGCTGGAGCGGCAGCTGGGCGGCGCTCGCGGTCAGCGCGGTGAACGCGGCGGCCGCCTGCGGCATCAGCACCGCGCCGGCCCGCGCGTTCGCCGACTCCAGCAGCGGCGCGTCGCCGACCAGCAGTGTCATCCGGTCCGCCAGCGCGTGCAGCCGGGCCGACCGCAACTCCTGGAGCACGGTGGAGTGCGCCCTCGTCCGGGCCAGCGTCAGCTGCCGGTCCAGCAGCGCCCGCGCCTTCGGCGCGCCTGCGTGCCCGGCCAGCATGCCCGTCCCGTCCGGGTCGGTTCCGCTCAGCGAGTCGAGCGCGCCCAGCAGCCGGGCGGAGCGCCGGACGTACCCGGGCTCCAGCGCGAGCAGGTTGAGCAGCCAGCGCAGCTCGGTGCGCGACTCCTGCGCCCAGGTCTGCTCGAAGACGCTGCCGAAGGTGTGCAGCAGTCCGCCGATCCGCCGCACGGCGCCCAGCAGGTCGGCGGTGCCGGCCGCCGGGACGACGGCCGTGCCAGGTCTGGCGCCGACCTCGCCCACCGCGAGCGGCAGGGCGCGCAGGAACGCGCCGGCCTGGGCGGTGAGATGGCTGGAGAGGATGGCCCCGGCGGTCGCTGTGGAGGCCGCCCGGGCCGTCATCGGCGCTTCGGTCATGGCGTGGTAGATCCCCGTTCCCCCGGGTCCGTCCCCCGGGGCTGGTGGCCGACCGCCGGAGCCGTTCCCCTGCCGGCTCCAGCGGCTCGCATCAGTGGTCGCGTCAGCGGGAGGTGGCGGCCCGGCGGCGCTGGCGCGAGTCGATCAGCAGGTCCTGGATGTGCCGCAGCGGGCGGCCCTCGGCGTCCTGCGAGTGGCGGGTCCATGCGCCGTCCGGGCCGAGGTGCCAGGACTCGGTCTCGTCCGACACCCCGAGGTCGAGCAGCCCGGACAGCTCGGCGCGGTGTGCGGGATCGGTGATCCGCAGCAGCGCCTCGATCCGGCGGTCCAGGTTGCGGTGCATCATGTCGGCGCTGCCGATCCAGACCTCCGGATCGCCGTTGTTGCCGAACACGAAGAGGCGGGAGTGTTCGAGGAAGCGGCCGAGGACGCTGCGGACCCGGATGTTCTCGCTCAGCCCCGGCACGCCCGGGCGGATCGCGCAGATCCCGCGGACCCACACGTCCACCGGCACGCCGGCCTGCGAGGCCCGGTACAGCGCGTCGATCACGGCCTCGTCGACGATCGAGTTGACCTTGAGCTTCACGTAGGCCGGGCGGCCCGCGCGGTGGTGGGCGATCTCGTTGTGGATCCGCGAGACCAGGCCGTCGCGCAGGCCGCGCGGAGCGGTCAGCAGACGGCGGTAGGACTCGCGGCGCGAGTAGCCGGACAGGCGGTTGAACAGGTCCGAGAGGTCGGCGCCGACCTGCGGGTCCGAGGTGAGCAGCCCGAGGTCCTCGTAGAGCCGGGCGGTCTTCGGGTGGTAGTTGCCGGTGCCGACGTGCGAGTAGCGCCGCAGGGTGTCGCCCTCCTGACGGACCACCAGCGACAGCTTGCAGTGCGTCTTCAGCCCGACCAGGCCGTAGACGACGTGGCAGCCGGCCTCCTCCAGCTTGCGGGCCCACTTGATGTTGGCCTGCTCGTCGAAGCGCGCCTTGATCTCGACCAGGACCAGTACCTGCTTGCCCGACTCCGCCGCGTCGATCAGCGCGTCCACGATCGGCGAGTCGCCCGAGGTGCGGTACAGCGTCTGCTTGATCGCCAGGACGTCCGGGTCGGCCGCGGCCTGCTCCAGGAAGGCCTGCACCGAGGTGGAGAAGCTGTCGTACGGGTGGTGCAGCACGACGTCCCGCTCGCGCATCGCGGCGAAGATGTCCGGCTGGGAGGCCGACTCGACGTCGGTCAGCCCGCGGGCCGTGCCCGCCACGAACTTCGGGTACTTGAGCTCCGGGCGGTCCAGCTCGGAGATCCCGAACAGGCCGGTCAGGTCGAGCGGGCCGGGCAGCGGGAAGACCTCCGCCTCGGTGATGTTCAGCTCCCGCACCAGCAGGTCCAGGATGTAGGGGTCGATCGACTCCTCGACCTCCAGCCGGACCGGCGGGCCGAAGCGCCGCCGCATCAGCTCCTTCTCCAGGGCCTTGAGGATGTTCTCGGTGTCGTCCTCCTCGACCTCCAGGTCCTCGTTGCGGGTGACCCGGAAGGCGTGGTGCGCGAGCACCTCCATGCCCGGGAACAGCTCCTCCAGGTGCGCGCCCATCACGTCCTCCAGGGGGACGTAGCGCTGGGGCGAGGCCTCCAGGAAACGGGCGAGCGACTGCGGGACCTTCACGCGGGCGAAGTGCTTGTGCCCGGACACCGGGTTGCGCACCACCACGGCGAGGTTGAGGGACAGCCCCGATATGTACGGGAAGGGGTGTGCCGGGTCGACCGCCAGCGGGGTCAGGACCGGGAAGATCTTCTGCCGGAAGAGGGTGTGCAGGCGGGCCTGCTCCTTCTCCGCCAGCTCCGGCCAGCGGACCACCTCGATGCCCTCGGTGGCGAGGTCCGGCAGCACCTCCTGCTGGAACGCGGCGGCGTGGCGGGCCATCAGCTCGCGCGAGCGGGTCCAGATCAGGTCGAGCACCTCGCGCGGCTGCAGGCCGGAGGCGCTGCGCTGGGCGACGCCGGTGGCGATCCGACGCTTGAGGCCGGCCACCCGGACCATGAAGAACTCGTCCAGGTTGCTCGCGAAGATGGCGAGGAACTTGGCCCGCTCCAGCAGCGGGATCTGCGGGTCCTCGGCGAGTTCGAGGACCCGCTCGTTGAACGCGAGCCAGCTCCGTTCGCGGTCCAGGAACCGGCCCTGCGGAAGCTCCTCGAAGTCCTGCTCGTCCACCGTCGACGGCTCCGGCGGCAGGCCGAGCGCATTCGACATCCGGGTCGGCGGGGACAGCGGGGCAGAGACGGGGCGAGGGATGCTCATGGGCTCCAGCTCCTCCAGCAGCAGGACGGCGTCCGAACGCGAATGGCTCTGCGGACCGTCGTCATCGCCCGACGCCAACGTCCACCCACCCGGCGCGGTCCGTACAGGACCGGCCGAGGTGTTTCGGCCGCCGCTGCACGAGCGAGACACTACGGACTTCATCCTGTGATCTTCGCGGCAACAATTGAATCCACGGTAAACACCGCATGGCCAGGAGGAAAGCTGAGTCGGTCGGGGCCGGAGCGGCGCCGCCCCGCACCCTGCCCCGACCGGCACTTGCGGCTAGACCGCCCGGTCCGCCTGGTACTGGACGCGATACATGAGGTCCACCTCGTGCACGGTGAATCCCAGTCGTTCATATACCCGCACGGCGGCCGGATTGTCGGCGTCGACGTAGAGAAGTACGGTCTCCAGTCCACGCTCACCGGGGCCTGAGCCGGTCAGGTGACGCAGGCCCGCCGCGGTCAGCGCGCGACCGAGGCCGCTGCCCTGCTCGGCCGGGTCCACCCCGACGACGTACACCTCGCCGAGCGCCGGCTCGGAGGCCGTGGCCTCGTGCACCTTCGTCCAGTGGAAGCCGACCACCTTGCCGTCGCGGGTGGCCAGGAAGAAGCCGGCCGGGTCGAACCAGGGCTCGGCCAGCCGGTCGGCCAGGTCGCGCTGGGTCCAGGCGCCCTGCTCGGGGTGGTGGGCGAAGGCGAGGGCGTTCAGCCTCAGCCACTCGGCGTCGTCCTCGCCCGGACGGAAGGTCCGCAGCTCGACGCCCTCGGGGAGGGGAACAGTATCGGTCTGCGGGCCGGTGCGGCGCATCTGCCGCAGCTCGCGGACCAGCTCGGCACCGTACCGGTCGGCCAGGTGGCGGGCCGCCGGGTGGCCTCCGTGCACCCAGAAGTCGACGGCGTCCCGGCCGGCCCGGTGGGCCTCCGCGAGCACGGCCTCCACCAGGGGGCGGGCGAGGCCGCGGCTGCGGACGGTAGGAGCGATCACGAGTTCGGCGGCGGGGTTGGCGTGGGCTTCCGGGGCCGCGTCCTGGGGGGCTTCCAGCTGGGGGACTTCCAGCTGGCCGTAGGCGACAACGGCCTCGTCATCAACCTCGATGAAGTGGGTGACGCCAGGGCGGGGCACATCCGAGGAACGCAGCCGGAGCCGGCCCTGCTCGGACACGGCCGCGCGGCCGTCGACGTCCTGGGCATCCGCGAGCACGCGCAGAGCACCGTCGCGCTGCTCGGGCCGGAGCACGCTGTTCGCAATGACCGCTGTCTGTTCGTCCATGGACTGACAATACGTCACCGGGGGTCGCCGTCACCGTAAACGCGAAGAACCCCCATCCGGAATCCGGATGGGGGTTCTTCAGAAGAATTGTTCGGCGGCGTCCTACTCTCCCACAGGGTCCCCCCTGCAGTA
>NZ_JBSFGU010000028.1:0-104533 GCF_053596725.1 Kitasatospora sp. NPDC001660 | reverse complement strand
CCCTACGGCGCCACCAATGGCGTCGTGACCAGTACCGTCCACGGGGGCGTGTTCGGTGACGACGGCGCCGTGGGCAGCTTCCGGGTGATCGGCGACCAGCGATATCGCTGGGGCCGCGGCCTTTTTGTGTTTTGCGAACGTGCACGGCCGGCAAGGTCGGGGCATCCGCCCGGACGCGGAGTGTTCCCGGATGCCGGACAATGGAGAAGGCGTGCGGGCCAGGAGGCCGGCACCGAGCCGCGTGAGGGCGACGATGTTCGGCCCGGTCCGCGGCAGAGCTGAAGCAGCAGAAGGAGTCACCACAATGTCGAACCAGCCCCAGGACCGTCCCGAGCGTCGATCGGACGACGGCCGAGGCTACGAGCCCCGGTCCCGCGGGAGCTGGTCCAACGACCGTGGCGGCGCCCGTCGCGACGACCGCCAGGGCGGCTACCGTCGTGACGACCGTGACGACCGTCCGCGTCGTGACGACCGCCAGGGCGGCGGCTTCCGGCGTGACGACCGTCCGGCCGGTGGCGGCTACCGTGAGCGCGATGACCGCCAGGGCGGCGGCTTCCGTCGTGACGACCGCCCCTCCGGTGGTTTCCGTCGTGACGACCGTCCGTCGGGTGGTTTCCGTCGTGACGACCGTGATGACCGTGGCGGTTTCCGTCGTGACGACCGCCCCTCGGGTGGCGGCTTCCGTCGTGACGACCGTCCGTCGGGTGGTTTCCGTCGTGATGACCGTGACGACCGTCCGCGTCGTGACGACCGTCCGTCGGGTGGCTACGGCCGTGACCGTGACGACCGCCCCTCGGGTGGTGGCTACCGTCGTGACGACCGCCCCTCCGGTGGTTTCCGCCGTGATGACCGTCCGGCCGGTGGCGGCTACCGTGAGCGCGATGACCGCCAGGGCGGCGGTTTCCGTCGTGACGACCGCCCCTCCGGTGGTTTCCGTCGTGACGACCGTCCGTCGGGTGGTTTCCGTCGTGATGACCGTGACGACCGTCCGCGTCGTGACGACCGTCCGTCGGGTGGCTACGGCCGTGACCGTGACGACCGCCCCTCGGGTGGTGGCTACCGCCGTGACGACCGCCCCTCCGGTGGTTTCCGCCGTGATGACCGTCCGGCCGGTGGCGGCTACCGTGAGCGCGATGACCGCCAGGGCGGCGGCTTCCGCCGTGACGACCGCCCCTCGGGTGGTTTCCGTCGTGATGACCGTGACGACCGTCCGCGTCGTGACGACCGCCCGTCGGGTGGTTTCCGTCGTGATGACCGTGACGACCGTCCGCGTCGTGACGACCGTCCCTCCGGTGGTTTCCGCCGTGACGAGCGTCCGGCCGGTGGCGGCTACCGTGAGCGCGATGACCGCCAGGGCGGCGGCTTCCGCCGTGACGACCGTCCCTCCGGTGGTTTCCGGCGTGACGACCGCCCGGCCGGTGGCGGCTACCGCCGCGACGACCGCCCCTCCGGCGGTTTCCGGCGTGACGACCGTCAGGGTGGCGGCGGTTACCGCCGTGACGACCGTGGTGGCCGCTTCGAGGGCCGCCGGGACGACCGTCGCGACGACCGTGGCGGCCGGGACTACGACGACCGCCGGGGCAACTACGAGCCCGTCAAGCGCCTGCCGATCCCGGAGGACGTCACCGGCTTCGAGCTGGACGCGGACGTGCGCCAGGAGCTCAAGAGCCTGCCCAAGACGCTCGCCGACGACGTGGCCCGCAACCTGGTGATGGTCGCCCGCATGCTCGACAGCGAGCCGGAGGAGGCGTACCAGTACTCGCGCGTCGCGCTCCGGCTGGCCTCGCGCGTCGCGGCCGTCCGTGAGGCGGCCGGGTTCGCCTCGTACATGACCCAGCGCTACTCCGAGGCGCTGACCGAGTTCCGCGCCGCCCGTCGGATGACCGGCCGGGCGGACCTGTGGCCGGTGATGGCCGACTGCGAGCGTGGTCTGGGCCGCCCGGAGCGGGCGCTGGCGATGGCCGGCGAGCCCGAGGTGAAGCAGCTGGACAAGGCCGGCCAGGTCGAGATGCGCCTGGTCGCGGCCGGCGCGCGCACCGACATGGAGCAGTTCGATGCCGCCGTGGTCACCCTGCAGAGCCCGGAGCTGGCCTCCAGCGCCGTACACCCGTGGACCGCGCGGCTGCGGTACGCCTACGCCGAGGCCCTGATCGCGGCCGGCCGGGGCGACGAGGCCCGTGAGTGGTTCGCGAAGGCGGTTGAGGCCGACACCGACGGTTCGACCAACGCCTCGGAGCGGCTGGCCGAGATCGACGGCGTGGAGTTCGTGGACGCGCTCGACCCCGAGCTGGAGGGCGAGGCCGACGAGGCCGAGGCCCCGGCGAAGAAGCGCGGCGGCGACGTGGCCGACGACCGCGTGATCTTCGAGGACGAGGAGGAGGTCGAGGAGTACTACGACGAGGACGACCTCGAGATCGACGAGGACTTCGACGGCGTGGTGCCCGAGCGCCCCGGCGACGCCAAGCGCGACGCCGAGCACGACGAGAAGCGTGACGACAAGGCCGAGGACAAGGCCGACGACGCGGCCGAGGCCGACGCCAAGAGCTGACGCACGGCCCAATGAGTGAGGCCCTGCCGCACCCCGGGAATTCCCGGAGTGCGGCAGGGCCTCACTGCGTGAAGCGGCGACGCCAGGGCGCCTCAGCCCAGTTCGAGGTTGCGCAGCACCAGGCCAGTGGCCGGCTTCGGCCCGAACGAGGTGGACTTGCGCGGCATCGTGACGCCCTGCTCGGCGAGCCGCCGCACGACGCTCTCGCGCACCGGGTGCAGCAGGACGGCGGTGCCGCCGGTGCGGGCCGCCTCCCGTTCGGCGGCGACCGCGGTGTGCAGGTAGCCGATGTCGTCCGGGCCGTCGGGGACGTGCCAGGTGTGGTCGAGCAGGGTGGCGTGCAGGACGGTCGCGTCGAGGTGACGCCACTCCTCGGGGCGGTCGCGCGGCACGGTCGCGTCGAGCAGGGCCTCCTCGGGCTCGCCGAGGAGCCAGAAGACGCCGTCGCCGCCGGTCAGGACGAAGCCGTTGCCGCCGTGTCGTTTCTGCTCGGCGAGCGCCTGGAGGGCGGAGGTGAGCGGGCCGGGGATCTCCTTGACCTTCCAGTGGTCGCCCAGCCGCTCGAGCGCCTCGGCCACCGGCAGCCGGTACAGCACCCGGTGGATGGCCCGGACGCGCAGCGGGTAGCGGGCGGTGTCCACGAGGAGCACCATGCCGCGGTCCCACGGGCTTCGAGGGAGGTGGCGGTGCTCGCGCTGGAGGCGCAGGTACATCTCCCAGCGGTGGTGGCCGTCGGCGATCAGGGCCCGGCAGCGGGCGAGGTCGCGGCCGATGTCGGCGATGTCGTCGGCGTCGGTGACGGCCCAGAGGCGGTGGTGGGTGCCGTCGCTGGTGGCGGTGGTGAGCAGCGGTTCGCCGCGGACGGTGCGCTCGATCACGTCGGCCGCGCCGCCGTTGCCCCGGTAGGTGAGCAGGAGCGGTTCGAGGTTGGCGCGGGTGGTGCGCATGAGGCCGACCCGGTCGGCGACCGGCCGCGGCATCACGTCCTCGTGCGGGAGCACCACGCCGGCCTCGCGGCCGCTGACCGCGAGGGCGCCGATCAGGCCGCGCTGCAGCAGTTCGGGGGAGTCGGCGGTGGCGGGCACGCGCTGCTCGTAGACGTACAGCGCGGGCTCGGGGTCGGCGGCCAGGACGCCCTCGCGCTGCCAGTCGCGCAGCAGCCGGGCGGCGTGCCGGTACCGGGTGTCGCGGTCGGGGCGGTCGCCGCTGTCCTCGGGCTCGGGGCGCGGCAGGATCAGCCGGACCACGTTGTGCGGGTCGGCGGTCTCCAGGTCGAGCCGGCGGCCGGGGTCGACGACGTCGTACGGGGGTGAGGTGACCGCGGCCAGCGCGCCGACCCGGTCGGGGACGTAGCGCAGGCCCCGGAACGGGGACAGGGACAGACCTGCGGTGGCGACGTGCCCGGGATCGCCGGGGCCGCCCTGTGGAGTCTCGGCTCCGTCTTCTGCACTGGAGGTGCTCATTCTGGGCATCGTAACCGGGTACGCGTTGTTGAGAGATCGGAACACCTGTGCCGATCAGTGGGGCGGGTGGGCGGCCGCGGGGCGAACGAGGGCGAGGTACGGCATGAACGACGGGTGGAACCAGGTGGAGGACGGCGCTCCGGTCGAGCCGGGCGGACCGGACGGCACCACCGGCGGGGGCGGCCCCGGGGCGGGCGGCGTGCCGGCGCAGCGGCCGGGCGAGCCCGTCGGGGACGTGTACGACTGGTTCCGGCGGGGCGGGAAGCTGCTGGCCCAGGGGCACCCGGCGGCGGCCGAGCAGCTGCTGGTCCGGGCGGCGGCGGCCGAGCCGGACTCGCGGAGCATCCGGGAGACGCTGGCGCGGGCGCAGTTCGACGCGGGTTCGTACGCGGCGGCGCTGGCGAACTTCCGGGCCGTCGCGCTGGCGGATCCGTCGGACGACTACGCTCAGTTCGGGTGGGGCGTCGCGGCGGCCCGGCTGGGCGACTTCGAGACGTCCGCCGAGCACCTGGCGCTGGCCGTGGCGATGCGGCCGGACGCCGAGCACTACCGGGCGGCGCTGCGGCAGACCCGAGCCACCCTGGCGGCCCGCGCCGGGGCGTTCGGCCCGCTGCTGCCGGGGGCGCCCGGCTACCTGGAGTCCCCGGGGGGCGAGCCCGACGGCACCGCCGACGGGATCGCCGACGGCGACGACGACGCGTGACCGGCGGGCGCCGGACCGTGCGACCAGCGGTGAACAACGACGCAGTGAACGAACGACGACGCAGTGAATGAGGTTGAGCAGGCATGACCGAGACGGCCACCCCCGTGCGACGGACCGCCCCCGGGAGCAGCGAGCGTCCGCTCACCGCGGCGTACGACACGGCCCTGCTGGACCTCGACGGCGTGGTCTACGCCGGCCCGCACGCGATCGAGCACGCCGTGGACGCGCTGGCCGCCGCCCGTACGGCCGGGATGCACCTCGCGTACGTGACCAACAACGCCTCCCGGCCGCCCCGGGTGGTGGCCGAGCACCTGACCGAGCTGGGCGTGCCGGCCGAGCCCGCAGACGTGATCAACTCGGCGCAGGCCGCCGCCCGGCTCGTCGCCGAGAAGGTGCCGGCCGGGTCGAAGGTGCTGGTCGTGGGCGGTCTCGGGCTGGAGGAGGCACTCGCCGAGCGCGGGCTGGTCGCGGTCCGGACGCTCGCCGAGGAGCCGCTCGCGGTGGTCCAGGGTTACGACCCGTCGGTCGGCTGGGCGCACCTGGCGGAGGCCTCGTACGCGGTGCAGCGCGGGCTGCCGTGGGTGGCGTCCAACACCGACCTGACCGTGCCGACGGCCCGTGGCATCGCGCCCGGCAACGGGACGCTGGTGGCGGCCGTGCGCGCGGCGACCGGCGTGGAGCCCGAGGTCGCGGGCAAGCCGCTGCCGCCGATGCACCGCGAGACCGTGCTGCGGACGGGCGCGGAGCGGCCGCTGGTGGTGGGCGACCGGCTGGACACCGACATCGAGGGCGCCTTCAACGGCGGGGTGGACAGTCTGCTGGTGTTCACCGGGGTGGCGACGGCGGCGCAGCTGCTCGCGGCCCCGGTCGAGCACCGGCCGACGTATCTCGCGGCCGACCTGCGCGGTCTGCTGGAGCCGCACCCGGGGGTGGAGGCGGCGGACGGCGGCTTCCGCTGCCGTGGCTGGGTCGCGCGCGCCGAGGAGGGCGTGCTGCGGCTGGACGGCGCAGGGGCGGACCGCTGGGACGGTCTGCGGGCGCTTTGCGCGGCGGCCTGGGCGGCGCTGGACGCGGACGGAGAGCCGGCCGACGGCCGGAAGGCGCTCGCCGAGCTGGGGTTCTGAGCCTCGGCGGCGGCCGGGTCAGAGCAGGGTGCGCAGCCGCAGCAGGTCGCGGAAGCCCGCCTCCAGCCTGACCCGGCCGCTCGCCCACGCGGAGGCGAAGTTGAGCCGGCCGCCGACCAGCGCGACCAGGTCGTCGCTGGCCATGGTGAGCCGGATCTCCGCCTTCTCGGCGGGGGCGCCGGCTGCCGGGACGACGTCCTGGATCCGGCCGTCGCGCAGTCGACCGGTGAAGGTCAGGTCGAGGTCGGTGATCCGGCAGGAGAGCGAGCGGTCGAGGGACGCGGCCTTGCGGACGTCGCCGGTGGACTTCGCCATGTTCCGGCTGAGCTGTTCCAGTGCCTCGCGGCACTCCTCGGCGTTGGCCATGACGGTGGATCCCCTCCCTGGGCGTCCCGGGTTCCGACGGCCGACGGCGGCGGTCGGCCGGGGCCACGGTACCGCAGGAGGGTTTTGGCGGTAGCGTCGTCAGTGGGGCGCCCGGTACCGGCCGGGTGCCGACGGCGACGGAGCGATGCGCGCAGGCGCTAAGGAGGCACCCGGATGCTGCCGAGGACGGTGCGGGGAGTGGTGGAGGCCGCGGCCGTGGTGGTGGAGGAGGTCGGCAAGCGGGTCGTCGGGACGGCGGCCACGGTCCTGGAACGGACCGGGGTCGACGTTGCCGAGGTCGAGCGTCGGCTGGGCGGGCAGTTCCCGCCGTCGGCGAAGACGCTGCAGAGCCTCGCGGAGGAGGCGGTCACCGCCGGTCTGGCCGGGGTGGACCTGGCCGTCGGGGTGGCGCGCGGCGAGGTGGAGAAGGCCTTCGAGAAGGTCGGCGACCAGGTGACCAAGGTCGGTGTGGTGCTGGCGTACCTGGAGAGCAAGCTGCGCGAGGTCGAGGAGGGTGCCGTTCCGGTGGGGACGCCTGCGGCGCGGGAGCAGGCCGAGGAGCCCGCGCCGGCACCGCGTGCGGAGGGCCTGTTCGGCCGCGGCTGGGAGCAGAGGGACGAGCCGTCGGCGGCCCGGGCGGTGGGTGAGCCGATAGCGGCGGAGCGGGTGGAGGTGGACGAGCCGGTCGAGGTCGATCCGCCGGTGGCGCCGGCGAAGTCGGCGGCCCGGAAGGTGCCGGCGAAGAAGGCCCCGGCAAGGGCGTCCGCCGCCGAGCCTGTCGCCGAGGCCGTCGCCGAGGCCGTCGCGGAGACCGCGACGAAGCGGACGGCTGCCGAGAAGCCCGTCGCGAAGAAGACCGCCGTCAAGACCACGGCGACGAAGACCACGGCGACGAAGAAGACGGCGGGGAAGAAGACGGCGGCGAAGACGCCGGTGAAGAAGACCGCCGTCAAGAAGACCGCCACCGCGAACGCGTCCGGTGCCGCGAAGAAGACGGCCGCCGCCGACGCGCCCGCCAAGCGCACCGCGACGAAGAAGACCACCGTCCGCAAGGCCACCAGCACGAAGAAGCCCGATGCCTGACGACCTCGCCCCCGGCACCGCGCCCGAGCCGCTCGGCGTCGAGCCGACCCCGACCGGCCACCCCGCCGTGGACGCCGGCCTGGCCCGGCTGGAGGCGCTGGACGGGGTGCCCGCCGAGGCGCACGTCGCGGTGTACGAAGATGTTCACCAGCGGCTCGCCGACGCGCTGGCCGCGCTCGACCAGGACTGACCCCGTACGACCCGTAGGAGCTGAAACACCAGTGGCAGTGGCACGACGCCGTCTCGACGCGGAGCTGGTCCGCCGCAAGCTGGCCCGGTCGCGCGAGCACGCGTCCGAGCTGATCGCGGCGGGCCGGGTGACCGTCGGCGGCACCACCGCGACCAAGCCGGCCACCCAGGTGGAGACCTCGGCGGCGGTCGTCGTGGCCAAGGACGAGAACGACCCCGACTACGTGTCGCGCGGCGGCCACAAGCTGGCCGGGGCGTTCGCGGCCTTCGTGCCGCAGGGCCTGGTGGTCGAGGGCCGCCGGGCGCTGGACGCGGGTGCGTCCACCGGCGGGTTCACCGACGTGCTGCTGCGGGCCGGCGCGGCCCACGTGCTGGCGGTGGACGTCGGCTACGGGCAGCTCGCGTGGTCGCTGCAGAGCGACGAGCGAGTGACGGTGATGGACCGCACCAACGTGCGCGAGCTGACCCGGGAGATGATCGGCGGCACCCCGGTCGACCTGGTGGTCGGCGACCTGTCGTTCATCTCGCTGGGCCTGGTGCTGCCGGCCCTGGCCGGGTGCGCGGCCGAGGACGCGGACCTCGTGCTGATGGTCAAGCCGCAGTTCGAGATCGGCAAGGAGCGCCTGGGCAGCGGCGGGGTGGTGCGCAGCCCGCAGCTGCGCGCCGAGATGGTGCGCCAGGTCGCCGCGCAGGCGTGGGAGCTGGGGCTGGGCGTGCGGGCCGTCACCGCGAGCCCGCTGCCGGGGCCGTCCGGGAACGTCGAGTACTTCCTGTGGATGCGCCGGGACGCCCCGCAGCTGGACCCGGCGGAGGCGGACCGGGCCGTCGCGGAGGGCCCCCGATAGGGTGCTTGCGGACGTCGGGTCCGTCATGCTGTGTGATTGCTGTGTGACGCGACCGCACCGGGCCAAGGGCGACCCGGGCAGGCGTAGGGAGAGGGCAGCGGCATGAGCGATGAAGAACGTACGGTCTTCCTGATCGCGCACACCGGCCGGGAGGCGGCGCTGCGCAGCGTCGAGGGCCTGGTGCACGGGCTGCTGAAGGAGGGCGTCCGGATCAGACTGCTGGCTGCCGAGGCGGTGGGCCTGGACCTGCCGGACGGGGTCGAGAAGGTCGCCGGGGGGCCGGGTGCGGCGGACGGCTGCGAGCTGATCCTGGTCGCGGGCGGGGACGGGACGCTGCTGCGCGGAGCTGAGCTGGCGCGCGAGCACGGGCTGCCGATGCTCGGGATCAACCTGGGCCGGGTGGGCTTCCTCGCGGAGGCCGAGCGGGACGACCTCGCGGTCGTGGTCGAGCGCGTGGTGAAGGCCGACTACGAGGTCGAGGAGCGGATGACGATCGATGTCATCGTCCGCACCAACGGCGATGTGGTGCACCAGGACTGGGCGTTGAACGAGGCCTCGATCGAGAAGGCGTCCCGGGAGCGGATGCTGGAGGTGGTGACCGAGGTGGACGGCCGTCCGGTCTCCAACTTCGGCTGCGACGGGGTGGTTTGCGCGACGCCGACCGGTTCGACGGCGTACGCGTTCTCGGGCGGCGGGCCGGTGGTGTGGCCGGAGGTGGAGGCGCTGCTGATGGTGCCGATCTCCGCGCACGCGCTGTTCGCGCGCCCGCTGGTGACCTCGCCGGACTCGGTGCTGGCGGTCGAGGTGCAGCCGAAGACCCCGCACGGCGTGCTCTGGTGCGACGGGCGGCGCTCGGTCGAACTGCCCGCCGGCGCACGGGTGGAGGTGCGCCGGGGGCAGACGCCGGTGCGGCTGGCGCGACTGCACCGGGCGCCGTTCACCGACCGGCTGGTGGCCAAGTTCGCTCTCCCGGTGACGGGTTGGCGCGGGCGCTCCAACACGGACAACTGACGAACCGTCAGACCGCCAGCGGCTGGCTGTCGTCCGCCGCGCCGAACCGGCCGCCGCTGCCCGCCTGCGCGGCGACGGCGGCGAGCCGTTCGACGGCGGCGGGCACGGCCGCCGCGGGCACGCTGAGCGGGATCCGGACGTGGTGCTCGAACGCGCCGTCGGCGCCGAAGCGGTTGCCCGAGGCGATCCGCACGCCGCGGCGCTCCCCGGCGAGCGCGAGCGCCGCGCCGGACAGGCCGTCGGTGGACACCCAGAGCGAGAGTCCGCCGGGCGGCGGCGCGTAGCTCCAGCCGGGCAGGTGGCGGGGGAGCGCCTCGCCGAACGCGTCCGCGGTGGCCCGCAGCCGGTCCAGCTGGTGGGCGCGGATGTCGGCGAGGTGCTCGCCCATCAGCTCGGCGGCGATCAGCTGGTCCAGCACCGGGGTGCCGACGTCGCTGTAGACCCGCTCGGAGGCAAGCCGGCGCACCAGCGCGGGTGCCGCCCGCACCCAGCCGATCCGCAGGCCGCCCCAGAGCAGCTTGCCCGCCGAGCCGACGGTGACCACCTGCGCGGCCCGGTCCAGCGCGGCCGTCGGGCGCGGCAGCGGCGCGGACCGCGGCACGCCCCAGCCGAGTTCGGCGGTGGTCTCGTCGACCAGGACGACCGTGCCGGCCGTCCGGGCGGCGGCGAGCAGTTCCCGGCGCTGCTCCTCGCCGATCAGCGCGCCGGTCGGGTTGTGGAAGTCCGGCAGCACGTAGGCGAGTCTGGGCGCGGCGCCGTGCAGTACCCGGCGCCACTCGGCGAGGTCCCAGCGCGGCCGGCGCAGCGGCCCGTCCGGCCACGCGTACGGGACGGGCACCAGGCGGGCCTCGGCGAGCCGCAGGGCCTGGAGGGTGTGGGCGTAGGTGGGCGCCTCGACGGCGACGCGGTCGCCGCGGCCGATCAGCACCCGCTGGAGCAGGTGGAGGCCGCCCATCGCGCCGGTGGTGATCAGGATCTGGTCGGGGGTGGTCGGCAGGCCGCGCTCGGTGAAGCGGCGGGCGACGGCCTCGCGGAGCACCGGGACGCCGGTGGGGTAGTGGCCGTGCCCGGCGGCGTAGCGGGGCAGCTGTTCGACGGCGTGGGCGGCGGCCTCGCCGAGGAAGGGCTGCGGGGCGGGCAGCGCGGCGACGCCGAGGTCCAGGGTGCGGTTCTGCTCGTCCGGCGGGACGGGGTGCAGGGCGTCGCTGGGCGGCGGGGCGCCTTCGGGCAGGGTGGTCCAGCTGCCGGAGCCGCGGCGGCTGCGCAGGTACCCGTCGGCGCGCAGCGTCTCGTACGCGGTGGCGACGGTGGTGCGGCTCAGTTCCAGGGCGGTGGCGAGTTCGCGCTCGGCGGGCAGCCGGGCGCCGACCGGCAGGCGGCCCTCGGTGACCAGCAGCCGGATCCGGTCGGCGAGGGCGCGGTAGGCGGGCCGGCGGGCGGTGGCCGGCTCGGGCAGCCTGGCGGTGGCGAGCAGCCGGGCGAGCGCCGGGGGAGCGACGGTGGTGTGCCAGTCGGCCATGGGGAATCAGTCCACTTGCTCGGGATTGGCCCTGGAGGGGGCTCGGTTGGCCCGTTCATCATGGCAGCGCGGCCGTCGAGGCCGCCACCGCCGGGGCCGTCCCCGGGGTGCAGCACCACCGCAGGAGCACCATTGGCCACCACCTCGACCCCGACTGCCGTCCCCTCCGAGCGGACACCGTTCGCCGTCCGCGTGTTCGGCGACACCCACGCGCTCGGCCGCCGCCTCCCGCAGCTCTTCGCCGGCCTCGCGCTGTACGGCGCGAGCATGGCGCTGATGCTCCGCTCCGGCCTCGGCCTCGACCCCTGGGACGTCCTGCACCAGGGCCTCCAGCGCGTCCTCGGTCTGACCGTCGGCGCCTGGGTGACGATCTGCGGCGCCCTCGTCCTGCTGCTGTGGATCCCGCTGCGCCAGCGGCCCGGTCTCGGCACCGTCGCCAACGTGCTGGTGATCGGCGCCGCCATGGACCTCACCCTCGGGGTCGTCGACGGCGTCGACGCGACTCCCGCCCGGATCGCCCTGATGGCCGCCGCGATCGCGCTCAACGGCCTCGCGAGCGGCCTCTACATCGGCGCCCGCCTCGGCCCCGGCCCGCGCGACGGCCTGATGACCGGCCTGCACCGGCGCACCGGCCGCTCGCTGCGGCTCGTCCGCACCGGCATCGAGCTGACCGTGCTCGTCGCCGGAATCCTGCTCGGCGGCACCGCCGGGGTCGGCACCGTCGCGTACGCGCTGGCCATCGGCCCGCTGGTGCAGTTCTTCCTGCCCTGGTGCACCGCGCCCGGCCCCGGGCAAACCTCCCGGAAGGGATGAACTTCCGGGCACGGAGTTGCCGCACGCCGTTGCCGCTCGTCGCGCGGCGGGGGTGGAA
This sequence comes from Kitasatospora sp. NPDC001660, assembly GCF_053596725.1. Lineage (NCBI taxonomy): Bacteria > Bacillati > Actinomycetota > Actinomycetes > Kitasatosporales > Streptomycetaceae > Kitasatospora > Kitasatospora sp. NPDC001660. The sequence continues at coordinate 92,811 of NZ_JBSFGU010000028.1, read as the reverse complement.
CCTCGTAAGGTCGTCTCCGTGTTGGACGAGATGCGGATACGGGATCTTGGGGTCATCGACGACGCGGTGGTCGAACTGGCCCCCGGCTTCACCGCCGTGACCGGTGAGACCGGCGCCGGCAAGACCATGGTGGTGACCAGCCTCGGCCTGCTACTCGGCGGCCGGGCCGATCCGGGCCTGGTGCGCGGCGGCACCGGACGCGCCGTCGTCGAGGGCCGGCTCGAACTGCCCGCCGGCTCCCCGGTGGCGGCCCGCGCGATCGAGGCCGGGGCCGAACTGGACGACGGGGCCCTGCTGATCAGCCGCACCGTCTCCGCCGAGGGGCGCTCCCGGGCGCACGTCGGCGGCCGGGCCGTACCGGTCGGGCTGCTCGCCGAGCTCGGCGAGGACCTGATCGCGGTGCACGGGCAGACCGACCAGCAGCGGCTGCTGCGCCCGGCCCGCCAGCGCGGCGCGCTGGACCGGTACGCGGGCGAGACCGTCGCCGAGCCGCTGGCGCGCTACCGGGAGACCTACCGGGCGCTGCGCGAGGTCTCGGCGACCCTGGAGGAACTGACCACCCGGGCCCGCGAGCGCGCCCAGGAGGCCGACCTGCTGCGCTTCGGCCTGGACGAGATCGCCGCCGCCGAGCCGGTGGCCGACGAGGACGTCGAGCTGTCCGCCGAGGCCGAGCGCCTCGGCCACGCCGACGCGCTGTCCGGCGCCGCGACCCTCGCCCACGCCGCCCTGGCCGGCGACCCGGCCGACCCGGAGGCATTGGACGCCGGCACCCTGCTCGCCCAGGCCCGCCGCGCCCTGGACGCCGTGCGCCACCACGACGAACGGCTCGCCGCCCTGGCCGACCGCCTGGGCGAGGTCGGCTACCTGCTCGCCGACGTGGCCGGCGACCTGGCCGGTTACGCGGACGACCTGGACGCCGACCCGGTGCGCCTGGCCGCCGTCGAGGACCGCCGGGCCGTCCTGGCCCAGCTGCTGCGTAAGTACGGCGGCGAGGAGAACACCCTCGCCGAGGTGCTCGCCTGGGCCGAGGCCGGGTCCGTCCGGCTCACCGAACTCGACGGCGACGACGACCGGATCGACGAGCTCGGCGCCCAGGAGACCGCGCTGCGCGCCGAGTTGGGCGAGCTCGCGGCCGAGGTGTCGGCCGCCCGGCAGGCCGCCGCCGGCCGCTTCGCCGAGGCCGTCTCCGCCGAACTCGCCGAACTGGCGATGCCGCACGCCCGGGTGACCTTCTCGGTCACCCGGGTCGACGACCTCGCCGGGATCGAGGTCGACGGCCGGACCGTCGCCTACGGCCCGCACGGCGTGGACGAGGTCGAGGTGCTGCTCGCCCCGCACCCCGGCGCGCAGCCCCGCCCGATCGCCAAGGGCGCCTCCGGCGGTGAGCTGTCCCGCGTGATGCTCGCCGTCGAGGTGGTCTTCGCCGGGGCGGACCCCGTCCCCACCTACCTGTTCGACGAGGTGGACGCGGGCGTCGGCGGCAAGGCCGCGGTCGAGATCGGCCGCCGGCTGGCCAAGCTGGCCGAGTCGGCCCAGGTCGTGGTGGTCACCCACCTCCCGCAGGTCGCCGCGTTCGCGGACCGCCACCTGGTGGTGGTGAAGACCAACGACGGCACCGTGACGCGCAGCGGCGTCAAGGTGCTCGACGACGAGGAGCGGGTGCGCGAACTCTCCCGGATGCTGGCCGGTCTGGAGGACTCCGAGCTGGGCCGCGCCCACGCCGAGGAACTGCTGGCCGCCGCCCGGGCCCCGCGCCAGCGCTAGCCGGTCCCTTCGCCGGGTCCGGCGGCCCTCGCGGCACGACGACGCGCCCCGGTGGCGCTGACTGTCCAAGAGGGCCGCCGACCTGGCATGGTGGCGGCTGGACACTGGCTTTCCAGTCCCGAGCGCCGCCGGCGGGCAACCCCCGCAGCGGGGCGCGCGAACCTGATCGAGTCGGATGCGAGACGACGTGGACCATTTCGCCGCCCGGGTCACCCCGGCCGCCCCCGAGCCGGGCCAGCTGCACGTGGTGCTCGTCCTGGCCGCCAGCACCGGCGGGATCGGTGCCCATGTGCGCTCACTCGCGCAGGGCCTGGTCGCGCACGGGGTGAGCGTGACGGTGTGCGCCCCGGCCGGCACGGACGCGCTGTTCGGTTTCTCCCGCACCGGTGCCCGGTTCCACACCGTCGACATCACCCCCACCGCGGGCGCCCGCAGCGACGCCACCGCGATCGGCGAGCTGCGCCGCGCCTTCACCGGCGCCGACGTGGTGCACGCCCACGGGCTGCGCGCCGGGCTGCTCTCCGACCTCGCGCTGCGCACCGCCGGCCGCTTCCCGGGCCTGCGCCCGGAGACGCCGCTGGTGGTCACCTCGCACCACGCGCTGCTGGCCACCGGCATGGAGCGCCGCCTCCAGCGGCTCATGGAGCGCCGGGTGGCGCGCGCCGCCGACCTCGTGCTCGGGGCCTCGTCCGACCTGGTCGCCCGGGCCCGCGAGCTGGGCGCCACGGACGCCCGGCTCGGCCCGGTGGCCGCCCCGCCGATGCCCGAGGGCCGGTTCGACCGGGCCGCGGCGCGGGCCGCGCTGCTCGGCGAGGGCCCGGACCGGCCGCTGGTGCTGGCGGTCGGCCGGCTCGTCCCGCAGAAGGCGTTCGGGCTGCTGCTGGACGCCACCCGCGAGCTGTCCGCGCTCGACCCGGAGCCGCTGCTGCTGCTCGCCGGGGACGGCCCGGAGGCGGGCGCGCTGCGCGAGCGGGTCGCCGCCGAGAAGCTGCCGGTGCGGCTGCTCGGCTACCGCACCGACGTGCCCGATCTGCTGTCGGCCGCCGACGTGGTGGTCGTGTCCAGCCGCTGGGAGGCCCGCTCGCTGGTCGTCCAGGAGGCGATGCGGGCCGGCGTGCCGGTGATCGCCACCGCCGTCGGCGGGATCCCCGAACTGGTCGGCGACGCGGCCGTGCTGGTGCCCTCCGGCGACCCGGCCGCGATCGGCCGGGCCGTGCGGGAGCTGCTGGCCGACCCGCAGCGCCGGGAGCGGCTGGTGGCGGCCGGCCGCCAGCAGGCCGAGACCTGGCCGGACGAGGCCGCCACCGTCGCCCAGGTGCTCAGCACCTACGACGAACTCGTGCAGCGGGTCTAGACGGTGGCCTGTTCGATCCGCTCGGCGGCGTGGCCGTCGGGCTGGGCCGACAGGTAGGCGCCGCCGCAGGCGGTCAGGCGCAGCGCGGTGTCGATCAGCGGGACGTGGCTGAAGGCCTGCGGGAAGTTGCCGACCTGGCGCTTGGCGCGCGGGTCCCACTCCTCGGCGAGCAGGCCGAGGTCGTTGCGCAGCCCGAGCAGCTTGTCGAACAGCTCGCGGGCCTCCTGCACCCGGCCGATCATGGCGAGGTCGTCGGCCAGCCAGAACGAGCAGGCGAGGAACGCGCCCTCGTGGCCGGACAGGCCGTCGACGTTGTTCCCGCTCTGGTCGTGGGTGGGGTAGCGCAGCACGAAGCCGTCCTCGGTGGACAGTTCGCGCTGGATCGCCTCGATCGTGCCGATCACGCGCTTGTCGTCCGGCGGCAGGAAGCCGACCTGGGGGATGAGCAGCAGCGAGGCGTCCAGCTCCTGGCCGCCGTAGTACTGGGTGAAGGTGTTGCGCTCGGGGTCGTAGCCCTTCTCGCAGACGTCCCGGTGGATGGTGTCGCGCAGCTCGCGCCAGCGCTCCAGGTGGCCGTCGGAGGGGGCGTCCTCGGGGGTCTGCTCCAGCAGCTTGATCGTCCGGTCGACGGCGACCCAGGCCATCACCTTGGAGTGGACGAAGTGCCGGCGCGGGCCGCGGACCTCCCAGATGCCCTCGTCCGGCTCCTGCCAGTGCTCCTCCAGGTAGTCGATAAGGCGCAGCTGGAGGTGGAGGGCGTGGTCGTTGCGGACCAGACCGGTCATGTGGGCCAGGTGCAGGGCCTCGACGACCTCGCCGTAGACGTCGAGCTGGAGCTGTCCGGCCGCGCCGTTGCCGACCCGGACGGGCTGGGAGTTCTCGTAGCCGGGCAGCCAGTCCAGCGAGGACTCGGTCAGCTCCCGCTCGCCCGCGATGCCGTACATGATCTGCAGGTTCTCCGGGTCGCCGGCGACCGCGCGCAGCAGCCACTCGCGCCAGGCGCGGGCCTCGTCGCGGTAGCCGGTGCGCAGCAGCGAGGAGAGGGTGATCGCGGCGTCGCGCAGCCAGGTGTAGCGGTAGTCCCAGTTGCGTTCGCCGCCGATGTCCTCGGGCAGGGAGGTGGTGGGGGCGGCGACGATGCCGCCGGTGGGGGCGTAGGTGAGGCCCTTGAGGGTGATCAGCGAGCGGATGACGGCCTCGCGGTAGGGGCCCTGGTAGGTGCACTGTTCGGCCCACTCGTGCCAGAAGTCGGCGGTGGCGTCGAGCAGCCCCTCGGCGTCGGGGACGTTCGGCGCCTCCAGGTGGGAGGCCTGCCAGGTGAGGGCGAAGGCGATCCGCTCACCGGCCCGGACGGTGAAGTCGGCGTAGGTGGTGAGGTCGCGGCCGTACGTCTCGGCCTCGCCGTCCAGCCAGACCGAGTCGGGCCCGGCCATAGCGACGGTGCGGTGGCCGCCGTCGGCCTGCTCGACGCGGTGCACCCAGGGGACGATCCGACCGTACGAGAAACGCATCCGCAGCGCCGAGCGCATCCGGACGGTGCCGGCCACGCCCTCGACGATCCGGATCACCTGGGGGACGGCGTCCCGGCCGGCCAGCGGGCGCGGCGGCATGAAGTCGATCACCCGGACGGTGCCGCCCTGGACGTCCCACTCCTGCTCCAGGACCAGCGAGTCGCCCCGGTAGCGGCGCCGGTCGGCGGGCACGGCGGGGGCGGCGGCGGTGGGCGGGGGGACCCGCAGGTCGGCCGTGTCGGCGAAGCGGATCCGGCCCGGGGCCACCACGGGGGCGGCCGGGGCCGGGGCGGCCGTGGGGGCGGGGACCTCGGTCACGACGGCCTCGGCCGGGCCGATCCGCCAGAAGCCGTGTTCATCGGTGCCGAGCAGGCCGGCGAACACGGCCGGCGAGTCGAAGCGGGGGAGGCAGAGCCAGTCCACCGCCCCGTCCCTGCTGACCAGGGCGGCGGTCTGCATGTCCCCGATGAGTGCGTAGTCCTCGATACGGCCGGCCACGTGGATCTCCAGTTCGCAATGTGGTCACGACGCATCGGCGATCCGAGGGGAGCGAGCGGTTTGCGGGGCCGGAGGTCCACCCCGGGACGTCCGGCCCGCCGAGGGGTGGTGGCGGGCCTTGCTGGAGTGTCCGCGCGGGGCTCGGTGGAGCCCCTGAGGTGGGTGGGGAGGAGCTGGATTACGGAGAGGTCCGGTCGCGCATCGGGGACCGGGAGTGTCCTGACCCTCCCACGCCCTCCGCGTGCTCGTGCTGTCGGCGATGCGTCCGTGCAGCTTACGACGGACGAAAGGGGCGAAGCACGCGGACGCAGCCTCGTGTGGCGCCACAATTCGGGGGAAATGCCGTGCATCGTGGAGGTGCCGGGAAGGATGGTCCGGACGGATCAGTTCCGGGTGGCCCACCAGGAGGGGGTGCCGTGGCCCGGTCGGGCAGTGTCGCCGTGGCCCGGTCCGGTGGTGGTGCGACCGGTGTGACGGATGCGCCGTACGGTGCGCCGGTGGTGCGCCCCGCGTGCGCCGCGGTGGCGGTGCCGAGCGGCCCGGAAGGCGTCCGGGTCGGGTCACTGATACCCTGGTATCCCGTGGACCGGTGGGATCAAACGCCCCGGACCAGCCGAACCGACGACCCTCCGAGTGCCGTGCCTCACACCGCACTCCCGTCGTCCGGCGAGCCGGTGAGCCCCCACCCACGTCACTTCCGACTCGCGACCCACGGGAGCCCCCTCTTGGCACAGCCCCATTCCGGCAAGGCAGCGAACGGCCGCGCCGTGACGACCAAGCACCTCTTCGTCACCGGGGGTGTCGCCTCTTCGCTCGGCAAGGGCCTCACCGCCTCCAGCCTGGGCGCCCTGCTCAAGGCCCGCGGCCTGCGCGTCACGATGCAGAAGCTCGACCCGTACCTCAACGTGGACCCGGGCACCATGAACCCGTTCCAGCACGGTGAGGTCTTCGTCACCGACGACGGCGCCGAGACCGACCTGGACATCGGCCACTACGAGCGGTTCCTGGACACCAACCTGCACGGCTCGGCCAACGTGACCACCGGCCAGGTCTACTCCACCGTGATCGCCAAGGAGCGGCGCGGCGAGTACCTGGGCGACACCGTCCAGGTCATCCCGCACATCACCAACGAGATCAAGTCCCGGATCCGCCGCATGGCCACCGAGGACGTCGACGTGGTGATCACCGAGGTCGGCGGCACCGTCGGCGACATCGAGTCGCTGCCGTTCCTGGAGGCCGTCCGCCAGGTCCGCCACGAGGTCGGCCGGGACAACGTGTTCTTCGTGCACGTCTCCCTGCTGCCCTACATCGGCCCCTCGGGCGAGCTCAAGACCAAGCCGACCCAGCACTCCGTCGCCGCGCTGCGCAACATCGGCATCCAGCCGGACGCGATCGTGCTGCGCGCCGACCGCGAGGTCCCGCAGGCCATCAAGCGCAAGATCTCGCTGATGTGCGACGTGGACGAGGAGGCCGTGGTCGCGGCCATCGACGCCAAGTCGATCTACGACATCCCCAAGGTCCTGCACGGCGAGGGCCTGGACGCCTACGTGGTGCGCCGGCTCGACCTGCCGTTCCGCGACGTGGACTGGACCACCTGGGACGACCTGCTGCGCCGCGTCCACGAGCCGCAGCACATCGTCAAGGTCGCCCTGGTCGGCAAGTACATCGACCTGCCGGACGCCTACCTGTCGGTGACCGAGGCGCTGCGCGCCGGCGGCTTCGCCAACAACGCCCGGGTCGAGATCAAGTGGGTCACCTCGGACGACTGCGTCACCCCCGAGGGCGCGCGGGAGCACCTGAGCGACGTGGACGCGATCTGCATTCCCGGCGGCTTCGGCGACCGCGGTGTGGACGGCAAGGTCGCCGCCATCACCTACGCCCGCGAGAACAAGGTCCCGCTGCTGGGCCTGTGCCTGGGCCTGCAGTGCGTGGTCATCGAGGCCGCCCGCAACCTGGCCGGCCTGCCCGAGGCCAACTCCACCGAGTTCGACCCGGCCGCCAAGTACCCGGTCGTCTCCACCATGGCCGAGCAGCTGGCGATCGTCGACGGCAAGGGCGACCTGGGCGGCACCATGCGCCTGGGCCTCTACCCGGCCAAGCTCGCCGAGGGCTCGATCGTCCGCGAGGTCTACGGCGGCGAGCAGTACGTCGAGGAGCGCCACCGCCACCGCTACGAGGTCAACAACGCCTACCGCGCGGACCTGGAGAAGACCGGCCTGCAGTTCTCCGGCCTCTCGCCCAAGGGCGACCTGGTCGAGTACGTCGAGTACCCGCGCGAGGTGCACCCGTACCTGGTGGCCACCCAGGCCCACCCGGAGCTGAAGTCCCGTCCGACCCGCCCGCACCCGCTGTTCGCGGGCCTGGTCAAGGCGGCCATCCAGATCAAGACCGCCCCGGCCGAGTAACACGCCCGAAGTCGACGGTCGTTCACCGGACGGCGGCCCCGCGATTCCCGCGGGGCCGCCGTCCGGCGTTAGATTGTGTCGTACTGACGAAAAGGGGAGAGCGATGGACGACAGCAGCGACCGGGTGATCGCCGACGCGGCCGAGGAGTGGGAGGTCAGGGAGGGCCGGACGCCGTTCCAGGGCCGGGTGACCGGCGTGCGCAGCGAGGAGGTCCGGATGCCCGACGGCAGCTGGGCCCGCCGCGACTACCAGACCCACCCCGGCTCGGTCTCGGTGCTCGCCCTGGACGACAAGGAGCGGGTGCTGATCCTGCGCCAGTACCGCCACCCCGTCCGGCAGCGGCTCTGGGAGCTGCCGGCCGGTCTGCTCGACGTGCCCGGCGAGAACCCGTGGCACGCCGCCCGGCGGGAGCTGTACGAGGAGGCGCACGTCGAGGCCGGCACCTGGCGAGTGCTCGCCGACTACTACACCTCCCCGGGCGGCACCGACGAGGCGCTGCGCATGTTCCTCGCGACCGACCTGTCCGACGCCGAGGGCGAGCGCTACTCGGCGGAGGGCGAGGAGCAGGAGATCGAGATCGCCCGGGTGCCGGTGCCCGAGCTGATCCGGCTGATCCAGGCCGGGCAGCTGCACAACCCGACCCTGATCACCGGCACGCTCGCCGTCCACGCCGCGCTCACCAGCCCGGGCGGGCTGGACGCGCTGCGCCCGGCGGACGCGCCCTGGCCGGCCCGGCCCTTCGAGGCGTAGGGCCCCGCGTGTCCACTCCGGCTGGTCCGGCGGGGTGATTTGCCGGTTCGTACGACCGGATGTCACCTCGGCCGAGCCGGACGGCCGAACTACGCTTCGCAGACAGGCGGTCCGTTCCGGGCCGCCTCCGCTGAGCGCCGGATGACGTCGGGAGTGGGGCACGGGTGGCGAGGAAGACGGCGACGATGGACCCCGGCCCCGGTGTGCCCGCCGGGGCCGTGCCGGGTGTGGACCGACTGCCGGCCGGGCCCTCGGTGTTCGTCGGGCGGCGCGCCGAACTGGCCGCGCTGCGGGCCGCCGCGGTCCGGCCGGCCGCGGGCCGCAGCCCGGTGCTGGTGCTCGCCGGGCGCCCCGGCTCGGGCCGTACCGCCCTCGCCGTGCGCTTCGCCCGCACCGCCGCCGCGGAGTACCCCGACGGCGTGCTCTTCGCACGCCTGTCCGCGCCCGATGGCGGCCGGGTGCCGCCGGCCCGCGCCGCCCGCCTGCTACTGGAGCAGCTCGACCCGGACGTCGCCGTGCCGTTGCCCGGCGCGGCCGAGGACGGGCGGGACGAGCCGGCCTGCGTCGCGCTTCGCGAGGCCCTCGCCGGGCGCAGGGTCCTGCTCCTGCTCGACGACGTCCGGGATGCCGGCCAGCTGTGGCCGCTGCTCGCCGACGAGCCCGGCTGCCTGGTGCTCGCCACCACCGCCGGGCCGCTCACCGGGATCGAGGACATCGACCCGGTCATCCTCGGCGGGCTCGACCGGCAGGCCTCCGGTGAGCTGCTCGCGGACCTGGTTGGCGGCACCCGGATCTCCTGCGACCCGATCGGCGGCGCCGACCTCGCCGAGGCCTGCGCCGCCCGGCCGGCCGCACTGCGGCTGATGGCCGGGTGGCTGCGCGGCAACCCGAAGGCGGCGGTCACGGAGGCGGCGCGCGACCTCGCGAAGGTCCTGAGCGAGGAGGCGGACCGGCCGGCGGTCCGGAAGAAGGGTGCGAAAGAAGACGGAGGGGACGCCGCGAACGGCGTCGCGAAGAGCGTCGCGAACGACATCGCGAAGAGCGTCGTGGATGAGGGGAAGAAGGAAGAGGAGACGGCGGCCGGGAAGGACCCGAAGAACGCCAAGGGCGTCAGGAACGTCAAGGGCGCGAGGAGCAACGGCGCGGCCGCGGCGCCGGAGCCGCCCGCCGAGCCGGCCACCGATCCGGCGGCCTGGGTCAGGCCCGGCCCGGAGCCCGCCGAGCCGGTGCCCGTCCCCGACAACGACCCGCTGGTCGGCGCGTTCACGCTGGTGTACGGCACGCTGCCGGCCGGCCAGGCGCGGATGCTGCGCACCCTCACCCTGGCCCCCTCCCAGACCGCCGACCCCCGCACCGCCTCCGCCCTGGTCGGCTGCCCGGCCCCGGACGCCGCCGCGACGCTGGCCGCGCTCGCCGAGCGGGAGCTGCTCGCCGAGGAGCCGCCGGCCGCCGACGGCACGCCGCGCTACCGGGTGCCCGCGCGGCTCTACCCGCGGCTCGTCCGGCTGCGCGAGCACGAGGACCGGCCCGCCGAGACCGAGCTGGCCCGGGCCCGGCTGCTGGAGCGGATGGTCCGGCTCACCGAATCGGCCCGGGCGCTGCTCGACCCGGCCGCCGGCCCGGCACCGGACCCGCTGCCCGTCGCGTTGCGGCTGCGCTCGGCCGCACACGCCCGGGAGTGGCTGCTCGGCGAGCGGGACCTCCTGCTCGGCGCCGTCGGCGACGCGATCGGCCAGGGCGACCTCGACGGCTCGGCCGGGCGGCTCGTCACCGCGCTGCTGCGGGCGCTGCCGCTCACCGGCGGCGCCGCGCCCGCCGACCTCTACCGGCTGCACGAGCTGGTGCTGACCGTCGCCGAGCGCAACAGCAGGCCCCGCCGCGCCTCGGCCGCGCTGCTCAACCTGGGCGACCTGCAGGCTGCGGCCGGCCGGTGGGAGCTCGCCGGCACCCACTACCGGGCCGCTCTGGAGCACGCCCGGGCCGTCGGCGACCAGCCGCTCTGCGCGCGGGCGCTGGAGGCCGCGGCCGGATGCCACCGGGCGCTCGGGGACGCAGTGCGTGCCGCCGACTGGTACGGGCGGGCGCTCGGGTTGCGGCAGTCGATGGGGGACCAGGCGGCCGAGGCCCGGTTGCTCGCCCGGGTGGCCGAAGCGCACACCGCGCAGCGCCGGTTCGAGGAGGCCGAGCGGGAGTACCGCGCCGCCCTGGCGGTGCTGCGCAGGCTCGGCGACGAGCACGGTCAGGAGGCCGTCGGAGCCGACCTGGCGGACCTGCGGGAACGCCTCCGCACCGGGTGGTGAGGGCTGTTTCGGGGGTATTGTCTTAGATGTCCGATCCGGGCGCCTTTGATGGGAAGATCGAGACGGAAGCCTACGAACCTGCCAATGTGTCCGGCAAAATTAGTCACTTTGGAAGGCTGACACGCCGACTGGGCTTCATTACACTCGAGCTCAGTCGCGCAGCGATCCATGCCCCGGGCTGCCCCCGGAGGCTTCCCCCCGTGCGCGTCGCCCGCCGGTCTTCTCCGGTAGGGACCCCCATGGCAAGAGGACGTGTTTAGCCGTGAAGGTCGGCATCCCCCGCGAGGTCAAGAACCACGAGTACCGCGTGGCCATCACGCCCGCCGGCGTGCATGAGCTGGTCCGCAACGGACACGAGGTCTACATCGAGGACAGCGCCGGTGTCGGCTCCTCGATCCCCAACGAGGAGTACGTGGCCGCCGGTGCCACCATCCTCCCCACCGCCGACGAGGTGTGGGCCACCGCCGACCTGCTGCTGAAGGTCAAGGAGCCCATCGCCGAGGAGTACCACCGCCTCCGCAAGGGCCAGACCCTCTTCACGTACCTGCACCTGGCGGCCGACCGCGCCGGCACCGACGCGCTCGTCGCGTCCGGCACCACCGCCATCGCGTACGAGACCGTGCAGCTCGCCAACGGCGCCCTGCCGCTGCTCGCCCCGATGTCCGAGGTCGCGGGCCGCCTGGCCCCGCAGGTCGGCTCCTACCACCTGATGCGCCCGGTCGGCGGCCGCGGCGTGCTGCCCGGTGGCGTGCCCGGCACCCACCCGGCCAAGGCCGTCGTCATCGGCGGTGGCGTCTCCGGCTGGCACGCGGCCACCATCGCCATCGGCATGGGCTACGAGGTGACCCTGCTCGACCGCGACATCAACAAGCTGCGCGAGGCCGACCGGATCTTCGGTACGAAGATCAAGGCCATCGTCTCCAACACCTTCGAGCTGGAGAAGGCCGTCATCGAGGCCGACCTGGTCATCGGTGCCGTGCTGATCCCGGGCGCCAAGGCCCCGAAGCTCGTCACCAACGAGCTGGTCTCCCGCATGAAGCCGGGCTCCGTGCTCGTCGACATCGCCATCGACCAGGGCGGCTGCTTCGAGGACTCGCACCCGACCACGCACGCCGAGCCGACCTTCCAGGTCCACAACTCGGTCTTCTACTGCGTCGCCAACATGCCGGGCGCCGTCCCGAACACCTCCACCTACGCGCTGACCAACGCGACGCTGCCGTACGTCGTCGAGCTGGCCAACCGCGGGTGGAAGGAGGCGCTGCGCCGCGACCCGGCGCTCGCCAAGGGCCTGAACGTGCACGAGGGCCAGATCACCTTCCCGGCCGTCGCCGAGGCCTTCGGCCTGGAGTCGGTCTCGCTGGAGAGCGTGCTCGCCTGAAACCCCTGACCGCACGGCGGTCGTTCGCCCCCGACCCTCTCCCTTCGGGTCGGGGGCTTCGCCGTGCCCGTGAACAGGCGGTGGCGTGGGCAGGTCGCTCTGTCGTCAATTTCTGTTGGTCGTATCACCCCACCGCACCCCGGCGCAGAAACGTGAGGGTCGACGGGCCACTCATCCCTTGACAGCAGCCCGCCCGATAGTCGACACATCATGCCCACTACCGTGGATTGTGTTGCTGCGAACGCCTTGAACGGCCTAGAGTCGCAAACCGTCGGCATGCTGCCACGCTGACGAATCGACATAGAGTCCTGGATCCCCAAGGAGGTAAGACGACTTGTGAATGAGTCGACATTTGCTCCCGGGGGTGGTCAGCCAGGACTGGCGGAACGCACCGCCGGCCAGCCGAGTGAGGAGCCCGGGGCCCGGCAGCCCTCCGTGGGCTCGGCCGAGGTCGGCTCGGTCGCACTCCGTACTTTCGAAGCACGCCAGAACACAGCACAGGTGACCACGGTGACCGATCACGACGCCGACTTGGCGGCCTACGGCCTGGCCTACGGCGAGTTCGCCTACGGCGCCTACGACGACCCGGACGCCGAGTACGAGCCGGATCCGGAGTACGCGGCCACGCTGGCCCCCGACGCCGCGCGCCAGCGCCGCGAGCGGGTCGGCCCGACCGGCCGCCCGCTGCCCTACTTCCCGATCCCCGCGCCGGTGGCCGAGCACGGCCCCGCGCAGATCATCGCGATGTGCAACCAGAAGGGCGGCGTCGGCAAGACCACGTCGACCATCAACCTGGGCGCCGCGCTGGCCGAGTACGGCCGCCGGGTGCTGCTCGTCGACTTCGACCCCCAGGGCGCGCTCTCCGTCGGCCTCGGGGTCAACCCGATGGAACTCGACGTCACGGTCTACAACCTGCTCATGGAGCGCGGCCTGACGGCCGATGAGGTGCTGCTCAAGACGGCTGTGCCGGGCATGGACCTGCTGCCGTCCAACATCGACCTCTCCGCCGCCGAGGTGCAGCTGGTCAGCGAGGTGGCCCGGGAGTCCGCGCTGGCGCGCGCCCTGAAGCCCCTGCTGCCCGACTACGACTACGTCATCATCGACTGCCAGCCCTCGCTGGGTCTGCTGACGGTCAATGCGCTGACGGCCGCTCACAGCGTCATCGTCCCGCTGGAGTGCGAGTTCTTCGCGCTGCGCGGTGTCGCGCTGCTCACCGAGACCATCGAGAAGGTCTGCGAGCGGCTCAACCCCGAGCTGCGCCTGGACGGAATCCTCGCCACGATGTACGACTCGCGCACCGTGCACAGCCGCGAGGTGCTCGCGCGCGTCGTCGAGGCGTTCGGCGAGCACGTCTTCCACACCGTCATCGGGCGGACCGTGCGCTTCCCGGAGACCACCGTCGCCGGCGAGCCGATCACCACGTACGCGACCAACTCGGTCGGTGCCGCCGCCTACCGCCAGCTCGCCAGGGAGGTGCTCGACCGGTGCCGCCCCGCCGAGTGAGTCTCCCGGGTGCCGACGAGCTGTTCCGGACCACCGGCGGGATGGCGCTGTCGCCGTCCCTAGCGCCGCGTCCGGCCGCCGAGGCATCCAGACCGGAGACCGCGCGGACCGGCAACGGCACGGACGGCGCCGAGGGCGCCGAGGGCACGCAGGACGCTCAGGGCACCGGCGAGCCGGGGCGCCCGTCCCAGGGCCGGCCGGCCGCCACCGTCCCGGCGCCCGCGCAGCCGCCCGTGCAGCGCTCCGCCGCGGCCCCGGCCGCCGGCCAGACCGCCGCCCCGGCCGGCAAGACCGTCTCGGGCGGCCGCGGTGCCGCCGCCACCCCGGCGGCCGCCCGGCACGCCGGGACCGCCGAGGAGCAGCCCGGCGCCGCCGGACGGGCCCGCCCGCGCGGCCGCGCGCCGCGTCGCCCCAGCGGGCGCGAGCGGCACGACGAGAAGATCACCGTGTACGTGTCCGCCGAGGAGCTCATGGACCTGGAGCACACCCGGCTGGTGCTGCGCGGTGAGCACGGCCTGGCCGTGGACCGCGGGCGGATCGTCCGGGAGGCCATCGCGGTCGTCCTGGCGGACCTGGAGCAGCGCGGCGAGGCCTCCATCCTGGTGCGGCGCCTGCGCGGCCGCTAGGGCCTGTCCTCGCGCGGCGGCAGGGCCCCGGCGGGCGCCTGCGGGTGTCCGGGGCACGGCGTGTCGACGGCCCCGGCGCGGGGCGGGCGCCGGGGCCGGGTGAAGATGGACCGTCATGCCGAGCACCACCGAACCGCCTGCCACCGCCGCGAGCTCCGGGACCGACGACGGGTCGCGGGGCGGCTTCCGGGTGCGGCTGGACAACTTCGAGGGCCCGTTCGACCTGCTGCTGGGCCTGATCGCCAAGCACAAGATGGACGTCACCGAGGTGGCGCTGGCCACCGTGACGGACGAGTTCCTCGCGCACATCCGGGCGATGGGCCCGGACTGGGACCTCGACGCGGCGACCGAGTTCCTCGTCGTCGCCGCCACGCTGCTCGACCTCAAGGCCGCCCGGCTGCTGCCCGCCGCCGAGGTCGAGGACGAGGAGGACCTCGCCCTCCTGGAGGCGCGCGACATGCTGTTCGCGCGCCTGCTGCAGTACCGGGCGTACAAGCGGGCCGCGGAGGTGTTCGGGGAACGCTGGGCCGCCGAGCTGCTCCAGCGCCCGCGCACCGGCGGGCTGGAGCCGCACCACGCCGAGCTGCTGCCCGAGGTGGTCATCGGCGTCGGCGCGGAGCGGCTCGCGCAGCTCGCGGCGAGGGCGATGGAGCCCAGGCCGGAGCCGGTCGTGTACGTCGACCACATCCACACCCCGCCGGTCAGCGTGCGCGAGCAGGCCGGGCTGGTGGTGGCGCTGCTCAGCGAGCTGGGCGAGGCGTCGTTCCAGCGGCTGGTGGCGGACGCGCCGGACACCCTGGTGGTCGTCGCCCGCTTCCTCGCCTTGCTGGAGCTCTACCGCGAGCAGGCACTCGCCTTCGAGCAGCCGGAGGCGCTGGGCGAGCTGACCGTGCGGTGGGTGGCCGAGCCGGGACGGGGCGCGGTGGAGGTCACGGACGAGTTCGACCGGCCGGCGGGGGAGAAGGAGGACGGGTGATGGGGACGTCTGCGGACGGCGGCGGCGGGCGGCCGGCTCGACGGCGGCTGGGGCTGCCCGGGCGGCCGCGGGCCGAGGAGTGGCTGGAGCCGGCCTTCGAGCTCGTGCTGGACGAGCCGGAGGAGGTGCCCGTGGTCGGGTCGCCCGTGGCCGAGTCGCCCGTGGTCGGGTCGCCCGTGCCGCCGGAGCCGGTGGCCGAGGCGCGGGTCGTGGACCGGAAGCCGGCTCCGTCGACTTCCGACGTCGAGCCCGAGCCGGCGGGGCAGACAGGGGAACCGGTCGTCGGGCTGCGGGCCGAGCTGGAGGCGATCCTGATGATCGTCGACGAACCGGTGACCGAGGACCGGCTGGCCGGGGTGCTGGAGCGGCCCCGGGCGGAGATCGCCGCCGCGCTGCGCGGGCTGTCCGCCGAGTACACCGCCCACAGGCGCGGCTTCGACCTGCGGCACGTGGCCGGCGGCTGGCGTTTCTACAGCCGGGCCGCCTGCTCCCCGGCCGTCGACCGCTTCGTCCTGGACGGCCAGCAGGCCCGGCTGACCCAGGCCGCGCTGGAGACCCTCGCGGTGGTCGCCTACCGTCAGCCGGTGTCCAGATCGCGGGTCTCGGCCGTCCGTGGTGTGAACTGTGACGGCGTGATGCGTACCCTGGTACAGCGAGGACTGGTGGAAGAGGCCGGATCCGAGCCCGAAACAGGTGCGATCCTGTATCGGACGACGAACTACTTCCTGGAACGGATGGGGCTCCGCGGCCTGGACGAGCTGCCGGAGCTCGCTCCCTTCCTGCCCGAGGTCGACGACGTGGAAGCGGAGTCCCTGGAGGGCACGATGATCGCGGAGGCGGTCGCCGCCGCTGCCGCGCAGGCCGCGGACGGCAGTGGCGAGGCCGGTCGGGCCGAGCACGATCGGCAGGGGGCGGTGAGGTCGGCCGAAACGACCGCACATCCCAGACGAAACGACGTACGGACATTTTGATGCGTAGCAGTGGCAACGGCAGGAACGGCAGCGGCGGCGGAAGCGGTCGCGGCGGACAGGGCGGGGGCCGGGGCGGCGGCTCCTACGGGGGCGGCGGCCGCGGTGGCTCGGGCTCGCGCGGCGGTTCGTACGGTGGCGGCTCGGGCTCGCGCGGCGGCTCCGGCTCGTCCGGGCGGGACTCCCGGCGTGACGACCGCCGCGACGACCGCTACCCGGACCGCCCGCTGCGGCCCGAGGAGCGCAAGTACGACCGCCCCGAGTACGGCGGCGGCCCCAACGCCACCCCCGCCCGCGGCGGCTTCGCCGGCCGGCGCCCCGGCCCGGCCCCGCGCCCGCGCCGCGAGGGCCAGGGCGCCCCGGGCGACCCGCGCCGCCAGCCGCAGCGCTCGCGCGAGCTCCAGGCCAGGATCGAGGACGCCGTCCTCGCCCGGCACGACAAGCCCGCCGTCAAGCTGCCCAAGACCTTCGGCGAGCCCGAGGGCGAGCGCCTGCAGAAGGTGCTGGCCCGGGCCGGCATCGGCAGCCGCCGCGCCTGCGAGGAGCTGATCGAGCAGGGCCGCGTCGAGGTCAACGGCAGGACCGTCACCGAGCAGGGCAAGCGCGTCGACCCGGAGAAGGACGAGATCAAGGTCGACGGCCTGACCGTCGCCACCCAGTCCTACCTGTTCTTCGCGCTCAACAAGCCGGCCGGCGTCGTCTCCACCATGGAGGACCCGGAGGGCCGCCAGTGCCTCGGCGACTACGTGACCAACCGGGAGACCCGGCTGTTCCACGTCGGCCGCCTGGACACCGAGACCGAGGGCATCATCCTGCTCACCAACCACGGCGAGCTGGCCCACCGCCTCACCCACCCCAAGTACGGCGTGACCAAGACCTACCTGGCCGCCATCCAGGGCCCGATCCCGCGTGACCTGGGCAAGCAGCTGGCCCAGGGCGTCGAGCTGGAGGACGGCTACGCCCGCGCCGACAGCTTCAAGGTCGTCTCGAACGTCGGCAAGAACTACCTGGTCGAGGTGACCCTGCACGAGGGCCGCAAGCACATCGTCCGCCGGATGCTGGCCGAGGTCGGCTTCCCGGTGGAGAAGCTCGTGCGCACCCACTTCGGTCCGATCGCGCTGGGCGACCAGAAGTCGGGCTGGCTGCGCCGCCTCACCAACCCCGAGGTCGGCCGGCTGATGCGCGAGGTCGGCCTGTAGGCGGCCGGTTCACGCAGAGTTCTTCGGAGGGTCTCCCGCCCGTGGTGGCGGGGGACCCTCCGGTGTGTATGTGAATCGGGACGCACCCCCTGGTCACGGCCTTGTCAGCGTCATGATCCGTGGCAGAGGATGGCCACTTGACCACCGCCGCGCCGCGTGGCGGGAGTGCGCCAGCACAGGCGCCGGTGGGGGCGAAAAGGGGGAGAAGGCGTCGTGTCCGATGCACCACTCAGCGCACTGGGACTGGCCGAGCCGGACGGGCAGGTCTACGCCGCGCTGGTGGCCAGCCCGCAATCCACCGCGGAGGACCTGGCCGAGAGCTGCGGCCTGACCCTCCAGCAGAGCGTGCGCGCGCTCGACCGGCTCGCCCAGCAGGGCATGGCGACCCGCGCGCCGGTGGACCGGCAGCGCTACCTGCCGGTCGCCCCCGACGTCGCGATCGGGACCCTGATCGGCCACCGCGAGTCCGAACTGCGGTATGCGCGGGCCGAGATGCACCGGCTGATGGACGCCTTCCGGGAGGCGTCGCGCTACACCGACCCGGCGCACTCGGTCGAGGTGCTGACCGGCGGCGAGGCGATCGCCCAGCGGCTGGAGCACATCACCGAGACCAGCCAGTACCAGGTCCGCGGCTTCGACTGCCCGCCGTACATCCAGGACCCGGTGGCCCTGATGCCGCTGCAGCGGGACCGGCTGCGGGAGGGGCTGCGCTTCCGGACCATCTACGACCGGGAGGCGGTGGCCTGGCCCGGGCGGCTGGAGAAGAACATCCTGGCCGGCGTCGCGGACGGCGAGGAGGCGCGGGTGCGGCCCACGCTGCCGATGAAGATGATCATCTCGGACGACCGGATGGCGATCATCCCGATCAGCGTCGGCGACAGCGTCCTCGACGCCGCCTACGTCATCCACCCCTCCGCGCTGCTCCAGGCGCTGGACACGCTGTTCGAGGCGGAGTGGGAGCGGGCCGTCCAGCTCCAGGCCGCGATCGGTGCGACGGAGAGCGCGCTGGAGCCGGCGGCCGACCACCGCAAGCTGCTGGGCCTGCTGGCGGCCGGCCTGACCGACGAGTCGATCGCCCGCTCGCTCGGCTGGAGCGCCCGGACCACCCAGCGCCGGCTGCAGAGCCTGATGCGGGCGCTGGGCGCGACCACCCGCTTCCAGGCCGGCATGGCGGCGCGGGAGCGCGGGTGGCTGTGAGCCGTCGGCCCCTGGGCGTGGGTCGGCTCCGGGGCCCGGGTCAGCTCCAGGGGGTGAGGGAGGCCCAGCGGCCGTCCGGACCGCGTTCGACCTTCTCCAGGCCGACCACGGCGGAGCGGTTCAGCCGGCCGTAGATGTGTGGGAACAGCACGCCGGGCGTGGCCCCGGGCGGCGGTGCGCCGTGCGGGGCCTCCCACTTGACCATCGGTTCCACCAGCGCCTCCTCGATCAGCAGCACCATCAGCGGATCGGGGGCGTCGGCGAAGAAGTGGTTGGCCACCGCGAGTGCCGTCCGCTCGTCCGCCGAGCAGTGGATGAACCCGTCGGTGAGCAGCGACGCGGCGGCGTACGGGCGGCCGGGGTCGGTCAGCCAGTCGTCCAGGGGTGCGAGGTGGAGGATCATGTTCCTGTTGTACCCGGTCCGGTCCGGTTGGTCCTCCGGTTGGTCCTGAGCGGCCGTCACGAGCGCGTCGGAGTCCGGCGCGCTCGGGAGGTCAGAGCCCGGCCACCTTGGCGGAGGCCGCGATCTCGTACACCAGCGTGACCGTGCGGCGGGCGCCCGGGCCGAGCGGCACGTCCCAGCGGACGATGCCCTCGGCGTCGAAGGCGTCCGGCGCCGGGGTGCACTCCTCCTTGCGCAGCCGCACCTCCACCGCCGACACCTCCGAGACCGGCACCCGCTCGCGGACCGTGACGACCTGCTCGTCCCGCTCCTCCGGGCCGGAGAACCGGGACAGGTGCAGCCGGACCGTCCGCGTGGTCGTCCGGCGGCCGGTGATCCCGGCGCTGGCCTGCCGCTCCTCGGTCTCGCGGACCACCCGGTAGCCGTCCGAGCTGCCGAACGCCAGCTCGGCGTCGGCGCCGGCCGCGGTGAAGCGCAGTTCGCCCCGGCCGGTGAAGCCGCTTCCGCGGACCAGCTCGACCGGGCCGGCCAGCAGCGGGTGCCCCGCCGCGTTGCGGAACCGGACCACCTGGGTGACCAGCGGGGACAGTTCCGGCGCGCACGCGTACTCGCTGCTCGCCGGCGCGCGGAAGCCGCCCAGCGGCACCCGGTGCGCCCGGCCGTCGGACGGCACGGTGGCCGGGGCGGGCGCGGGCAGCACCCGGACCTCGCCGCCGTCGTCCACGCCCGGCACGGCGGCGTCCGGGGCGAGCGTGCTGACGGTCTCCTCGCGCAGCTCGACCTCGACCGTGCGGCGTTCCTCGGTGGTGCGCTCGCGCAGCATCAGGACGTCCTCGGCGATCGCGGGCGGATCGGTGGCGAGGGCGGAGCGGGCGGTGGAGAAGGTGAGCCTCGCGCCGGTCCAGTCCTCGCCGGTGCGCTGCCAGACCACGGCCTCCGACTCCAGGCGCAGGCTCCCGTCGGCGAGGGTGGCGCGGTAGGACGGGCGCCAGAGCGCGCACGGCACCAGGTGGGTGACGGTCAGGGTGGTGGGGCCGTTCGAGGCCGCCTCGACGGTGAGGTCGAGGTGGGCCACCAGCTCCGCGGGCTCCTCCTCGGCCTCGTCGAGGGCGGTCAGGGCCTGTGAGCGCTCCTCCTCCAGGCGGCGCAGCCGGGAGTGGGCGGCGCGCAGTTCCTCGCCGTGGCGCTCGCGCTCGGCGTCCACCCGCTCCAGCTCGCGGGTCCAGCGGGCGCGTTCGACCTCGCCGACGCCGACGCCCTCGCCGACCTCGCGCAGGAGGTCGGCGGCGAGCTGGGCGAGCAGGGCCAGCCGGGCCTCCAGGCGGGTGCGGGTCTGGTCGGTCAGGCGGGTCTCGACGTCCAGTTCGTGCAGCCGGTGGCGCAGTTCGGAATCGTCCGGGCCCGGCGGCTGCGGGGCGTGCGGGGTCCAGCTGCGCACCAGGCGGGCGTCCAGGATTCGGGTGCCGGGCGTGCTGGTCTCCGCGCGGAGGGTGCGGTCGACGGCGAGCGCGGTGAGCGGGCCGAGGCGCACGCGCTGGACACCCGCGGCGAGGTCGACCGTCGCCGTACGCTCGACGTGGCTGCGGTCCTCCAGGCAGGTGACGGCGGTGACGGGGAGGGGGGTGACGGGGAGGGGGGTGGTTCCGGTCATTCTCAGTTCCTCCGGTTTCCGCCGACGATGGCCTTTCCGGCCGGGATCTTGATCTGGTAGCCGCCGTCGAGCTCGGCCCGCCCGCCCGGGGGCAGTTCGACCCGCCAGAGCCGGGTGCTGGTCGGGCACTGCGGGGTCGGGACCGTCGGGGCGTGCCAGTCGGCGCGCTCCTCGATCCGGATCTCGGCGTCGGAGGTGACCGGCACGCGCTCGCGGACCTCGACGGTGACGGCGCGGCCGAGCCGGTTCACCAGTTCGACGTGCACCCGGTGGTCGAGCAGGGTGCTGTTGTTCAGCATGCTCAGCTTGCCCGCGGCGGCCTCGTGCAGCTCGGTGCGGCGCGCCACCTCGATGCTCTCGGTGACGCCGATGCCCAGGCGCCGCACGCCGCCGGGCGCGAGGGTGGGCAGGGCGGCGGTCAGCAGGAACTCGTCGTCGACGGTGACCTCGACCGGGCCGGCCAGGACGGCGCGGTCGGTGCGGTTGGCGAGGACGAGCGTCGCGTACACCTTCTCCTCGACGGCCGGGACGGTGACGTACTCGGGGCGGACGGACAGCGGGATCTCGTCCACCGTGACGGTGTGCCAGGTGCCGTCGGACGGGATGTCGGCGGGGGCGGCGGCGTCGAAGCGGTGGTCGAAGGAGCCGGCCGAGACGCGCGGTGCCACGGCGTGCTGGGGGAGGCGGAGACCGCGCAGCCGCCCGAGGCCGGGGCCGGTCGTGCGGGCGGTGGTGGGCGGGTGGAGGGTGCCGCGGCGGGCGGCGGGTTCGTCGGGGCCGGCGAGGACGAGCTCGGGATAGTCGAGCAGGGCGGCGTCGGGGGTGGGGCCGGTGGGGGTGGCGGGGGCGGTGTGGCCGGCGTCCTGGGACCCGGGCGCGCCGTAGCTCTGGCGGTGGGCCACGCGTTTCATGGCGTCGGGCGGCAGGGACTGTGCGGCGGATGCGGATGCGGGTGCGGCTTGGGGGGCCGGTGCACCGCCGTAGCCCGCGAAGCCGGCGACGTGCGGGGGCGGGGGCGGCGGCGACGGGAACGGGTACTCGCCGTCGGCGGCGTCCAGGGTGCCGCCGCGGCTGACCGCGCCGCCCGCGCCGATCGGGCCACCGCCGGGGCGCCCGCTCCCGGCCGGGCGGGACCCGGCCGGGAGCGGGCGGCGCTGCCGGGGCTCCGCCACGGGCTGGGGCATCGGCGCCGAGACGGGCAGCGCGCCCTGGCGGGGCCGGGGCCGGCCGGGGAGGTCGTCGGCCGCGTCGTAGCCGGTGAACAGGTCGGACAGGCCGCCCGGGGGCTCGCGCCAGCCGGACGGTGGCGGCGCGGGCTGGCTGCGGCCGATCCGCAGCGAGCGCAGCCTGGGCAGGTCGGTGCGGCGGTCGAGGTCGGCGGTGGAGAGCGCGAGGCGCACGCCCGTCCAGTCCTCGCCGGTGTGCTGGGCGACGGAGGCGCGCAGGACGAGGCGGCCGGTGTCGGAGCCCTGCCGGTAGGACAGGCGGTAGGCGGGGACCCAGCGGGCGGCGGCGACGCCGTACTCCAGCTCGATCTCAAGGCGGGCGGGTTCGG
The DNA here is from genome assembly GCF_053596725.1 of Kitasatospora sp. NPDC001660. Taxonomy (NCBI): domain Bacteria; kingdom Bacillati; phylum Actinomycetota; class Actinomycetes; order Kitasatosporales; family Streptomycetaceae; genus Kitasatospora; species Kitasatospora sp. NPDC001660. The sequence continues at coordinate 70,772 of NZ_JBSFGU010000028.1, read as the reverse complement.
CGGTTGTCCGGTCCGGGGCGGTGTCCGGGGCGGTGTCCGGGGCGGTGACGGCGAGGGTGAGCAGGACGGTGGTGGCCGTCTCCACGGGCCGGGACGGGCCGGCGGTGGACCCGCGCTCCAGCCGGTCTCTGATCAACTCGCACTCGTGGTCGGCGAGTTCGATCTCCCGGGTGAGCTGCTCGGCGCGCGTCTGGAGCCCGGCCATGCGCTCGTCGACGAACTCGGCCAGCTCCAGCCACGCGTCGGCGGGGGTGCGGCGCAGGACTTCGTCGGGCCGCCGCCGCTGCGGCGGCACGGCGCGCAGCGCGCTTGTCTCGGCGATCGACGCGAGGACCAGGCGGTGGCGCTCGACGAGCGCGCCCAGACGCTCCCTGGCATCGTCCAACTCGTGGCGCAGCGCCGGGAGTTCCGATTCGTCGCGGATCTCGGCGAGCTGCTCCACGCGGGCCTCGGTGACGGCGGTGCCGGCCGGTCCACCGAGCACCCGGGCGCGCAGCGAGCGGCCGTCCAGCGTGCGGGGCAGGCCGGTCAGCCGCAGCCGGCCGCCGGGCGGGACGGGCACGGTGGCCCGGCGGCGGCAGACCGCGCCCTCGGCGTACACCACGACCGAGTCGAGGACCGACGGGTGCGCCGGCACGGCCGGTGGTTTCCGCCGCCCCGCCTCGCCGCTGTGCTGATCGTCCATGCGCAACCCCTTCGTTCGCGTCCTGCCGCCTGCGCCGACGGTGCCTGCCTCGGGCGGCCAGTCTGCCGCGCCTCCGTGCGGGCGTCCCCGGATTTCGCCCGTGCGTTGGCGTGTGCAATCTCTGGGACGGGGGCGGCGCGTCGGCGGTTCTCCGTGGCCGTGGGGCGGTGGGTGGTGGGCGTGGGGACGGGGTGGATGCGAGAGGATGGGGCGAGTACACCCCGGCCCGTCGGCCAGTCCCGTGAAGGAGAACGACCCGCCATGCGCACTGCCGTCGTCGTCGGCACCGGACTGATCGGCACCTCCGCCGCCCTCGCCCTGACCGGCCGCGGGCTGACCGTCCACCTGGAGGACGCCGACCCGGACGCCGCCCGCACGGCCGCCTCGCTCGGCGCGGGCACCACCGAGCCGGCCGACGGCCCCGTCGACCTCGCGGTCATCGCCGTCCCGCCGACGCTGGTCGGCAAGGTGCTCGCCGACTGCCAGCGCCGCAACCTGGCCCGCTGGTACACCGACGTCGCGAGCGTCAAGGCCGGCCCGCGTGCCGAGATCACCGCGCTCGGCTGCGACACCGTCCACTACATCGGCAGCCACCCGATGGCCGGCCGCGAGCGCTCCGGCCCGCTGGCCGCCCGCGCCGACCTCTTCGAGGGCCGCCCCTGGGTGCTCACCCCCACCGCCGACACCGACACCGAGACGCTCAACGCCGCGCTGGAGCTCGTCGCGCTGTGCGGCGCGATGCCGATCGTGATGGACGCCGCCGCGCACGACCGGGCGGTCGCCCTGGTGTCGCACGCCCCGCAGCTGGTGTCCTCGCTGGTCGCCGCCCGGCTGGAGCACGCGGACGAGACGGCGATAAGGCTCTCCGGACAGGGCGTCCGGGACGTCACCCGGATCGCCGCCTCCAACCCCGGCATGTGGGTCGACATCCTCTCCGCCAACGCGGGCGCGGTCGCCGACATCCTGGAGGAGGTCGCCGCGGACCTCGGCGACACCGTCACCGCGCTGCGCGCCCTGGAGGCCGCCGAGGAGGGCGAGCGCCGCTCGGGTGCGGTCGGCATCGAGGCCGTCATGCGGCGCGGCAACACCGGGCAGGCCCGGATCCCCGGCAAGCACGGCGCGCCGCCCACCCGGTACGAGACGGTGTCGGTCGTGCTCGGTGACCAGCCCGGTGAGCTGGGCCGGCTGTTCGGCGAGGTCGGCGCGGCCGGGGTCAACATCGAGGACGTCGCCATCGAGCACTCGGACGGGCAGCAGGTCGGCTTCGTGCAGTTGTCCGTCGCCCCGACGGCCGTGAAGCCGCTGACGGCGGCGCTGCGGGCGAGCGGGTGGAGTGTGCGGGACTGAGGGCCGCCGGGGCCCGGCGCGGGCGGGGAGGGGTCGGGCGGGACGGGGTCCGGCGGCGGTCCATTAACCTTGAGGGAGACAATCCCCGGTCGTGTGCCTGTTCAATGGCTGTCCAGGCTCCGGGTCCCATGCTCAGAGAGAGGTTCGACCCCGTGGACACTGCCGACCGAGCGTCGCACGCCCCGGTCGTCGTCGCCATCGACGGACCCTCCGGTTCCGGCAAGTCGACCGTCTCGCGCGCCGTCGCCGCCCGGCTGGGCCTGAGCTTCCTGGACACCGGTGCCATGTACCGGGCGATGACCTGGTGGATGCTGGCCAACGACGTCGACACCGACGATGCGGAGGCCGTGGCCGTCGCGTGCGGCAAGCCGGTGATCGTGTCGGGGACGGACGCCGACGGGCCCACCATCACGGTGGACGGGCAGGACGTGTCCGGGCCGATCCGCGGCCCCGAGGTGACGGCGCGGGTCAGCGCCGTGTCCGCGGTGCCGGCGGTGCGCTCCCAGCTGGTCGAGTTGCAGCGCGGCTGCGCCGAGGTCGCCGAGCGCGGCATCGTCGCGGAGGGCCGGGACATGGGGACCGTGGTGTTCCCGGACGCCACCGTCAAGATCTTCCTGACCGCCTCCGAGACGGCCCGCGCCGAGCGCCGGGCGGCCGAGCTGCGGGCCAAGGGCGTCGACGAGTCGACCATCACCGCGATGGCCGCCGACCTCGCCCGCCGGGACGCCGCCGACTCCTCCCGGAAGACGGCTCCGCTGACCCAGGCCGCCGACGCGGTCCTGGTGGACACCAGTGACCTCACGCTGGAGCAGGTGATCGAGCGGATCGCCGCGCTGGTGGAGGAGCGGGCCGGCCTGTCGTCGGTGTGACCACCGCTTTTCTGCACCGGTGATCCGCCGAGCTCCGGCTCCGGGGGACCCCAACGAGCTGCGGCGCCGCCGAGGTGCCGCAGGAGAAGTACTCGCGCTGCCCCGAGCGGGGCAGGTACGCACGGCGCGCCCCTGGGAAGGGCCGGGCCGGGAAACGGAACAGACGAACATGACCGCAGAGCACGCCACCACCGGCCACGGTGAGCTGGACGACGCCGAGTACGCCGAGTTCATGGCCCTCGCCGCCGAAGAGGGCTTCGACCTCGACGACGTGGACGGCCTCGACGCCGCCGAGCACGTCCGGCTGCCGGTGCTGGCCGTCGTCGGCCGCCCGAACGTCGGCAAGTCGACCCTGGTGAACCGCATCATCGGCCGCCGCGAGGCCGTCGTCGAGGACAAGCCGGGCGTCACCCGCGACCGGGTCACCTACGAGGCCAGCTGGAACGGCCGCCGCTTCAAGGTCGTCGACACCGGCGGCTGGGAGATCGACGTCCTCGGCATCGACGCCATGGTGGCCGCCCAGGCCGAGCTGGGCATCGAGCAGGCCGACGCGGTGCTGTTCGTCGTGGACGCCACTGTCGGTGCCACCGACACCGACGAGGCCCTGATCAAGATCATCCGCCGGGCCGGCAAGCCGACCGTCCTGTGCGCCAACAAGGTCGACGGCCCGTCCACCGAGGCCGAGGCCGCCTACCTGTGGTCGCTCGGCCTGGGCGAGCCGTACCCCGTCTCGGCGCTGCACGGCCGCGGCTCGGGCGACCTGCTCGACGCCGTCATGGCCGCCCTGCCCGAGGCCCCGCCGCAGACCTTCGGCGACGCCGCCCCCGGCGGCCCGCGCCGCGTCGCGCTGATCGGCCGCCCGAACGTCGGCAAGTCCAGCCTGCTCAACAAGGTCGCCGGCGAGGACCGGGTGGTCGTCAACGAGCTGGCCGGCACCACCCGCGACCCGGTCGACGAGATGATCGAACTCGGCGGCAAGACCTGGAAGTTCGTCGACACCGCCGGTATTCGGCGCAGGGTCCACCTGACCGCCGGCGCCGACTTCTACGCGTCGCTGCGCACCGCCTCCGCACTGGAGAAGGCCGAGGTCGCGGTCGTCCTGATCGACGCCAGCGAGACCCTGGCCGAGCAGGACACCCGCATCATCTCGATGGCCGTCGAGGCCGGGCGCGCCGTCGTCATCGCCTACAACAAGTGGGACCAGCTCGACGAGGAGCGCCGCTACTACCTGGAGCGCGAGATCGAGCGCGACCTCGTCCAGGTGCAGTGGGCCCCGCGCGTCAACGTCTCGGCCAAGACCGGCCGGCACATGGAGAAGCTCGTCCCGGCGATCGAGACCGCGCTGGACGGCTGGGAGACCCGCATCCCGACCGCCCGGCTGAACGCCTTCCTCGGCGAGCTCGTGGCCGCCCACCCGCACCCGATCCGCGGCGGCAAGCAGCCGCGCATCCTGTTCGGCACCCAGGCGGGCACCCGTCCGCCGCGCTTCGTGCTGTTCGCCTCGGGCTTCCTGGAGGCGGGCTACCGGCGCTTCATCGAGCGCCGGCTGCGCGAGGAGTTCGGCTTCGTCGGGACGCCGATCTCGATCTCGGTGCGCGTGCGGGAGAAGCGCAAGAAGAAGTAGCGCCTATGTGTAGGTGCGGATGCAGGTGAGTACGGGTGAGGGCCTCGTCGCTTCGGCGGCGGGGCCCTCGGTCGTTGTGTGCGTTCTGCGCGTGTGCTGCTGTGCGGGTCAGTGGTGGTCGCAGTCCAGCGCTCGTCGGAGTTCAGTGGTGGTTGCCCATGCGGCCAGGGGGGAGGGACAGCATCTGGCGGTGGCGTCCGGCGGCGGACGGGGCCGTGCCCATCATCGGGGACGGGACCGGGGGCGGCGCGGGCATCGGGTGGGGGATCATGCCCGCCGCGCCGAGGTAGCCGGCGGCCACCCAGCCCTGGCCGTTGGTGAACTGCGGTGCGGGCGAGGCCTGGTGGCCGTTCGGGGCGTGGTGGGTGGTGACGTGGTGCCCAGCCGGATGGTGGCCGGTGGCGTGGTGCCCGGTCGGGTGCTGGCCGGTGGTGTGGTGTTCCGCCGGGTGGTGTCCGGTCGCGTGGTGCGTGGCCTGGCCGTAGCCGTCGCTGGTGGGGTTGGCGGGGTGCGGGTTCGCCTGCTGGGCCGGAATGAACTGCGGCAGGCCCGCCGTCTGGCCCTCATAGGTGTGGAACGCCTGCTGCTGCGCCGGGTACGACCGTGGGTCCACCGGCATCGGGTAGTTGTCGCGGATCGCGAAGCCGGTGAACTTCAGGTCCTCCTCGCCCGAGCGGTCGCCCGGCAGCGCGCGGAAGAGCCGCCGGTACTCGGAGTACAGCTCGTCGTAGATCGGCGTCGTCGAGTGGGGGTGCTCCGCGTCGTACGACGGGCGCATGCCCGGGATCGAGCGGGGGGCGGTGGCGGTCCGGCCGGGGGCCTCGGAGACGTCGTAGCTGTACACAAAAGGGCCAACGAGCGAGAGCCTCCGGGGATGCGGGGCACGGGGGCCCGGCCGGAAGGTGGCCTAAGCCGATCGGAGAGCCGCCTTCCGGCCGGGCGAGCCGTGGGGTGGTCGTGGCGCCGGGTGGTCGCGGCGCCGATGGTGGTGGCGCCGAGTGGTGTGTGCGGCGCCGGGTGGTCGCGGCGTTGAGTGGCGTGTGGGCGTGGCGCGGCGGTACGGCTCAGGTACCGGCGAGCGGGAGGGAGGCCGCGACCACCTGGCCCAGCGACACCGCGCGCTCGAGCGCCTGGCGGAGCAGGTCCTCGCGCGGCTGGCGGCCGATCATGCCGGCCGGAACGGCGTACATCGTCACCTCGGAGAGCTGGCTCGCGGCCAGTCGCCACGCGTCGGTCACCTGGAGCGGCTGGTGCGCCTGCCACCAGCCGGTGCTGCCGCCGGCCGCCGCGGGCTGCAGGATCGCGTGCAGCTTGCCCATGGCCACCAGGACCGACCAGCCCGGGAGTTGGTCGGGTGTCTCGTCGAGGTCGGCGACGGGCTGGAAGCCGGCGTCCTGGAGCAGGTCGAGGAACTCGTCCTCGCCGGAGGTGTTGCCCGGGCGGCCGACCGGCCCGGTCGGCTCGACCACGAGCGATGCGTGTCCGACCTTGCCGTGCAGCACCAGGCCGCAGGTGATGCCGAGGATGGCGACCTGGCCGGGGGAGGTGGGCCGGCCGTCGGTACCCGGGGCCGCGAGGACCGGGGTGTCCGTCGTCGGTACGGCAGGCGCGGCGGACGGGGTGGACGGGGCGGGTGTGGCGGCGGCGGGGAAGGCCGGGGCGTCGGTCTGGACCTGGTTGATGCTGCGGACGGCGCCGGCGAGTTGCTCCTCTGACACCGGCACCACCTGGGACGGGATGCAGCGGGCGTGGGCGAAGGCGAGCACGGCGGTTTCGTCGCCCACGAACAGCACTGTGCTGGTGGGGTCCGAGTGTGTGTCGCCGGGGGTGCGGCAGGAGGTGCACTCGTAGCTGTCGGGTGCGCGGTCGCCGCCGAGGAGGCGGTCGGCCTCGTCGTCGCCGATCTCGGACCGGACCTCGTCGCTGACGGTGAGCATGCGCGGCACAGGGTCTCCTCGGGTGGGTCTGGTGGGTCTGGGTTGCGGTTACGGGGAGGTCGCCATTACCAACGGACCCCTGTGTCAGGCGTCACGGGTGGGCGTCGAGGCTGACGGGAATTGCCCCGGATCCGACCGCAGCGCGTGTCCAAGTGGTCGCAATGTGTCGATGTCGTGGGCGGGCCTGCCGAAATGAAGCCGTGAGGTGGGTCACGCGGCTGCGGTATTTGATCTTGGAATTGACGACCAAACCGGGCAATTCGGGCGTAATTGTGTCCCTGTTACCGCTGGTAACCCTTGTGTGAGCTGGGTAGACCGCTCGGGTTTTGGTTTCCTCACCGACCGGCTCGTAGCTTCTTGGGCGGCGCAACGAGCGCCACCCGGGTTCACCCCCGACGCACAGCCCGCCGGTCCGGTACCGGCAGCGGCACGTGCCCGCCGACGCGATCGCTCGAACAGGTCGTCGGCGAGCGGCTGGGTGGCCGGGGCGGCAGCGGCACGTCCGACACGTGCACGGCCGTCCGACGGACGCGGCAACGAACGCGGCCCCTTCCAGGGCCTGGTTCCGCATGCCCGCCCGGGGCTGTCGAGAGGAACCCCATGACCTTCCGTCACGAGACCGCCGCTGCCACCACCTCCACCGCCACCACGCGCAACCGCGTGCGCCTGGCGGTCGTCGCGGGCGCCGCCGTCGCGGCCCTGCCGGTGGCCGGCCTCGTCACGGCCACCTCGGCCTCCGCCGCCCCCGTCTCCACCTGGGACGCCGTCGCCCAGTGCGAGAGCGGCGGCAACTGGGCCATCAACACGGGCAACGGCTTCTACGGCGGCCTGCAGTTCACCTCCAGCACCTGGGCCGCGTACGGCGGCACCGCCTACGCCGCGCAGGCCAACCAGGCCACCAAGGCGCAGCAGATCGCCGTCGCCGAGAAGGTCCTCGCCTCGCAGGGCCCGGGCGCCTGGCCCGTGTGCTCCGTCAAGGCCGGCCTGACCAAGGGCGGCGCCCCGGCCTCCGTCGACACCTCCGCCGGCGCGACCGCCGCGAAGCCTGCCGTCCCGGCCGCGAAGCCGGCTCAGGCTCCGAAGGCCGACGTCGCGACGGCCGCTCCGAAGGCCGCTCCGAAGGCCGACAAGGGCGCGCAGTCCTGGAACCGTTCGAGCGACGCCAAGCCCGTCGCGCCGGTCGGCCCGGCCAAGAGCGGCAGCTACACCGTCAAGTCCGGTGACACGCTGAGCTCCATCGCCGCCGCGCAGGGCGTCGACTGGCACGACCTGTACAAGAACAACGCCAAGGTCGTGGGTGGCAACCCGAACCTGATCTTCCCGGGCCAGGTCCTGAGCGTCTGACGTCGCCTGACATCGTCCGCGTCCCTTGACGCCGGTTGCCCTTGAGGCAGGTGTCGTGTCGCTCATCGCTACGGCCGCTTCTCCGCTGCGCGGGGGAGCGGCCGTCGGCGTATCCGGCGTGTCGGGGGGGCGATGCGGTGGCTTTTCCGGTCCTGGTGCTGCCGGTCGTGGCAGTGCTGGTGCCGGGCGGGAGACGTGGCCGGAATGCGCGGAAACCGGGGCTGATGGGCTGGCGTCCGCCCGACCGGGATCTCCGCCCGGCGATGCGCGAGGATGGGGGGGTGATCCAGGGCGAGCTGTTCGGTGACCCGTCGGAGCCCTCCGCCCCGCGCGAGCGCTCCGAGCCGGCGCCCGGTGCCGTCCTCCTCCCCGGCTGGCTGGACGCCAGCGCCCAGCTGCGGCTCGTCGCCGCCTGCCGGGACTGGGCCCGTGGCTCGGCCGGCCTGCACACCGTCCGGATGCCGACCGGCGGGGTGATGTCCGTCCGGATGGTGAGCCTCGGCTGGCACTGGTTCCCGTACGGGTACCGGCGGACCGCCGACGACGGCGCGCCGGTCAAGCCGTTCCCGCCGCTCCTCGGGGACCTCGCCCGGCGGGCGGTGACGGACGCGTACGGGGACCGGGCCGGGGAGGTCGCGGGCGCCGCGTCGTACGCGCCGGACATCGCGATCGTCAACCACTACGCGCACGGCGCCAAAATGGGCCTCCACCAGGACCGCGACGAGCGGACGGACGCGCCCGTCGTCTCGCTCTCGCTCGGCGACACCTGCGTCTTCCGGCTGGGGAACACCGAGACCCGGACCCGTCCGTGGACCGACCTGGAGCTGCGCAGCGGCGATCTGCTCGTCTTCGGTGGTCCGGCCCGGTTCGCCTACCACGGGGTGGTGCGGACGCTGGCGGGGACGGCGGATCCGGCGTTGGGGCTGGTGGGGCGGCTCAACATCACCGTGCGGCAGTCGGGGTTGGAGTAGGGCGGGGTGGGGGCGGGGGGGCGTGGTGCAGCAGCGGTCGGATCGGTCGTCGGGTCGTCGGGTCGTCGCGTCGCCGGGTCGTCGATCGGGCACTCGTTCGAGTGAATCGGGGGCTTCGGACCGGGGAGCGGGAATTCCACCGGTCGCCGGAGAATTCGAGTGAGCTGGAGAATTCGAGAGAACGGGCTCCGGCAGCCGGACGGAAGACCTCCGCCCGGGCTGCGGGCCCGGAGAGGAAGCGAAGCCATGGGTACCCCCGTCGACGACCTCGTCGATCTGCTCGACCTGGAGCAGATCGAGCTGAACATCTTCCGCGGCCGAAGCCCCGAGGAGGCGCTGCAGCGGACGTTCGGCGGCCAGGTCGCCGGGCAGGCGCTGGTCGCGGCGGGGCGCACGGTCGACGGCGACCGGCCGGTCCACTCGCTGCACGCCTACTTCCTGCGCCCCGGGGTGCCCGGCGTGCCGATCGTCTACCAGGTCGACCGGATCCGCGACGGCCGCTCCTTCACCACCCGCCGGGTGCTCGCCATCCAGGGCGGCCGCTCGATCTTCGCCCTCACCGCCGACTTCCACCTCGCCGAGGAGGGCGGCATCGAGCACCAGCACCCCATGCCGGGCGTCCCCGCCCCCGAGGAACTGCCCAGCGCCCTGGAGGAGGTCGGCTCCCGGCTCGGCGAACTGCCCCCGTTCATCAGCCGCCGCCAGCCCTTCGACATCCGTTACGTCGACCGTCTGCGCTGGACGAAGGAGGAGCTGACGGACGTCGAGGCGCGCAGCGGCGTCTGGCTGCGGACGAACGGCGCCCTGCCCGACGACCCGCTGATACACGTCTGCGCCCTGACATACGCGAGCGACATGACGCTGCTGGACGCCGTGCGCGCGCCCGTCGAGCCGCTCTGGGGCACCCGGCACTTCGACATGGCCTCGCTGGACCACGCGATGTGGTTCCACCGTCCGTTCCGGACCGATGACTGGCTGCTCTACCAGCAGGAGTCCCCGATCGCCCACGGCGCGCGCGGGCTCGCCCGCGGGCAGATCTTCGACCGGAACGGGCGGCTGGTGGTGTCCGTGGTGCAGGAGGGCCTGTTCCGGCCGTTGCAGGGGTGAGATTGCCGGGTTTGCTGGGATTGCGCGCTGTTGCCACCGTGTTTCCGTTTCGGGGCGGGCGGCGGTGGCGGGGATGAATCGGCCGGGCGGCCGGTGTTGTGCTGGGTGATCGAGAAGGGCGGCCCACCGCGCGGCGGGCCGCGGACCGGATGGGAGGGTCTGCCGATGACAGCGACGGCCGCGGAGGACTGGAAGCACTGGAGCGACAATCGGGCGGCGTCGGTGAGTGCGCCGCACGGGCAGCTCGCACTCACCGGCACGCACTGGTTGGAGCCCGAGCCCATCGAGATCCCTGGGCTGCCCGGGCGCTGGTGGGCCGACGCGGAGGGCGTCCGGGTCCGCGCGACGGCGGCCGACGGCATCACGGTCGGCGGTGGCGCCGACCCGGTCGACGGCGAGGTGCTGCTCCGTCCCGACACCGACCCGGCCGCCGACACCGCCGCCCTCGGCGACGCGCTGCTCGTCCCGATCGAGCGCGAGGGCGAGCTGGCCCTGCGGGTCTTCGACCCCGCCGCCCCCCGCCGGGCCTCCTTCGCAGGCATCTCCGCGTACCCCTACTCGCCGGAGTGGGCCGTCCCCGCGGTCTTCACCCCGTTCGAGGCGGACGACGCGCAGTCCGTCCTCGTCCCGAACGCGGACGGCAAGGAGCGCCCGCTGGCCGTCACCGGGCAGATCGCGTTCACCGTCGCCGGCGAGCACCGCACCCTGACCGTCAGCCGCGCCGGCAACCGCCTCAGCGGCGTCATCGCGGACGCGACGAGCAGCATCGACACCTACCGCTTCCGCTTCATCACGCTGCCCGCGCCGGACGCGGACGGCCGCACCGTGCTCGATCTCAACCGGGCGTACCTGCCGCCGTGCGCCTTCGCGGACCACTTCATCTGCCCGTTCCCGCCGCCGGGCAACCGGCTGGACTTCGCGGTGGAGGCGGGGGAGAAGCAGGTTCTGACCCGGTAACCCGGACCTGACGGGGTAACCCTGACCTGGGGCGCGCTCGTTCGTGCGGGCCCCGGTGGGGAGCGCACGAACGGCAGGGCGGAGCATGGAGGGTTGTGCCGAACGACCATCATTCATCAACGCGCCCTTCAGAGGCTCCGCCGTCCGCCGATCCTGTCTCCTCGTCCGCCGATCCCGTCTCCTCATCCCGGGAGCCCGTAGCAGCCGGCCCGTGGTATCGGCGGGCCTTCGCCGATCTCAGCCCGCTGCGGGACCACGCCGACTACCGGCGGGTCTGGCTGGGTCAGGCCGTCTCCTCCATAGGCCAGCAGATGACGGCCGTCGCCGTGTCCGTCCAGGTCTACGAGCTGACCGGCTCCGCCTTCGCGACCGGCGTGGTCGGCCTCTTCTCGTTCGTCCCGCTCATCGCCTTCGGCCTCTACGGCGGCGTGATCGCCGACCGCGTCGACCGGCGCAAGCTCGGCCTGATCGGCGCCGCCGGCCTGGCCGTCGTCTCCGCCGTCCTCGCCGTCCAAGCCATGGCCGGCCTCGGCCAGGTCGCCGTCCTCTACGCCGCCGTCGCCGCCCAGGCCTGCTTCTTCGCCCTCAGCTCGCCCGCGCGCTCGGCGATGATCCCGCGCCTCGTCCCTTCCCACCAGCTCCCCGCGGCCAACGCCCTGAACACCGTCAGCATGAACCTCGGCCTCACCGTGGGCCCCATGCTCGGCGGCCTCCTCATCGGCGCCTACGGGGCCCAGGCGGCCTTCCTGGTCGACACCGTCGCCTTCACCGGCACCCTGTACGCGATGTGGCGCCTGCCCGCCATGCGTCCGCTCGACGCGGGCAAGGCCCGCGCCTCCGTCCTCGACGGGCTCCGCTTCCTGCGCGAGCAGCCCAACCTGCGCACCAGCTTCCTCGCCGACCTCGCCGCGATGATCTTCGGCCTGCCGCGTTCCCTCTTCCCCGCCATCGCGGTCACCTTCTACGGCGGTGACGCCCGCACCGTCGGCCTGCTGGTCTCCGCCCCCGCCGTCGGCGCCCTGGTCGGCGCCCTCTTCTCCGGCTGGGTCGCCCGCATCCACCGCCAGGGCGCCGCCGTCCTCACCGCCGTCGCCGCGTGGGGCCTCGCCATCGCCACCTTCGGCGTGCTCCACAACCTCTGGCTCGGCCTGTTCCTGCTCGCCCTCGCCGGCTGCGCCGACACCGTCAGCATGATCTTCCGCAACACGATGATGCAGGTCGCGGCCCCGGACGAGATGCGCGGACGCCTCCAGGGCATCTTCATGGTGGTCGTCGTCGGCGGCCCCCGCCTCGGCGACTTCGAGTCCGGTGCCGTCGCCGCCCTCACCAGCCCCGCCACCTCCGTGATCACTGGCGGCCTGGCCTGCGTCGCCGCCGTCCTCCTCCTCGCCGTCCGCCGCCCCGCCTTCCTCACCTACGACGCCCGCCACCCCACCCCCTGACCCACCCACCCGAAACCTGGCAGCGAGCACCCCTCCACGTGCTGTATTGTTTTCCACGTCGCCGGGACAACCGGAGACAAGGTCGAGAAGCCGACCGGCAGAGCCCCCCAGGCCCAGCCGCCCGGCACCGAGACCACGGGACGTGGCGCAGCTTGGTAGCGCACTTGACTGGGGGTCAAGGGGTCGCAGGTTCAAATCCTGTCGTCCCGACTTGCAAAACTGCAGGTCGTAGGCCGTTTCCGCTTCTGGCGGGAGCGGCCTTTTTGATGTTCGGTCAGCTGGTGGTCGCATGGTGGTCTCCGGGCCACATCGGCCACGCGGCTGACGGTTCTTTTGTTCCTGCGTGTTGGTGTGCGGGCAGTTGCCGGTGGGGGCGCGGTTCTTGGTGCCAGGGGCGCCGGGCTCGGCAGGTCGGTTCGCCCAGGATGGCGCGGTCGGCGGTGTTGAGGGTCCAGGCGATGGCGTCGACGGCTGCGCGGGCGGCGAGGTGGGTGAGGTCGGCGTAGATGTTCGCGGTGGTCGACAGGGTGCGGTGGCGCAGGGTCTTGGAAACCACGGATAGGGGCGTGCCGGCGGCCATAGCGAAGCTGGCGGCGAGGTGGCGCAGGTCGTGCAGGGCGATGCGACGGACGCCGGCCTTGTCGCAGAGCAGGTAGAAGCGATCGAGGGCGCTCTTGGGGTGGAGCGGGCGGCCGTGGCGGTGGAAGACGTAGCCGCCGGCGGGGGTGATCTGGCCGAAGGCGCGGGAGCCGGCTCGGTCGTCGAGGGCGTCGGCGGCGCGGTCGGACAGGGCGACCCAGGTTCGGCTGCCCTTGGTCTTCGGCGTGGTGAGCAGGAGTTGGTTGTTGTCGATGACGGAGAGGGTGGCGCGGACGAACAGGGTGCGCTCACGCAAGTGGACGTCGTCCCATTGCAGGGCGAGGGCTTCGCCTTTGCGCATGCCGGTGCCGATCATCAGTTCGGCGAGGTCGGCGAAGAGCGGGTCGGTGACGTGGGTGAAGCGCAGGAAGTGGGCGGCTTCCTCCTCGGTCCACAGGTGCCGCTCGGCGGGGGCGGGGCGTGAGATGAGTGGGGGCTTGGCGGGGTTGCGGGCGAGGCGTTCGCCAGTGACGGCGGAGCTGAGGGCACTGGAGAGGGTGGACATGATCCGGTGGACGGTGACCTTGCCGCGGTGGTGGCGCAGTTGGGTGGTGACGAAGGCGCTCAGGTGCTGGCGGGTGAGGTCGTCGAGGGGGATGGTGCCGAGGGCGGGGATCAGGTCCTGTTCGATGTAGGCGCGGTAGCGGGCGATGGTGGTGGGCTTGAGGTGGAGTTCCTTCTCGGCGAGCCAGGTGATGAGGTAGTCGGCGGTGGTCTGCCGCGGGTCGATGATGACGAAGGCGGGCAGGGACTGGTTGAAGCGCCGCAGCGCGATGCGGGCGTCGACCTCGGTGGGGAAGCCTGCTCGGCGGATTGTGCGGCGGTGGCCGTCGGTGGAGGGGACGTCGACGGCGAAGGCCCAGGTGCCGTGCTCGGGGTTGGCAGCGAGGTTCGGGCAGCGGGTGCCGAGCTGGCGACGCTGGTCGTCGCGGCAGCCACAACGCCGGTAGACCCGTCCTCGTTCAGGGGTGGGTGAGCTGCGCATGGTGATCGCCTCGAAGGGGTGCGCGGGTCGTTCTCCTTCCAGCCAGCGTGCCGCTGGCGACCATCATGCGACCACCAACCCTGGAAGGGGGCTTGTGGCCTGCGGATCTCCCTTGAGCAGGCGCCAAGGGGGAAACGTTGAGTGGTCTCGTCGATTCCGCGTGTGACTATTCTCGCTGGGTGGGCGCTGTCGGGTACCGGGTGCCTCAGATCAGCCGGTCGCGGTTGCGTGCGGCGGCTGCGCGGACGAGTTGGGCGAAGCGTCCGCGGCTGTGGTGCTGGTGCGCTTCGGCCTTCACCGGAACGCTCACCCCTCTCTCTCGGCAGTGGGTTCCTCTTCGTGGGACAGGTGGTATGCCACGGCGAGTCCCCACGGGACACCGAGGAGGAGGACGAGGGCGAGGCCAAGGACGAGTGGAGCCGGGCGTGCTGCGCCGACTCCTAGGCACACGATGGCAACGATGACGCAGATGCCGGCCAGTGGCCGGTAGAGCCTGCGCTCCTGCCGCCAGACGCGCAGCGAAGCCGCCAGCAGCATCGTCGCGCAGAGCGCCGTGGCCGCGCCCCCGCAGAGCACCCAGGCCGTTGCGGCGGGGGTCCGGCTGTCGTGGGCGTGTTCGACGAGGCTGACCATCGCGGCGCCCATCGCGGCCATCGCGGCCGTGAGCGGCAAGTGGACCAGCATCCACTGCACGGTGCTCGTGCGGGTGGGCCTTGGTGGCCGATGTCCGGCGAAGTCGAAGTACGTCCACCAGGCGCCGAAGCCGACGACGACGGCGACGAGTCCGACGGCGACGGTGAGCGCGGTGGTCGGCTCGTGGGCCAGTCCGTCGACGACGCCGGTCACGGTTTCGCCAAGCACGATGATGATGAGGAGGCCGAACCGTTCGGTGAGTGCATCGGTCACGGTGAGCGCGGTGGCCTGCACCGGGGTGGCCGTACCGATCAGGACCGCGAACCCTGTCAGGTAGGCGAGGGCCAGCAGAGCCCATGTCAGCACACGGATGCCCGCCGGCAGGGCGGCGCTCACGGCCGCGACGACCGCGCAGAGGGCCGTTCCGGTGACGAAAAGCATGCTGGGGCGGCGGAATTCGGGGCTGTCACCGCGTGCGGCGAACAGCCACAGCACCGCCAGTACCGCGAAGAGCACCCCCGCGTTCACGGCGAACGCGATTCCGCGCGCGCCGCCCGCCTCGGGGATGCACGCGCCCAGAGGCACGAGCACCAGGATCTGCAGCAGGAACATGCTCCGGCCGCGGGCATCCTCGTACCCGTGCAGTTCGTGGTGCAGGCTGCCGTTGAACCATGCGATCCACACCAGCGCGAAGACGGCGGCGAACTCACCCAGCCCGCTCCAGGTCAGGTGCCCGGCCAGGTGATGGGCGGCCTGGGCCACCAGCACGACGACCACCAGGTCGTAGAACAACTCGAGTGGACCGACCACCCGCTCGCGCGGCTGCTCGCCATGCGCGCGCGGCGGCCGCCACAACCGCCGGCGCAGCCTGGCCCACTGTGCGTGTCGCGAGGTCATGCCCGCAGCGTAGAGCCCCGGGACTGTCCGGGAGATCAAGTGTCCCGTTGAGGTGCCCGCGGCGTAGGGAGCGCATGGAAACGGACCGCGCCCTTGACGCGGCTGCGGCCTCCTTCTCACCAGCCGGTTGGCTGCCCGCACGCCGTCCCGCCGTGCACTTCGGGCTGAATAAGCGCCAGGCCCAGGAGCGCGGAGCCCATTTGGGCTCTCAGCAGTCTCGCGTCGCCGCGGTTCCTGAAGAGGCTGGTTTCGTAGTTGGCGGTTTGGGGGTGTGGACGCGGCCGAACCAGTAGAGGCCGGCCACACCAGCGCGGGCAGGAGAAGCCACAGGGCGTCGTGGTGCCGTCGGTGGTCGGCGGGGTGAGCGAGGCCCTACACGTGCTCGGCCGCCCCGGCCCTCGATTTCGCCGCAGCCTCGGATGCCTTCCAGGCCGCGAGGATCAGCAGGGTGAGCGTTTCGGCGATGAGGCTGAGCAGGGCCTGCGGGGTGGGTTGCAGGCCGTTTTCGGAGAATCCGAACAGTCCGGTGGTGCGGGAAGCGGTGAACCCGGCGAGCGTGCAGATGGCGATCGTTGTGGCGGCGATGCGCAGGAGCGGGGGTGCCGCCAGTAGGAGGAGTGCGGCCACTGCGAAGGAGGTGCTGGCCTGCAGGAGGAACAACGAGCCGATGATGTGGATGGAGCGGTATCCGTCGATGTAGAGCTGGGCGTGGATGTATCCGCTCGCCGCGAGCGTGGCGGCGAGCGCCAGGCGCAGGGCGAGGGCGGGCAGTCTTCGGGTGTTCGTGCTCCGGGTGTTCATGCGAGTTTCGTGTCCTTGATGGCCAGTGCGTGGTTGCCCTGCCAGTAGTTGACGGTGCGGATGCCGAGTGCGTCCTTGAGCTGTCCGGCGGGCAGTACCTGTGGGAGTGGGGCGGGGCCCTGGCCGGGTTTGGGGAACGGGTAGCAGGTGGGGCGGGCCGAGTGGAAGGTGATGTTGCCCTCGGTCTTGCTGAACAGCTGGTGGACGTGCCCGTTGAGGCACGTGACCGAGGAGAAGCGGCGGAACATCGACAGCAGCTGCACCGCGTCGTCGGTGCCCCAGCCCCACGTCGGATACATCGCGAACAACGGGATGTGACTGAAGATGACGATGGGGGTGTCCGAGGACAGGCCGGCGATGTCCTTGCGCACGAAGTCGATCTGGTCGTTGCCCAGGTGGCCGAGCTGCTCCAGGTGCAGCGTGTTGACCAGCGCGATGAAGTGCACACCGTGGGTGTCGAAGCTGTACCAGCCGTCGCCCAGGGTGTTCTGGCCGAAAGCCTGTCGGTAGGCGCGTGGTCCGTTGTCTCCGATCGAGTCGTGCTCGCCCGGCACGGTGAAGACCCGGTCCGTGTCCAGCTGCGACATCATCTGCTTGACCTGGTCGAACTCGTCGGGGGTGGACAGGTGCGTCAGGTCACCGCTGTGCATCACGAAGTCAGGCCTGTAGCCCAGGGAGTTGACCTGGTTGATCGCTGCGGCGAACGTCGCGGTGACGTCCATGTTGGCCGGGCCCTGGAAGCCGATGTGGCTGTCGGAGATCTGCACGAACCGCAGGTCGGCGCTGCTCGCTGGGGCTGCGCTCGTCGAACCGGGGATGTGACTGATCACCTCTCCCGCGACGACGGTCAGGACCACGGCGCCACCGAACCAGGCGGAGTGCCGCATGAGCTGGCGGCGGGTCATGTCGTGCTCGCCGCCGCCGTTGGAGTCGTGGCTGTCCTCGGTCACGGGGTCACCACCACGGTCGCGGTCATGAACGGGTGGATGGAGCAGAAGTACGGGTAGCTGCCGGGGGTGGTGAACGTGTAGCTGTAGGTGTCGTTGGTGGCCAGGGCCGCCGACTGCAGTGGCCCGCCCGATCCTTGCTTGCTGGTGACGGTGTGGGCGTCGGGGTCGGTGTTGGTCCAGGTCACCTTCGTGCCCACCTTGACCGTCAGGGTGGCCGGGTTGAACGCGAAGTTCTTGATCGTCACTGCGTTGGCGGCCGCTGGAGCGGACGCCTGGCTGCTGGCGGCCGAGGGCTGGCCGCTGGTGGCGGACGGCTGCCCGCTGGTAGGTGAGGTCGGGGGCGTGCTTGGTGGTGGGCTGGCCGTGACCGTACCGCTCGTTCCGGAGGCGCCGGGGAATCCCGCCAGGCTCGTCTGACCGGGTCCGGGACTCAGTGCGCCGGAGGGTTTGGATGACGATCCGCCGCACGCGCTGACCAGCCCCACTGCTCCGGCAACGGCGACGGCGACCAGGCACACCGTAGGCGACCGTCGGACCGGTGGAGCGGAGTTCGCATTCATGGCCATCGTTCCTTCTACGCGTCCCCAGCCGCACGGGCGGGTGTGATCCAGGACCAAGCCGGATACCGTCTTCTCGGGCAGACAGACGACCGCGTTGCACCCGCCGGGGGATCCTGGAGGGGTGCAACCCGATTGGTTACTGTATGTGAGCGGACAGTACATTCCGTGCACCGAACAGCGGAGTCTCGTTGTTTCACCCTGGCGGCGGGCAGTGGAACGCCTCGAGCCGTCACTGGGTGGGGCCAACAACACCGGCATAGCCAGGTGGTTGCGTGTCCGAGCGCGACTGTGGCAGGGACGGTGGCCGCGGCTGTGCGAAGTGCTCCAGTGACAGTGACAGCTCTCTCGTTGGCGCTCCTGGCAGGGCCTCAGCCTCGACGAGCGAGGGCCCTTTCGTTGGGATCTACGGGATGTTGGGGGCTACGAGGGCGACGGGCCCAGGCGATTGCCTGCCAGGCTGCGAGGATCAGCAGTGTGCCGCCCTCCAGCAGGAGGCTGAGCAGGGCTTCGGGGGCGGGCTGCAGGCCGCGTTCGGTGAAGCCGAACACGCCGATCGTGCGGGAGGCGGCGAACCCGGCGAGAGCACCGAGCGCGACGCCGGCAGCTGCGGCCCTGAGCAGCACCGGTGCCGTGAACAGCATCAGAGCGGCAACCGCGAAGGCGGCGATCGCCTGGAGCAGGAACAGGGCGCCGACGACGTGGATGAAGCGGTATCCGTCGAGGTAGAGCTGAGCGTGGAGGTAGCCGCTGCCGGCGAGCGTGCCGGCGACGGCCAGGCGTGTCGCGAAGGCCGGACGCATAGCGGAGCCGGGTCCCTTCCTGGCGTTCATGCGGATCACTCCTCCGAGTTGATGCCATGTCATGGCGTGTCCGCCGGCTGGATTGTCAAGGTCGGCGCCTGGCGCCCTGCCGCGCGCGTCCGGGCACTGGTTCATGGGGTCACCACCACGGTCGCGGTCATGAAGGGATGGATGGTGCAGAAGTAGGCATAGGTGCCGGGTTGGGTGAACGTGAATTGGTAGGTGGCGCCGGTCGTCAGCGACGCCGAGTTCAGGGGCCCGCCCGATCCTTGCTTGCTGGTCACGGTGTGGGGGTCGGTGTCCTTGTTGGTCCAGGTCACCGTCGTGCCCGCCTTGACCGTCAGGCGGGCTGGTGAGAACGCGAAGTTCTGGATCGTCACCGCGTTCCCGGTCGCCGGTGCCGTTGTGGCCGGAGGGCTTGCCGGCGTGCTCATGCCGGGCATTGCCGGGGCGCTCGGGGCGGAGCTTGGGGCACCGCCGGAACCGGTGGAGGAGGACTGCGGCGATCCGCCGCAGGCGCTGAGCAGCACCAGAGTGCCCGCAGTGGCAACGGCCAGGCCGGCCGCCACCAGGGGCCGTCGGAGTGATGGAAGGGACTTCGGGTGCATGGCGTGTTGCTCTCTACTGATCAGCCCGCGATGGGGGCGGGCGGGGGTCGGTCGTCCGGTCGGTGTTCCGCGCCGAGACCCGGCGTCGAGGACGTACACGGCTTCCGGGTCAACGCTGCCACCGTGCTGCCGTGCGCGGCCGGCCCGGAGGTGGGGGTGCCGGTAAGCCGGGTAGGTGGCGTGGCGGAGCACGGCGAACGGGGACGTGCGCCGGTAGCTGGAGGCGGGTGACGCCGACCGTGACGGTCCAGTCGCCGTGCGTGATGGCGGGCGCGCCGGGCGGGACACGGGCGGAAATCCGCTGCGCTCGCGGAGCGCGTCGTGGAGCCGCAGCACCTGGTCGCGTCGCGTCGCCGGCCGCGCGGTGGGGGAGGCCCCGAGGGGCGGCGGAACCATCTGGGTCATCTCGGCTCACTCCTTGTGGGACGGGGGGAGGGGCCCGGGGATCGGTGCTCGTCAGGTTCCACGGGTGCCGGGCGTCGTGCGGTTCGGTGTGTAGGCACCTTTTGCGAGATTTCAGTGATTTGAGGCATATGCGATGATCGACTTATGCCGTGGAGTCTTCGGAAACGCGGTCCAGGGAGTGAGCCGGATCGCTCCGGGGACCGTGTCTCTGGTGCGGGGACCATTTCCCGCGCGGACGAGGAACTGCTCCGCACGCTGTACGCGGAGCACGCCGGGCCGCTGCTTCACTTCGTCCTGCGACTGACCTCAGGAGACTGGCAATGGGCCGAGGATGTCGTGCAGGAGACACTGCTGCGGGCCTGGCAGCACCCGGCGGCGTTCGACCCCGAGCGCGGACCGGCCCGGGCGTGGCTGTGCACGGTCGCCCGGAACCTGGTCATCGACGCCCGCCGGGCCCGCCGGGCCAGACCGACCGAGGTCGATGGAGAGGCGCTGGGACGGGTCGCGGCGCAGACGCCCGGAGAAGACGAGATCGAGCAAGCACTGCAGAGCTGGGCGGTGACCGAGGCCATCCGGACCCTCTCCCCGGAACACCGGGCCGTGCTGCTGGAGACGTACTACAGGGGCCGGACGATGGTCGAGGCCGCGCAGGTGCTCGGCATTCCGGTGGGCACCGTGAAGTCGCGCACGTACTACGCCTTGAAGGCGCTGCGGCTGGCGCTGCAGGAACGGGGTATCGAGCCGTGACAGCGGAGTGGAGGAGGTGCGGGCCATGAACGGCGACCGTGACGCCGTCCGGTTCTCCCTGGGCGGATACGTGCTGGGAACGCTGTCCCCGGCGGAGACGGAGCAGGTCCGCGCCCACCTCGCGGAATGCGCCGAGTGTCAGGCCGAGCATGCCGAACTGGCGGGAATGCCCGCGCTACTCGCGAAGGTCAGCGAGGCCGAGGCCGCAGGCGAGGCAGCGCCCGCGCCCGGCGAGGAGCTGGCCGACCGATTGGTACAGCGGGCCGCCGCACGCGCGCGAGCGCAGCCAGAGCCGCAGCCTGCGGCCGCTGCCGGGCCGGGCGTACCGCAGCAAACCGAGCGAAGCCGGCTCGACCGGCTGCTCCAGCAGGCAGCGTCCCGACGCCGTAACGCCGTGCGGAGGCAACTGGTAGCGGTCGCAGCCGCCACGACGCTCATCGCCGCGGCAGCGTCGGGCGGTACGTGGCTGGCTGCCGTCGTGTCCACGAGCAGCCAGGTCGCGCAGCCCGCACCGACGTCACCGGCCCCGGTCCATACTTTCTCCGGAACCGACCCCACCACCGGCGTGTCCGCCACGGTCGAGGTCTCGCCCGCGGCCTGGGGCACCGCCCTGCAGGTCTCGGCGAAGGGAGCACCCCCCGGGATCACATGCAGCCTGCAAGCGGTCGGGATCACGGGCACCGCGGCGACCGCCGCCACCTGGCAGGCCGGCGAGTACCCGCGTGGCGCCAAGATCTCCGGGACCGTACCCATGTCCCCAGGAACGATCAGTCACTTCGACATCTACGCCGGCAACGGCCAGAAGCTGCTCACCATCCCGGCGTGACGCCCCGGCCAGGTCGGGCGCCTCATGGCCGGCAGCCCTCCAAAGCCGGCACGGGCCGGCCGGACAGGCGGGGCACAGGTCACGCCGCGTGGCACGACGTTCACCGCGGGACGGGGGAAGCGGGTTCGGGCGACGGCGGTCATCCCCGCCCCCCATCGCCGACCGCGCCGGAGACCGAAGGCCATGCCATGCTCATCGCGGTCGCCAGGTGAGCGACGCGCTCACCTGGCGACCAAAGCCTCACCGGGTGCGGTCACGCTGACCACTGAAGGCAGGCGTGGACTTCGCGACCCTCCGGAGCTTGGCGGACCTCGGTCGATTGTGAGAGGAACTCGACGATGCCGTTGCCACGACCGTGTTCGTCAGGGGCGATGTGATGGCTGGGGCGGCCTACGTCAGCTCCGGAGTCGACGACCACGATGTGCAGCACGTGGTGGTCGAGGACCAGCTGCAGCGTCATGCACTCGTGGCCGTACCGGGCGGCATTGGCGGCGAGTTCGTCGACGATGAGAACGGCGGAGTCCCGCTCGTCCTGGGGAATGCTCCAGCTTTCCAGCAGCTCCGCCGTGAAGTGACGGGCGGCGGAGACGAGTGCTTCCTGCGCCGGCAAGGTGAGCAGCGCCTGGCGGCGGCAGCAACCTCGCGCAGGCAGCACACCCGTGATGGATGCGAACCGGGGACGCTGCGGGCTTCGGCGCGTGGCGTGGAGCCGAGCGTTGCGGCGGCGGCGGGAGTTCGTGGGGAGTAGCTGGGTCATCTCAGCTCACTCCTTGCGGATGGGACGGGGGATGGGGAGGAGATCTCGTGAATACCAGCGCTTGTCTACTTTCACGTGCGACAGGCGCCATGTGGTTCGGCCCGTTCGTGTCTCCAGAGTTCGCCAGTTGGTGGGCACACTGCGCTCAGCGGAGCCGTGACCTGCGGCGACCTCAAGGGTCGATGTGTGCCCACGAGGCGTCCGGGCAGTTCGGGAGATGGCGCGGGGCGATCACGCTGGTGGCAGCGGTGCGCCTCAGGCCGTGAAGGCCGATCTCGGGCAGGTGGAGCTCGTCTCGGCGCTGCGCCTGCGGACCTGGTCGAGCGAGTTGCTGTCGGAGCACCCGGGTCTCTGCGTTCCCGGCCGCTCATCGCATATGCCACAAATCAATGAAATCTCGCAAAAGGTGCTTACGGGCCGAACCGCACGGACCCCGGAACCGTGGAATCTGACGAGCACCCGATCCCCGGGATCCCCTCCTTCCCTCCATCCGGCAAGGAGTGAGCCGAGATGACCGAGATGGTTCCGCCGCCCCTCAGGGCCTTCCCCGCCGCGCGGCCGATCCCGCCCGCGTCCAGCTACCGGCGCACGTCCCGTTCACCGGGCTCCGCTACGCCACCGACCCGTTGTTCAGCCGACACCCCACGTCCGGCCCACCCGCGTACGGCAGTACGACGTCCGCGCTGACCCGGAAGCTGTGCACGTCTTCAAGGCCGGGGCCCGGCACGGAAAACACCAACCGAATGACCGACCCCCACCCGGCCCGCCTCGCGGGCTGATCAGTAGAGAGCACACACCCATGTACCTGGACTCCCTGGTCCGCAGCGGCCCACGTGATGCACCCGAGTGGTCCGAGCGTTGCCGCCTGTTGCCGCGACCCGCCACCAGCGAGAAGGAGCCACCGAAATGAGTGGAAAGCAGAAGACACTCGCCGTCCTGATCGGAACGGTGCTGGCAGCCGGACTCACCAGCCCGGCTTTCGGGGCCACCGCCGCCGTCGCCCAGTCGCCGACCACGAGCACCGCCGCTGCGGGGTCCGGCAGGTCGGTCGTGGCGTGGAACCGCGAGCTCATCGGCATCCTGAGCGATCCCAAGGCCCAACCGGCCACCGTCCAGCCCACGCGTAGCTTCGCGCTGCTCCAGGCCGCCGAGTACGACGCGGTGGCCTCGATCACCCACGCGGACCCCGTGTACGCGTTCTCGGTGCCGGCACCTCAGGGTGCACGTGCGGACGTCGCGGCGGACCAGGCAGCTCACGATGTGCTGGCCGCCCTGTACCCCACCAAGCGCGCAAGCGTGGACCAGCAGCTGAGCGGCCAGTTGTCCGCGATCGCCAACAGCGCCGGCAAGCAGGCAGGCATCGGCGTGGGAGCAGCGGTCGCGCGCCAGCTGATCAGCCTGCGGTCCACTGACGGGTCCTCAACCAAGCCGCCGCAGTTCACTCCCGGCAGCCTGCCCGGCGACTACCGGCCCACGCCGCCCGCCTTCCCCATGCCGGTGTTCAGCGACTGGGGTGCGGTCAAGCCGTTCGTGCTGACCAGCGGGAGCCAGTTCCGCCCGGCAGCGCCGCCGGCCGTGAGCAGCGCCGCGTACGCGAGTGCCCTGAACGAGGTCAAGGGCCTGGGCAGCAAGACCAGTACCACCCGCACGCACGATCAGACCGCGGCCGCGAAGTTCTGGGCGGCGGCGTCCGTCTGGAACGTGTGGAACCAGGTCGCGCAGGGCCTCGTCACCTCCCAAAACGCAAGCCTGCAGCAGGCGGTGAAGGTCTTCGCCCGGCTCGACCTGTCGCTCGCCGACACCGCGATCGCGATGTACGACGCCAAGTACGCCTACCACGTGTGGCGGCCGGTGACCGCGATCCGGCTCGGCGACACGCACTACAACCGGGGCATCGTCGGCGATCCCAGCTGGACCCCGCTGCTGCCGACCGCCCCGGATCCGTCATACCCCGGCGCTCACGGCGCGCTCAGCCAAGCTGCGGCGACGACGCTCGCCGGGTTCTACGGCACGCACCACCAGATCACGGTGACGTCGAAAGGTGTCACGCGGACCTTCGCCGGCTTCCAGGACGCCGCCACCGAAGCGTGGCTCAGCCGGATCTGGTCCGGCCAGCACACCGCCATCGACAACCAGGCCGGTCAGCAACTCGGCACGCAGGTGGCCGATTTCGTGGCGCACCACCTCTGACCGCCCGCACCTGCGCGGCGTCAGGGCGCCGCGACCAGGAGCCGGTTGTACCCGACACGTCGGGTACAGCCGGCCGCCGATACGCGCGTACCTGGGGCCTGGCTAGTGGACGAGGGCTTCGGACACGGCCCACAGTCGGGTGGCGTTCTCCCGGTCCAGGGCGTAGGGCGCCACGCCCGCGATGGCACCGGCTCGTTCGGTGACCGTCTGTGCCTGTGCGCAGTCCTCGAAGTAGCGGCCGGTGAGGCCCTCCACCGTCGGCGAGGCGGCCAGCAGCGCCGTAGTCGCGGCGCCTTGCTCGACGGTCTTCTGAGGGGGCAGTGCGAGTCCGGTCGTGTCGATGAAGCCGGCCAGTTGCTCCGCGCCCATGTACCGGGCCAGCGACGTGTCGGCGATGTTGCCCGGCATCAGTGCGTTGGCGGTGATGCCGTCGTCGGCCCACCGCTCGGCGGCCCCGACGGCGAACAGGACGTTGGCGGTCTTCGACTGCCCGTAGGCGGTCCAGGGGTCGTACGGGCGGAAGCGGTAGTCCAGGTCGTCGAAGACGACCGGTGAGAAGAGGTGGCCGATCGAGCTGACCGAGACGATCCGCGCGCCCTGCGCCGCCGCGAGTGCCGGGCGCAGGCCGACGGCGAGCGTGAAGTGCCCGAGGTGGTTGACGGCGAACTGAGCTTCCCGGCCGTCAGGGGTGCGGGTGAGCTCCGGAAGGGCCATCACCCCGGCGTTGTTGACCAGGATGTGCAACGGGCCGTCCCAGGCGGCCACGAACGCCTCGACCGTGGACCGGTCGGCCAGGTCGAGGCGTGCCACGGTCAATGTGCCTGATGAGGTCGGCAGTTCGGCCTCCAAGCGGGCCGTCACGCGCGCACCGGCGTCGGTGTTCCGCACGGCCAGGGTGACGTCGGCTCCGGCCGCGGCGAGCGCCCGGGCCGTCTCCACTCCGATCCCGGAACTGGCACCGGTCACCACGGCCCGACGGCCGTGCAGGTCCACGCCGTCGATCACCTCGGCGGCGGTGGTGCTCGCCCCGAATGTGCGGGGCGTCTGAGGTACTGACATGAGGGGCTCCTGATCTGCGGGCGCCGGGTGTCCGAACGTGCCGTTCACGTGCCGATGGTGGTCGCTCTCCCCGGCGTCACGGGTGTGCTTAGCGGGACGCCGGCGTGTGGCCCACGGGGGTCCAGGTGTACGTGCCGCCGGTCGGCGTGACCCGACCGAACACGCCGTTGGTGAAGTGGCCGGCGGCGATCACGGTGTCCGGTCGCCGGAGCACGCGGTTGCGCACCGCTCGGGCCTGGTCCGGATTGACGTCCGAAGAGAACACGCAGGCCGGGTCGGCCATTTCTACCGGAGCATGAAAGATGTCTCCCGCGATGAACACCGATTCGGTGCTGGCGCCCGACGGGTCCCGCACGACGACCGCCAGGTGACCGGGGGTGTGACCGGACGTGTCCTCGACAGCGAGGCCGGGTGCGATGGTGTCGCCGTTCCCGATGAACTCGACGACACCCTTGAGTGGCTTGATCGTGGCCTCGGCGTCCGGCCCGCCCAGCTCGCCTGCCGCCTCAGTTGTCCAGTGCCGCCACTCGGCTTCCGCCATGAGATGCCGTGCCCGGGCGAAGGTGAGGCCGCTCGGCGTTTTCGGCTCGGGTGCGCTCGGAACCGGCGCGACATCGCTGGTCCAGCCGATGTGGTCGAGATGCAGATGGGTGTACACCACCGTGTCGATGTCGTCGGGGGACAGTCCTTCGGCGGCGAGGCTCTGCAGGAGCCGGCCGCCCTGCACATGGGCGAGTCCGGGAAGATTCACGTCCATCTCGCCGAGACCGAGATCCACGAGGATCTTCTGGTCCCCGGCGCGGATGAGGAAAGCTCCGAACGTGAGGACGAGCTGGCCGCCTTCGAGCGAGCCGGGGTGTGCCGACCAGTCCACCCCCGGCATCATGGTGTCCGGATTGTGTACACCGTGTCCGTCCAGGAGATAGGTGATCGACGTCTCGCCGATGGTGATCCGATCGGCCGTTCGGGGCATGGGAATGTCCTTTCGTGATGCACTGGTGTGAGGTGTCGGCTGCCCACCGCCGCGCGCTTGCGTGAACTCAACCGTTGAGCGTTCGCATCAGCTCGGGCGCGTAGCGCTCGCCGGTGACCACGCCGTGCGGGGCGACCGCCTCGATCGCGGCGATGTCCCGGTCGGTGAGGGTCACCTCGGTCGCGGCGGTGTTCTCTTCCAGGTAGCGGCGGCGCTTGGTGCCGGGGATGGCGACGGCGCCCTGGTGCTGCACCCAGGCGAGCGCCAGCTGGGAGGGGGTGACGTCCTTGTCGGCGGCGAGACGGTGGACCTCGCGGACAACCGCGAGGTTGCGGTCGAAGTTCTCGCCCTGGAAGCGGGGGTCGGTACGGCGCCAGTCGTCCTCGGCGAAGTCGTCCGGGCTGGTGATGGCACCGGACAGGAAGCCGCGCCCCAGCGGGGAGTACGCCACCAGGCCGATTCCCAGCTCCTCCAGGGTGTCGCGCACCCCGTCGTGTTCGATGCCGCGCTCGAAGAGCGAGTACTCGGTCTGCACGGCGGTCAGCGGGTGGACCGCGTGGGCGCGTCGGATGGTCTGCGCGGACGCCTCGCATACGCCGATGTGGCGGACCTTGCCTTCGGTTACCAGCTCGGCCAGCGCGCCGACGGTCTCCTCGATCGGCACCTTGGGGTCGATGCGGTGCAGGTAGTACAGGTCGACGTGGTCGGCGCCCAGGTGCCGCAGTGAGCGTTCGAGCGCCCGGCGCACGTACTCGGGCCGGCCGTTCAGGCCGAGCACGCGGCCGTCGTCGGTGATCTCCACGCCGGTCTTGGTGGCGACCACGGCTGCATCCCGGCGCCCGGCCAGCGCCTTGCCGAGGAGCTGCTCGTTGACGAATGGGCCGTAGCTCTCGGCGGTGTCCAGCAGGGTGATGCCCAGCTCCAGCGCACGGTCGATGGTGGCGAGCGATTCGACTTCATCGGTGGCGCCGTAGAAGGCGCTCATCCCCATGCAGCCCAGGCCCTGGGCGCTGACGGTCAGACCCTGGCGGCCGAGTGTGTGGCGTTCCATGGGATTCCTCCATAACTAACTGGATAGATACATGACCGTATGGCTCTGATCCACCAATGTCAATAACTAGATAGTTACTTGGTAGGGTGGTGGCCATGCCACGCGACTCCCAAGCCACCAGGGCCCGGCTGCTCGATGCCGCCTTCACCGAGTTCGCCGCCTACGGCATCGCCGGGGCCCGGGTGGACCGGATCGCCGAGACCGCAGGGGCGAACAAGCGGCTGATCTACGTCTACTTTGGCAACAAGGAGGAGCTGTTCGACGAGGTCCTGCGACGGGCGCTCACGGAGGGGGCCGAGTCGGTGCCCTTCGACGTCGACGACCTGCCCGGGTACGCAGGCGCGATCTTCGACCACCTCGTCGCCCGGCCGGACCTCATGCGCCTACGGCTATGGAAACTGCTGGAGCGCCCCTCCGCCACCGGACTCGAGCCCGACGCTTTCCGGCGCAAGGCCGCCGAAGTGGCCGAAGCGCAGCAGCGTGGTGACCTCGCCCGGGAGCTGGTGCCCGACGATCTGCTGACCATGGTGCTCGCCGTGGCCCAGGCATGGTTCTTCGCCGCCGAAGGCCGCGACGCGGGGGAGGGCGGCCAGGCATGGTCACCCGAGCTGCAGGCCCTGCACCGCTCGGCAGTCGTCGAGGCCGCCCGCCGGATGACCGAGCCACGGGCGGCACACCAGTAGCAGCCCCCAGTCAGCGCACGGTCTGACCCAGCTGCGCAGCGCATGGCTCCCTTCACAGCCGGTCTCCTGCCGGACGTCACGCGCTGGACTGCGGGGACTGGGACTGGCTGATCGCCGGGGCGTAGATCTGGATGGTGCCGTCGAGTTCGCGCACGGGGAGTCGCGGCAGCGTGGGCAGGGGCTCCCCGGCCTGGTGCGGACGCGTCAGGTTCACCCCGGCGAGGCTGAAGGTCGCGCCGTGGCACGGGCAGGCGAGTCGGTCGCGTGCGCTGTCGAGGCCGAGCCGGCAACCCTGATGGGTGCAGATGCCCGAGACGGCCCGGACGCGCCCGTCGGTGCGCCGGACGAATCCGGTCACCGTGCCCAGGTCGAAGGCGACGACGGCGCCCTCGGCAACCTCGGCGGTGCGGGCGACCGGCTGCCAGCTGCCGATGTCCGGGACGATTTCCTCGGACGAGCCGGGCTGCTGTGCCTGCGCGCCCGCGTCGGGCCCTACCAGGAGCTTTTCCGCGGCCATGCCGGCCACGGCGCCGGTGGCGGTGAGCGCGCCCGCGGCCAACACCCGGCGACGCGGCGGGGTGCGCCACGCCGGCTGCGGTGCGGGCGTGGCAGCCTGCGCCTGCTCCTGTTCGCGCAACTGCTGGCGCAGCCGGTCGACGAACGCTGGGGAGGGGCCCTGGGCGTCCGGTCCGGCGGCCGCCAGATCGATGGCGGTGCGCACGACGGCGAGCTCTTCCTCGGTGGCCGCGAACGGCTTGGGGCGGCGCCGGCCGAGCAGCCGTTCCACGTAGCGGTCTACCGCCTGCCGCCTCATGGCGCTTCCCCTTCCATCTCGGCCTTCTTCTCCACGTCGGCGGCCGCGCGCAAGGCGCGGTGCTGGATGACCTTCGCGTTCGCGACGGTGACCCCGAGTTCCGCCGCGGCCTGCCGGATGGTGTACCCGCGCAGGAATCTCAGCACGAGGATCTGCCGGGACCGTTCAGGTAGCGCGTCCAGGATTTGCTGGGCACGCGCGCCGGCGGCCTCGTTGTCGGCCTCCTCGGCGCCGGGCGCTTGATCGGCCAGGTCGGTGGCGTCGGGGTCGATCTCGGTGACCTGGTGGCCCAGCGTGCGCCGCCAGTGCTCGGCGAGCACGGTGCGCGCGGTCGCCGTCAGGTAGGCGCGTACCTGGCCGATCTCGGCGCCGGCGTGCAACGGCCCGAACGCGGCCGTGAACACCTGCGAGGTCAGGTCTTCGGCGTCGGGACGGTTGCCGACCTTCGCGAACATCAACCGGTAGATCCGCCCCACGTTGTCGGTGTAGATCGCGTCCCAGTCGGGATACGTCGCCGACGGCAGCACCACCGGGGGGCGAGTCGTCGGCACCGCGGTGTCAGCCCGCCTGGCCATGCCCAGGCCGACCCGTCTGAGCGCTGCGAACCTGTCGCGACCGGCCACAACTCATCATAGAGCGCGGCGTACACCAGACCCGTTGCCTCGGCATCGATAGACCCTTCGTCGATTCTTCTCGCCCAGAGATACGGGCCGGGGTTACAGCGGTGCGCGGTGCCGGTGTAACCCCCGTCCGTATCCCCTTTGCGAAAGCGGTGCGGGTGTAACCCCCGTCCGTATCCCCTTGCGACGGCGGCGGGCCGTGGCGCATCGCCTGGTCCACGCCCGCCGAATCCAGCTCGAGGTCTTCATCCGCGCCCGTCCAGGGCCGATCAGAAAGCCGAACCATGGACAAGTCCTTCCCCCGGCGCCGGGCCGGCGCCGCGGCCGCGCTGCTCGCGGCGGCCGGCCTGACCCTGGCCGCATGCTCCAGCCCCACGCAGGGCACCGCGTCGGCCACGGCCACCGCCATCACGGCCGGCTCCGGCCAGTCGAGCCTCGCCGGGATGCCCGGCGCCACCGGAACCGGCGCCGCGCAGCCGTCCACGGCGCCGACCGCAACCGCTTCCATGCCGCCGATGACGATGCCGGCGAGCGCGGCCGCGCAGACGCCGGCCGGGGCACCGGCCGCCACCGACAGCGTGGCCATCAAGAACTTCGCCTTCGCGCCCGCCGCCATCACGGTGAAGGCCGGCACCACGGTGACCTGGACCAACCAGGACACCGACGCGCACACCGTCACCAGCCAGAACAAGGCGGGAGCGTTGAACTCGCAGGCGCTCAACACCGGGCAGAGCTACTCGTACACCTTCACCACCCCGGGCACCTACGGCTACCTGTGCACCATCCACCCGTTCATGACGGCCACGGTGACGGTGACCCAGTGACCGCCCCCATGACCCGACGCCAGCTCGCACGGCACGCCGGCTGGTTCGGCGCCGCCGTGGTGCTGAGCGTCACCGGTGGCGAGGTCATCAGCCACATCGCCAACACGCGCGACAGCATCGCCTCCGCGGCGACCGGCGATGCCGACACCCTGCGCTTCGTGCAGATCTCCGACAGCCACATCGGCTTCACCGGGCCCGCCAACACGGATGTCACCGGCTCCTTCACCCACGCCATCGACCAGGTCAACAACCTGGGATTCCGGCCGGACTTCGTCCTGCACACCGGCGACCTGACCCACCTGTCCACCCCGGCACAGTTCGACCAGGTCAAGCAGATGATGAGCGGGCTGCGCACCGATCGCGTCTTCACGGTCCCCGGCGAGCACGACTCCGTGGACGACCACGGCCGCGCCTACCAGCAGGCCTTCGGGCGCGGCACCGAAGGCGACGGCTGGTACAGCTTCGACACGCACGGCGTGCACTTCATCGCGCTCGTCAACACCCTCAGCCTGGAGAAGCTCGGACACCTCGGCGCCGATCAGATCGACTTCGTGCGCCGCGACGTCGCCGGCCTGTCCTCCGACACCCCGATCGTCGTGTTCAGCCACATCCCGCTGTTCGCCATGTACCCGCAGTGGGGGTGGTCCACCGACGACTCGCTGCAGGTGCTGAACCTGCTCAAGCGGTTCTCCTCCGTCACCGCACTCAACGGGCACGTCCACCAGCTGTTCAGCCGAGTCGAAGGCAACGTCACCTTCCACTCGGCCACCACGACCGCCTACCCGCTGCCCAAGCCCGGCCAGGCCCCCGCGCCGACCCCGCAGGTGCTGCCGGCCCGGCAACTGCACACCGCCCTCGGCATCCGCAGCGTCGAATACCGAGAGGGCACCACCTCACTGGCGATCACCGATCAGGAACTGACATGAACGACACCCCCGCGTTTGTATCCAGGCGCATCCTCGCGATGACCGCAGCCCGCCCGCCCGCAGCGGCGAGAGCGCTCACCGTGGCCGCCGGGGCCGCGCTCATCGCCAGCGGCGTCGTCCACGCTCAGCTCTACCTCGATGGCTACCGCTACCTGCACGCCGTCGGCATGCTGTTCCTGCTCCAAGCCGCGGCCTCCTTTGGCTTCGGCCCGCTGCTGCTGGCCGGAGCCCTCCTCCGGCCGCCCGCGCTCATCCGACTCGCCGCAGCCGGCACCGCTCTCGGCGCGCTCGCCGGATTCGCGGCCTCACGCACCACAGGGGTCTTCGGATTCATCGAGCACGGCCTGCAACCCGCGCCGCAGGCACTCATCAGCATCGTCACCGAATGCGCGACCGTGCTGGCGCTCCTCGCAGCCGGATACCTCACCGTGCGGCACGGAAAGCTACCTGCATCCCTTCCACCGGCCGCGAGTTGAAGACGAACGACGCCGCGCAAGACCCTGTTGCAGGCCGCCGCACTCATGAACCGGCTCGCTGCGGGCGCCTCGTGAGGGGTCGGCGCTGACCGCCGGAGGCAGTCGGCGCCGACCCGGCGGGAACGGGTCGCTCGTTCCCGCCGGAACGGAACTCGGACAGCCTTGCCGGGCGTCCGCCCGGGTGAGGACTTCGACTCGGCGGGTGCGGTGCCCGAATCCTCTGCGCGGTCCGGCTGTCAGACCTCCTCCGTGCGCGCTGCGATGCCCTTGCCGTGGTAGATCTCGTCGTAGTAGTGGATCACCAGGGGGCGGGTGAGCATGGCCTCGAAGGTGGCGGTGAAGCCGTGTTCGGTGCGCCAGGCGAGGTAGTCGGTGTAGTTGTGTGCCTCGGTCCACTGGGTCAGGCCCGCGACATGGTCGGCGTCGTTCTGGTCGCGCAGGATGCGGATGTCTTCGCAGCCCTCGTGCTTGAGGCTCTCTCCCAGGATGTCCAGCAGCAGGTTCGCGACGTCGTCGCCGCGGCCGGGCTGGGAGAAGAGCTCGGTGATGACCAGTGTGCTCATGGATCGGCTCCGGCTCAGTAGGGCGAGGGCTGGTTGTGGATGACGGTCAGGCTCACGATCTTGCCGTCGCGGATGGCGAAGTAGCTGGTCATGACCAGCTCCTCGGGGAGGTTGGTCTTGTCGTAGGTGCCGTCGTACTTGGCCCGGACGATGAGGTCGCCGTAGTGGTCGAAGATCTCTCGGACTTCCATGGTCACGTGGTCCCCGACGAACTCCTTGTCCATGAACGTCCGGATGGCGTCGGCACCCCAGATCTCGCGCCGGTTGTCGTTGACGTAGGCGCCGGGGGCGAAGGTGCCGACGATGCGGTCGGTGTCGAAGGCGTTCACGGCGGCGATGTGTTCGGCGACGATCGGGGGCAGCTCGGTGATGATCTCGCTCGGGGATGGCTGGCTGGGCACGGGCTCGGTCCTCTCTCGGTCCCTCGTGGTGTCTGCGCCCAGGTTCCGGGATCCCCCGGTGGGAGGGGCAAGGGCCGCTTCGCCGATTGACCCTCCCACCGTGGGAGGCTTCAAACTGGGAGGGTGATCTCCACGCTGGCCATCGGTGACTTCTCACGGGCGACGCATCTGAGCGTCAAGATGCTGCGCCACTACCACGAGATCGGTTTGTTGGAGCCGGTCGCGGTGGATCCGGACACGGGTTACCGTCGCTACGGTTCCGATCAGATCTCCACGGCTCAGATCATCCGCCGGTTCCGGGACCTGGACATGCCGTTGGACGAGATCCACAAGGTCCTGACCGCCCCGGACGTGGAAGCCCGCAACCGGCTCATCTCCGGCCACCTGGCCCGTCTGGAGGCCAACCTGGCCCGCACCGAGGAGGCGGTGTCGTCGCTGCGGAACCTGCTGGACCATCCGGCGGCAGCCGAGGGACCGGTACAGCACCGCTACGTGCCGGTCACCCTCGCTGCGGCGATCACCGACACGGTCGACGTCGGCGACGCCCTGACCTGGTACCAGGGGGCGCTCGGCGAGCTGAAAGCCACGGTCACGGCCCAGGGGATCGCCCCGACGGGCCCGGCTGGAGGGATCTTCTCCAACGAGCTGTTCGCCGACGACCGCGGCCAGGCCACGGTCTTCCTGCCTTGTGACCCTTCCCCCAGGCTCATGGGCCGGGTCGCACCGCTGGCCGTCCCGTCCGTGGAGCTGGCCACCGTTGTCCACGCCGGCTCCCATGCAGACATCGACCGGGCTTACGGCGCGCTCGGCGCGTATGTCACCCGCCACGCCCTGGCGGTGGAAGGACCGATCCGGGAGTACTACCTGGTCGGCCCGACCGACACGGCGGACGACAGCCTGTGGCGAACCGAGGTGGGCTGGCCGATCTTCCGCACCCGCCCCACCCGATGACCGCCACGAGAAGGGCCTGACCTGGACGCGATACCGGTGAAATGGCAGGCGGCCTGCTCACCGGCTAGTCTTGCCGGGTGGGGAGCGCAGCAACACCGGAAGCAGAGATCGCCGCCGAGTTGATGAAGGCGATGACTCGCCTGCGTGCCCGGCTGCGTACCGAATCGGCACCTGAGGAAATGCGATGGACCTGGTCGCAGGTCAACACCTTGGCGCGAGTGGTCGCCGAAGGTCCGACCACGGCAAGTGCGCTGGCAGCAGCGGAGCACGTACGTCGCCAGTCGATGGCTGAGACGCTCTCGACCCTGCGCGCCGATGGCCTGGTGACTGCCAGCGAGGATCCCACCGACCGGCGCAAGGCGCTCATCCACGCGACGGCCGAGGGGCGGGCGCTGGTCGAGACGATGCCGGCGGCCCGTGAAGCCTGGCTCGAGGTGGCACTGAGAACCCAGCTCAGGGCGGATGAGCGCAAGACCCTGTTGAAGGCCGCCGCACTCATGAACCGGCTCGCCGACGGCGCCTCGTGACGGGCCAGCGCTGACCGGCCGCAGGCGTCGGCGTCGTTCCGGCGGGAATGGGTCGCCCGTTCCCGCCGGAACGGAACTCAGACAGCCTTGCCGAGCGTCCACAGGTCGTCGGTGTCCATGATCTCTGCCTGCTGCGGGAACACCTTCTCGATCAGGACCCGGTGGACCTCCGGATCGGGGTCGGCGGTCGCGTCTTTGAGCACGTAGAGCCGGTAGTCCTCGTCGGCGGCATGCCGGAGAGTTGTCAGGACGACGCCTGAGGTGGAGAGTCCGGCGAGCACGAGCGTGTCGATGCCCTGGGCTTGCAGGCTCTCGTGGAGACCGGTGGCGTCGGAGAACGCGCCGATGCGGGTCTTGCGCACCACGATGTCGCCGTCCCGCACATCGAGGCAGTCGTGCAGGTCGGTCTCGGGACTTCCGTCGGCCAGGAAGCCGTGCTGCGCGAC
Organism: Kitasatospora sp. NPDC001660; assembly: GCF_053596725.1. Lineage (NCBI taxonomy): Bacteria > Bacillati > Actinomycetota > Actinomycetes > Kitasatosporales > Streptomycetaceae > Kitasatospora > Kitasatospora sp. NPDC001660. The sequence goes on along the minus strand of NZ_JBSFGU010000028.1, from coordinate 36,377 downwards.
AGCGGCGAATGTCTTGTTGCGCCCGGGCACGGCCGCGAAGTCCTCCGGCGCGAAGGCGACCCGGACGTAGACGACGCGGACGTCGTGCGAGCGGGCCCAGGCAAGGCCCGCCTGCGCGCGCGAGAGCACGTTCTCGCTGTCGGGCACGGCGGCCAGGACCGCAGGCTGAAAGTCCGTCAGCAGCAGGGCGGTACGGGAGGGGATGATGGGCGGGATGGGTGCGGTCATGTCCTTCTGTCTTCCTGTGTTCTAGGAGGCGTCGGCAGCGGTGGTCGTGAGCCGTTGCGGCTCCTGGCCGGCGGGTTCTTTACGGGCGGTGTCGGCCAGACGTCGGTCGAAGGCCGTCATGAGGAGGACGACGGCGCCGATGACGACGAGGGCCCATGAGATGTGGTGCAGGCCGGTGTCGTCGACCCGGCTGTGGAAGGCCATGCCGGTGATGGCCGCCGAGGCGATGGAGCCGACGTACCCGAAGGTGCGCAGCAGCCCTGAGGCGGTGCCGATGCTCTCGGCCGGGGCCTCCCGGTACAGGACGGTCTGGTTCGCCACGGTGCTGGCCCCTGACGTGAGGCCGAACAGCGCGGTGACGGCAACCAGGGCGATGATCGGCGTCCCGGTGGTCAGAGGCAAGGTGGCGACGGCTCCCACCAGCAGCAGAGCCGCGGAAGCGATGAGCCAGGCCCGGACCCCGCTGCAGCGGGAGGCGATCCGTGCCGTGACGGCCGACAGGGCGCCCATCGGGATGAGGATCAGACCCGCCTGGAAGCTGGGCAGGCCGCGAGCGGCCTCGAGCCACTGGGTCAGCCCGTAGAGGATCACGTACGTACCCAGCAGGGTCAGGCCGTTGCGCAGGTAGGTGCTGGTCAAAGCGGGGTTCGAGGCCAGCAGGCGGACGTCCAGGAACGGATTGGCCGCCCTGAGCTCCCAGGCGACGAGCACACCCGTCAGCACGACGGTCGCGACCAGGAGGACCCAGTCGGGCTGCTGCAGGTCGTTGAGGAAGAGCAGGAGTGTGATCAGGGTGCCGGCGAAGACGATCACGCCTGGCAGGTCGAGGCGCTGGGCGATCGTGCGCGGGGAACGCCTCCGTTCACGGGCGGGGTCCTTGCTGATCCACGCCAGAGCCATCACCAACGCCAGCAGCGTGGCGGGGACGTTGATCAGGAACGCGGTCCGCCAGCCGAACCATCCGACGAGGAGGCCGCCTACTGCCGGACCGATCGCCACGGTGGCCGCACCGGCGACCGCCAGGCCGCCGAGAACGCTGCTGGGCGGCTCATGCAGTCCCGCTGTCGCGGCACGCCGGCGGATCAGCAGCATCGCCGAGGGGTAGCAGGCGGACGTGCCGGCGCCGATCAGAACGCGGGCGACGATCAAAGGGGTCATGCCCCATGCGAAGCCGCCGAGGAATCCCGCCACGAGCACGGTGAGGGTGCCGGCCAGGAACACCCGCCGCGCGCCGAACTCCTCAGCGAGCCGTCCGGCGGCGGGCTGCGCTATCGCGCTGGTCAGGTACAGGGTCGAGATCAGCACCGCGGTCTGGCCGACGGCTATGTGCATCGCGGCCGCGATGGGCACCAGCGCCGTCGCGATCATCGAACTGTTCACCGGGTTCAGTGCGGCGCCCACATACAGCGGTGTCACGAAGCGTGCACCAAAAGGCTTCCGGCTCGCGTCACTTGCCGGGCGCCGGTCTACCGCGTCGGCACTGCCTGTGACATTCATACGCGACTCCTCCGTGTGTCCGGGCGGCCGGCTCTCCAGGAGACGCCTCGCCAAGAAAGTAAGCAGGCTGCCTGACAAAAAGATTAGCAGGTTGCCTGCCTATATTCGGCGCCGCGCACGACATGCGGCTTCGGAGCCCTGCCTCTATCTGCAGGGCGTGCGAACACGCCCCCGACTTCGTTCAGAACAGTGCCAGGCCCTCGCTGCTGGTGCCCGGAACGACGGGCCGGAACTGCGCGGGGACGGTGTCATGGCGGCCGGGCCCCGCAGCGGCGGCCACCGCCGGGGCTGTCTCGGCCAGCCAGGTGCGGAATCGGTCGACGGCTTCGCGGTAGGGGACTTGCGCCAGGATGCGGTGCTTCCCGCCGGGGCCAGCAGTCCACACTCAGGGTGATCATGCAGGAGCGGGGCGCCTGCACGTCGGTCGCGATCTTTTATCGCAGCCGGAATGAGACCCGAACGGATGGGTGCAAGACTGAGAAGGCGGAGGTGGTGTCATGGCCGACGAGGACGACCGGGCGCCCGCCACCGTGGCGCACGAGCGGCTGCTGGAACAACTGCTCGCCGAGGCCAACGCGATCGCCCCCCACCGTCTGCCCGCACTGGCGAACCGCGCCGCCTGGGCACTCGGCCTGGACAGCGCCACGGTCTACCTCGCCGACCTCCAGCAGCACCTGCTCATCCCCCTCGACGAACAGACCGACCGGCTGCCCGTGGACTCCAGCGAGGCAGGCTGGGCCTACCGCACACTGTCGCTGCGCGTCCACGAGTCCCAGGACGGCGTGACGGCGTGGCTACCGATGGTGGACGGCGCGGATCGGCTCGGCGTGCTGGGCGTACGGGCCGGCGTCCTGGACGGGGTGCGGCTGCGCCGCTGCCGGCTACTGGCTCGGCTACTGGCCATGATGGTCAGCTCCAAGCGCACCTACAGCGACTGGCTCGTTGCCCGTTCCCGCACGCAGCGCATGCAGCTGCCCACCGAGGTGCTGCGCGCCTTCCTGCCACCGCACAGCATCGGCCGCGCCGGCTGATCTCCACCGCCGTGCTGGAGCCCGCCTACGCGCTCGGCGGTGACGCCTTCGACCACTCGGTGACCAGGAACATCCTGCACGCCAGCATCTTCGACGCGACGGGCCACGACCTCGCCTCGGGGCTGACCACCGCGATGGTGATGGCCGGCTGCCGCAACGCCCGCCGCTCCCGTGCCGACCTGCTGAACACGATCGAGGCGGTGGACCAGGCGCTCGCCCAGTGGCTCCCCGAACAGTCCTGCACCGGCGTGCTGTGCCGGCTGGACGTGGACACCGGCGTGCTGCAGTGGTGCAACTGCGGTCACCCGTCGCCCCTGCTGATCCGCGACGAACGCGTGCTGGAGCACGCCCTGGAAAGCCCCCCTCAGCCGCCGATGGGCCTGCCGTTCCGGCTCGCGCCCACCCACCGCGAGGTGCACGAGACGATGCTGGAACCCGGCGACCGGGTGCTGCTCTACACCGACGGCGTCACCGAGGCCCGCAGCGAGCGCGGCGAGGCGTTCGGCCGGGACCGGTTCACCGACTTCATCATCCGCTCCTCCGCGGCCGGCCAGCAGCCCTCCGAGGTCCTGCGACTGCTCATCCACGCGATCCTCGAACACCAGGGCAGCGACCTCGGTGATGACGCCGCCATCCTGCTCGTCGAATGGCACCCCGAACTCATCGACTCTCATACTCCGCCCCGGCTCAGCCGCGCCGGTGGCCACAGTGAGCCGCGATAGCCTGCGCTGCCCACAGCTCGCTTTCCTCAGCGCGACCGCTGCGAGATCAGCGACGTGTGTCCGGCCCGGGAGGGCACGTCGCGACGGTAGCGCTCCCAGCGGGCGGCGAACCTCGGTCCCGGCGCCGCGCCCGCCACCTCGGCCGCGTCCGATGACGCTGGCCGCTGGCCGGTGGATGGCGGACGATGGAGACGAAGATGCGCCCGGACTCGAGGGAGTCAGGCTCTTGTGTTCCAGCTCCAACGCTTTGCCGTCCAGCGGGTGACCAGTCTCAGGCAGCGAGCACGCACCAGCGGCGCCGCTACCGTCGTGGTGCATCTGGCGCCCTTGGCACTGATTCCGCTGATCACCCTCCTCGATCTGGTGAACCCCACCGCTCTGCTGCTGAACCGGCTGTTCGTGGCAGCACCCGCACTGGCGGCGGCCAGCTGGAACGTGATCGGCACCGGCCTGATCGGGCTGGCCGCCCTCGGCACCGATGTTGCCCTGGCGCTCGGCTACGGCCTGTTCGGTCAGCGAGGGTCATGGCTGACCCTGATCGTGATCGCCGTGGTCACGCTGGCCGCCATGTACGTCAGCAAGGTGCGCCAGCAGCGCGAGCGTGCCCTCGCCGACGTCCTGTCCGTCGCCGAGGCCGCCCAACAAGCGCTGCTCAGGCCGCTGCCGCGCCGCCTGGGACCGTTGCGGATGGAGGCGCTCTATCTGGCCGCGGCGGCCCGCGCGCGGATCGGCGGCGACTTCTACGAAGCCCAGTACACGCCCTACGGCATCCGGCTGCTGATCGGCGATGTGCGCGGCAAGGGCCTGCCCGCCGTCCAGGTGGCGGCCGTGGTGATGGGCGCGTTCCGGGAAGCGGCGCCCGAGGCGCCGGACCTGCCCGCGCTGGCCGCCCGCCTGGAGACCAGCGTGCACCGCTTCTCCCTCCAGGTCCCTGCCCCGGACGCCGAGGAGCGCTTCGCCACCGCCCTGTTCCTCGAGGTGCCCGAGAACGAATCCGTGGTCCGCACCCTCAGCTGCGGCCACCCGCCGCCGCTGCTGCTGAGCGAGGGACGGGTCCACGTGCTGGAGTCCAGCATGCCCTCCCCGCCACTCAACCTCGCCATGCTCCTGGAGGCCCAGTACACCGTGGACGTCTCGCCCTTCCGGCCGGGCGACAGCCTGCTGCTCTACACCGACGGGGTGAGCGAGGGCCGTGACCTCGCGGGGGACTTCTACCCGCTGACCGAACGCGTCGAGGGGCAGCGCGGCACATCCCCTGAGGCCCTGATCGAGCATCTGCGCACCGATCTGCTGGCCTACACGGCGGGAACGTTGGACGACGACGTGGCCGCCCTCGTCGTCCACCGCACCGCCCTCAAGCAGGGATGAGGCCGGCGAACACGCTGCCTACGGCAGCCGTGAGAATCCGGCTGGGGCGGGAGTCGTCGCCGCGGCCGGGCCGGCCGAAGAACTCAGCAGTGACCAGTGCGCTCAAGGGGATGTTCCTTCCGGGTCCGGTGTCGATGCCGCCCGCCACCAGGGAGCGGCCGGGCAGGGCTTCGCGGGCGGGGCGGTGCAGTCGGCTGCCGTCTGGAGCCGTCAGTAGGGGGACGGCTGGTTGTGGACGATGATCAGGGAGGTGATCTTGCCGTCGGCGACGGTGAGGTAGCTGGTGAGCACCAGCTCGTCGGGCAGGTTCGTCTTGTCGTACTCGCCGTCGTAGCGGGCCCGCACGATCGTCAGGGCGCGGTGGTTCACAACTTCGGTCACGTCCATGGTGACCTTGTCGCCGACGATCTCACGGTGCGCCCAGGCGCGGATCGAGGTGGTGTCGGCGAATTCGCGGCGCACGTCGTTGACCAGGGCGTCGTCGGAGAGGGTCGCCATGATCGCGTCCACGTCGAAGGCGTTGACTGCCTCGATGTAAGCCGCGACGACGTCGGGCAGCTCTGCGGCCTGGGCGTTGCTGTTCATGGGGGGCTCCTTCGATGACCTTGGCACTGTGCGGTGCCTACTGCCCACGTTGGGCCCTGCCCTGACAGGAGGGTCAACCGAGGATCTTCTGCTGGACCCTCCGGTAGGGGGAGGGTTGATACTGGCGCCATGCACAAAGGCCTGACGGTCGGCGAGTTCTCCCGGGTGACGCATTTGAGCATCAAGATGTTGCGGCACTACCACGACGTCGGGCTGCTCGCGCCGGCCGACGTCGACCCGGGCACCGGCTACCGCTACTACTCCTTGGACCAGGTGCCCACGGCGCAGGTGATCCTGCGCAACCTGGAGATGCCCGTGGCGGGAGTGAAGGCCGTGCTCGCAGCCGAGGACGTGAGCACCCGCAACGAGTTGATCAGCGCGCATCTCGCGCGGCTGGAAGATCGGCTCGCCCAGGCACAGAGCGCCGTCGAGTCGCTGCGCGAGCTGCTGTCCCGTCCGGCACACGGGGCGGCCATCGAGTACCGCACGGTCCGCGAGCAGCCAGCGTTCGGGATTCGCGAGGTCGTCGACCGACGCGACCTGGTGAGCTGGTGGCAGGGCGCGCTCGGCGAACTGCACGGCTTCACCACCGCGCGACGCCTGCAAAAGACCGGCCCGGTCGGTGGTCTGTTCGCGGGCGAGCTGCTCCAGGACGAGCGCGGTGAGGCGCTCGTGTTCGTCCCCGTCGACGGCGATGCGCGCCCGGTCGGCCGGATCGGGGCAGTGGTCGTGCCCGGTGCGGAACTCGCGGTCGCCGTCCACCACGGGCCCCTGCAGACCATCGATCTCACCTACGGTGACCTGGGCACCTACGCTGCACGCCACGAGATCGGCGTCGACGGCCCGCTGCGCGAGTTCTACCTGCGCAGCCCCCTCGACGCGGCCAACGAGCACGACTGGGTCACCGAGGTCGGCTGGCCCATCTTCCGCGCGAACGGCTAGCGGTGGTTCGCTCGCACCGGCACGGGTTACGGCGTGCCCTGATCGCCGTGGAGGCGACGCCGATCACGGCGAACCGGAACACTTCCCTGGTCAGCGCGGTGCGGTCGGGCCGGGTAGGGGCGCTGCGCCGTGCGCTGAGGCGTTGCACCCCACCGGCATGAGGTCACCGTGCGGGGATCCGGCGAGTTGTGCGGAGTGCCGGTTCGGCCGTTCGGCTGGCGACGGACACCCGCGTGCATGCCTGAAACGGATAGCTGACCCGGTTCGTGTCAGTTTGTAGCTGACGACTTGACCAGCGCGGCCGACGCGTGGGATTCGACTCACCCCGCTGCGAGTCAGCCTGGGTACGAAGGAAGTGGCCGATGGGCAGTGGTGGACGGCCGCCGGCCCCGGGCTCCGGCGGCCCGCAGCGACCGGGATCGGACGAGGGGAAGGCGCGGGGGCGCCTCGAACGCGTTCGCGCCGCCGCAGCGGCGCGAGCCGCCAAGGCGGTCGCTCGTACCCGGGCCCTGGTGCGGCGGGTCGAGGAGATTCCTCCGCCCCCGGGGCCGTTCCGGTCCGGCTTCTGGCGCAGCCCGATCCGCGGGCCCTGGCTGACCTCCGTGTTCGGCCTGGTGCTGCTCGTCGGTATTCCGCTGCTCTTCGTGACCGGTGCACTGTCCTACGCCGCCTACAACCCCGGCCTCGGCGTACTCAACGACCAGACCCCGGACAAGGGCCTGTTGGGCTTCTACCTCTTCGACTGGCCCACACATCCGTACTGGCTGTACCGGCTGACCCAGGGCGTGCACGTGACGCTCGGCGTGGTCCTGGTGCCGGTGGTGCTGGCCAAACTGTGGTCGGTGATCCCGAAGCTGTTCGAGTGGCCGCCGACCCGCAGCGCCGCCCACGCGCTGGAGCGGTCGTCGCTGCTGGCGCTGGTGGGCGGGGTCGTCTTCGAATTCGTCACCGGCATCCTCAACATCCAGCTCTACTACGTCTTCCCCGGCTCCTTCTACACCCTCCACTTCTACGGCGCCTGGGTGTTCATCGCCGCCTTCGTCGTCCACGTATCCCTCAAACTCGGCCGGATGACCCGCGCACTGCGCTCCCGCGGCCTGGCCGCCGAACTGCGCACCGACCTCGCCCACACCCGGCCCGAGCCACCCGACCCCGACGGCCTGGTGCCGACCGCCCCCGCGCCGCCGACGATGACCCGCCGCGGAGCAGTGGGCATGGTGGGGGCGGGCTCCCTGCTGCTTCTCGTGGTCACCGCCGGACAGAGCATCGGCGGTTGGCTGCGCGGCACGGCCCTGCTCGCGCCGCACAACCGCGAACCGGGCAGCGGCCCGAACGGCTTCCAGATCAACAAGACGGCGGCGTCCGTCGGCGTCAACCCGGCGCATGTCGGCCCGGACTGGCGGTTGGAGGTCCACGGCCCTGGCCTGGCTCTGGTCTTCACCCGTGCGCAGCTCCTCGCGCTGCCCCAGCATGCCGCCGCACTGCCGATCGCCTGCGTGGAGGGATGGTCCACCCCCGACCAGCACTGGAGCGGCCTGCGGCTGGCCGACCTGGCTGCTCTGGCGGGCCTGCCGGCCGCTGCAAGCGTCCTGGTGGAATCCGTCCAACCACCCGGCCCCTACAGCTCGGTGGTACTGCGGGGCAACCAGATCCACGACCCCCGATCACTGCTCGCCCTGCACGTCAACGGCGTGGACCTCTCACTCGACCACGGCTACCCGGCCCGCATCATCGTCCCGGCCAACCCCGGCGTGAACAACACCAAATGGGTGCACCGACTCACCTTCAGGACCTGACCATGGCACGCTTCGTCCGCTGGTACGGCTCCGGACCCCTGCACCTCCTCGTCCTGATCGCCTCGTTCGCTCTCACCGGCTACGCCCTGGTGCGCCTGTTCGCCGAGCGCCCGCTCGGGGTGGCGATCTGGTTCGTCGGCGCGGCCATCGGCCACGACCTGATCCTGCTGCCCCTGTACTCACTCGCGGACCTCTCGGCCCAGTCCGTGCTGCGCCACCGCCCGGAACGTACTCCTGCGGTGCCGTGGATCAACTATCTGCGCGTGCCCGCCTTCCTGTCCGGTGTTCTGCTGCTCGTGTGGTTTCCCCTGATCCTCAATCTGTCGATCCCCTACCAGGGCGACACGCGGCTGCCGGAAGACATCTACCTTGGCCGATGGCTGGCGATCACCGCCGTGCTGTTCGGCGCGGCAGCGATCGCCTTCGCTCTCAAGCTTCGCCGCGTCCGGCGGGCCGCCCGAGTAGACGAGGAACGACCCGCACCAGGTAACGACGCACCGTGACGACCGATGAGGAAGCGCCGTCCCACGCCGGCGCGGACCCCTACGCGCACGTGCTGCGCAGCGGCCACGGACCGGTGTACCTGCGGCTGACGGACGGGCGCCGGATCCGGATGCCGGTGCATCGCTGGTACGCGCAGCCCACCGTGGCCGACGAATCCGTGCTCAAGCGCTGCGTCGGGCCCGTTCTCGACGTCGGCTGTGGACCGGGGCGGCTCTGCAGAGCGCTCCTGGGCCGCGGGTTCCCCGCGCTCGGCGTCGATGTGGCTCCCCTCGCGGTGGCCTATACCGTCGCTCTCGGCGGCAGAGCACTGTGCCGATCGGTCTTCGACCGGCTACCGGCCGAGGGCGGCTGGCAGACCGTCCTGCTCATCGACGGCAACATCGGTATCGGCGGCGACCCGCATGCCCTGCTGCGCCGATGTGTCCAGCTCGTCAGCCCGACGGGTGTCCTTCTCGTCGAGGTCGGTCCTCATGACGTCGAGGAGCTCTGCGCCGCCTGGTTCGAAAACGTCCACGGCCACAGGGGGCCGTTGTTTCCCTGGGCGCGGCTGGGAGCGCGGGCGCTCCGCAGGATCGCCCGGGACTTGGCCCTCAGCGTTATCGACCAGTGGCAGAGCGGCCACCGATGCTTCCTCGCCCTCGGTTGCCAGGGCCCATCCTCGGGCTATCCGTGCTGAGGTCGGCTGACGGCGTGGCACGGGATACGACGGGCGGTGCCACGGGGCCGTCCCGCCCGGTCGGGCAACCGTCGGTGGCCGGGGCAAGGGCCGTCAGCCGGTTGATCGGGGCTGCATTTGCGTGGGTTGCCTCTCGGCATCGCGGATGGCGCGGGCGGCGTTGATCAGGCCGATGTGGCTGAAGGCTTGTGGGAAGTTGCCGAGGGCCTCCCCTGTGGTGGCGTCGGTCTCCTCGGCCAGCAGCCCGACGTCGTTGGCATGCGCGAGGGCGGTCTGGAAGACGTGCCGTGCGCGGGTGGTGTCGCCGGTGAGGGCGAGGGCATGGGCGAGCCAGAAGGTGCACAGCAGGAAGGCGCCTTCGTCTTCGGGCAGCTCGTCGCTGAGGTAGCGGCGGACCAGGCCGTCGCGGTGGGTCAGGTGGGTGGCGATGGCCAGCACGGTGGACTGGACGCGGGGGTCGTCGGGCGGCAGGAAGCCGACGATGGGTAGCATCAGCGTCGAGGCGTCGAGTTCCTCACTGCCGAATGCTTGGGTGAAGGCGCCCAGGCGGGGACTCCAGCCGCGCTCTTCGATGGCTTCGCGGATCCGGTCGCGCTCGTGCCGCCAGTGGGGTAGGCGGGCTTCGGCCTGGAGGGTGGGTGCCATGGCGATGGCACGGTCCAGGGCGACCCAGCACATCAGTTTCGAGTGCAGGAAGTGTCTGCTGGGCCCGCGTCGCTCCCAGATGCCCTGATCCGGCTGGGACCACCGCCGGGCGGCTGTCTCCGCCGCCTGGACCAGGAAGGTGCGGGTGACCGGGTCCAGACGTTCGCCGGGCGGGAGGGTCTCGTGCGCGGCGTCGAGGAGTTCGCCGTAGACGTCGAGTTGACGTTGGCGCCAGGCGTCGTTGCCGCTCCGAACGGGGCTGCTGTCGCGCCAGCCGGTCAGGTGGGGCAGGAGCCGCTCGCTGAGATCGCGTTCCCCGCCGATGCCGTACATGATCTGCAGGTCGACGCCGCGGTCGAGCTGGTTCACCGCGGCTCGGGCGAGGAAGTCGAAGAACTTCTCCTTCTCCTTGTGGCAGGCGGCCGTGGCCAGCGCCTGAAGGGTGAAGCTCGCGTCGCGGACCCAGGTGTACCGGTAGTCCCAGTTGCGGGTTCCGCCCACTCGCTCGGGCAGGGAGGTGGTGGCCGCCGCGACGATGGCGCCGGTCGGCGCGAAGGTCAGGGCGCGTAGCACCCGTCCACTGTGGCCCACCTCGTCCTGCCAGGGGCCGGCATACGCGCGGTGGAGCCGCGACCACGAGCGCCAGCCGTTGATGGTGTCGCCGAGGCGGCGTCGGATGCGCCCGGCACGCCAGCGCATCGGCTCGCGCTCCCAGGCCGGCTCGACGTGCAGGGCGAATCCCAGGCGCTGCCCTGCCCGCAGCGGGATCCGGCCGTGCGCCGTGGAGCCGCTCACCCGCAAGTCCACGGGGCTCGACAGGAGCAGGATGTGGGCGCCTCCGTGCGCGGCGAGTCCGCCCCGCAGGGGTGTCAGGAGCGGGTGGACGAGTCCGAACTCCGGGCGCGGCGCGTAGGCGATCTCGATGGTCACCTGTCCTTCGGTGCAGGTGATCTGTCGCAGGAGCACTCCCGGGGAGGCGCTGCCGAGTGCGTGGCCGCGTTCACGCCGTCCCAGGGCGAGGGCGTCGCACAGCACCACCGTGCCGTCGTCCGTGCGGAAGGTCGTTTCCAGGACGAGGGTGTCTTCGAGGTAGCGGCGGCTGGTGTCGGCAGGTTCGGTGGGGCGGATGGACCAGTGGCCGGCGCTCTCGTCGAGGAGTCGGGCGAAGATCGCCGGGCTGTCGAACCGGGGAAGGCACAGCCAGTCCACTGAGCCGTCGGAGGTGACGAGGGCGGCCGAACGGCAGTCGGAGAGCAGGGCGTGGTCACCGATCGGTCGCGCGCTCATTCATCGCATCCCGTCCATCTCGGGCCAGGCGAGACGCTCCGGCGAGGACGAGGCGAGGACCACTCGCCCGCGCCGCGCGTCGCTTCAGACACCTGAGAAGCATTGACTCCGAAGCCTCCGGGCACAGCGCATTCGCCCAACGTCAGACCTTGGCTGCAGGAGGAGCCAGGAGCGGCCGTCCGTGCCCCTGATGGCCGCACGCACGCCGTGGCCGGCCTCGCGGTTCACGTGCTCGGGAACAGGGGGCCGCCCGCCATGAGGCCTCCGTCGGCAAGGAGGATGTGCCCGGTGACGTAGCTCGCCTTGTCGGAACCCAGGTACTGGACGGCCCCGGCGATCTCCTCCGGGGTACCCGCCCGGTGCATGGGCAGCACCGAATCGACCGCGGCACGTACCGTGTTGTCGCCGGTGAACCGCTCGTACATGGGGGTCCGCGTGAAGCCGGGCGCGACCGCGTTGACCCGGATACCGTGAGCGGCGCCTTCGAGCGCGGCCGCCTTGGTGATGCCGACGACGGCGTGCTTGCTCCCGACGTACAAGGCCGCCCCGGGGTAGCCCATCAAGCCGAAGACAGAGCTGACGTTGACGATGCTGCCTGCGCCCTGTTCCCTCATGACCCGGAACTCGTGCTTCAGACAGAGCAGCGTTCCCTTGACGTTGGTGTCGAAGATGGCCTGGTATGCCTCGTCGGTCACCTCGGTGACAGGGCCGGGTGTTCCCTCGGTGCCGGCGTTGTTGAAGGCGACATCGATCCGCCCGAACCGCGCGACCGCGCGGTCGACGAGGTCCTTCACATCGGCGTCGAAGCGGACGTCGGCACGCACGAACTCGGCCGGGGCGCCGAGGTCGGCCAGTTCCCTGGCGAGCTGCTCACCCACGTCCTCGTGGCGGCCGGAGACCACGAGGTTCGCGCCTTGACGGGCGTAAGCGAAGGCGGTGGCACGGCCGATACCGGTGAGCGCACCCGTGATGAGGACGACGGGATCAGACACGTCGAGAGTCCTTCCTGCAACTACCCAGATGAACGATGGGCAAGCGGTTCGAAACCCCACGACACCGGGTTCCTCTACAGGCTGGGGCGTATCCCCCGCTAAGCCCACAAGGAAGGTGTCTCAGCCGGGCGACAGCCGCATCGGACCCGACCGCCGCATCCATCGAACGGCGGCACTCAACGACCCGTATGGCCGAGGGGCGGCGGCCGGGACGGTTCACCATGGTCTCCGTCTTGCCCGGCCTGGAGGCGGTCACCACGGGCCCTGCCAGCGTGCTGAACTCGACGGATGCCGCACCAAGGGTGCTGGTCAACAGCTCCACGGTGTCCACCCTCGAGATCACAACAACAATAGCCACTCAGGTCGGGCACCCGGCGAGACACTGCTCGACTTGGTCAGCCATCGCGAGCAGGGCCGGCCGGGCCTCCGAAACGGCGCGGTGCACCACGTGATCCGGTCCGTACCGCCGCAGGACCTCCTCAAGCCGCGGTCCGGCCTCGACCTGATCGCCGCTGGCAGGACCCGTCCTTCTGACCCAGGGGAGGGGCTGCCCGGCCCGCGGCCGGACAGCCCCTGACGGATCATCGGAAGCCGCCGAGCGGTGGTTCACCCCGTGGCGACCGCCCCGGCCCAGTCGAGGTTCACGCCCATCTGGGCGTACATGACGGTGTATCCGACGAAGCAGTCGAACTTCTTGATCTTGCCGTCCTGCAGGTGCCAGAAGTCGGCGGTCGGCGCGTCGATCTTCGCGCCGGTCGGCTTGAGGGTGCCCGCCGGCGTCGGCACCGGTCCCTCGAAGGTGCCCTGGATGGACAGTTCGAGGCTGATCACGTCGCCGTTCACGGTGATGCTCTTCAGGTCACGGTGGACGTCGGGGAAGATGCCGGCCATCCGGGTCAGCACGTCGCCGAGCGCCTGGCCCTGGTAGCTCTGACCGGCGACCTTGTCGTTGAAGACGCCGTCCGCGGTGAAGCTGTTGATGAACGCGTCGACATCCAGGCTGTGGCCCTCCGCCACGTGGTACGCGTTCAGCACGACCGCCAGGTTGGCTATCTCGTGCCGGGTCAGGTGACGGTTGGTCAGCGGCAGCGCCGCCAACTGGCCGGGGGTCAGGTCCGCGTGGTCCGCCGCGCCGCTGACGGAGCGCACCTGCGCGCTGCCGCCAGCGGGGCTGGCGGCCTGGGACGGTGCGACGGCGAGGGCGAGACTGCCCAGGCTCACGGCCGCAGTGGTGGCGATGATCGTCTTCCAGCTGAGCGACTTCATGTCCTGCTCCTCCAGGTCGGCCTTCGGGATCCGAGGCACGCTGAATCGGTCGGCGCCGGGTGGCACCTAACAAATCAATCGATCGCTTGAACTGTAGGAGTGAGCCGTCAAGCCTGTCAATCGAATGCTTGATTGAGTCGCTGGGCGAGCACTGCGCCCCAGGCGGGACGGCTGCTTGACAGCAAAATCAAGCAGCTGTTTGACTTCTTCCATGGTGAGGGAAAGGACAGATCAACGCCGCGAGGCCGGCCAGCGCACGCGAGACCGCCTGCTGTCCGCAGTGGTGGAGGTGCTCGCGCAGCGCGGCCAGGAGGGCGTGACCCTGCGTGAGGTCACCGACCGCGCCGAGGCCAACGTGGCCGCGGTGAGCTACCACTTCGGATCGCTGAAAGCGCTGTGCGACACAGCGATAGAGGACGCGCTGGAGCGGCACCTGGACGCCCAGATGGCGGCGGTCGACGCGCTCGAAGCCGATTCGGACATCGAGGAGCTGGCCGCCGCCTTCGCCGGGCCGATGATGCGCGCACTGGCGGCCGGTGGACGGGAGCTGGCAGTCATGCGCACGGTGGCGCGGGTCGGGATCGACCCACCCAAGGGCTGGGACCGGCTGACAGCGAAGTTCCAGCAGTCACGGCGGGACATCGTCCAAGAGCTCTCGCCGATGCTCCCCGGCGTCGGCAATCAGGAGCTGAACTTCCGGATCCGGTGCGCGGCCGGCCTGCTGAACTGGCTCGCGCTGGCGCCGGTCGGTGCCGAACTGGCCGCCGAGCCCCCAGGGCAGATCGAGCGCTGGCTGGTACCGGTGCTGGCCGGGGCGTTCCGAGGCTCGTCGGCCACCGGCTGACCCGAGCGACGGCCGACCGGCGGCGGATCAGGCGAGTTGGCCCGCCGGGAAGTGGCGGGCCTCGTCCTCGAGCCGCACGGTAGCGGTGGCCAGGTTCTCGGCCAGGCGGCGGTCGCAGCACCCACCCGATCGAGACGCCCGTTCGACCGGCACCCCTCAAGATCGGAACGACGACATCCACTTGCGACTCCGTGACGGGTTCCGTCTACACCCGCTACAAGTCGCACCCGCTGGTCAACCTGGGCTTCAAGCCGACGTTCACCATGCCGCTGCTGCGCAAGGACTTCGACCTGGGGCTGTCCGAGGCCAGCGAGTTGGAAGTCCCAATGCCGCTCACCGCCGCCGCTCAGCTCGTCACGGGTGCCATCGGAGTAGGGCACATCGGGGAGGACTTCGCCGCCTTGATCCTTGAGCAGGCCAGGAACTCCGACATCACGCGGGAAGCCCAGAACGTCCCCATGGACGACGGCCTGTCACCGCACGCCTGACCGGCAATAGCTCGACTGGATTGGATGAGACGGTGACTGGCTTCGATGAGAACGGACAGTTCCGCTCTCTCGGACTGGGTGATCCCTGGGTGTCCCGTGACAGAGAAGTTTGAGCAGTGTCAGCGAAGTCTGAGGGGTGCCGGTCTCGGGGTGTCGGCCTGCCGGAACTGACCACGCATGCACACAGGACACCCCCGGTGGTTGCCGCAGGCGACAACACTGGCACTGCGTCACATATCTGCAGAATTAGGTTAATCTCGCCGTGAATCGAGGAAGTGCCAGGCTGCTGTACCCAAGCCCAGGAACAGTGCGGAGCGCACCATGACTGAACGCGTCACCACCTTGCCCACGGACCTGCCCGCGTTCAAACAGCGCCTGGGCCGCACCGGGGTATGGCTCGCGTCGTTGTCCGCGGTGACGGCGGACGAGGAGCGGCGTGCCGTCGCCGTCATCGAGGACCTCGGCTACGGGACGCTGTGGATCGACGAGCCCCCCGCCGGGAAGGAGGCGCTGACCCATGCGGCCCTGCTGCTGTCCGCAAGCCGGCGCCTGATGGTCGCCACCGGGATCGCCACCATCTACGGACGCGACGCGACGGCGGCGGCCAACGGCGCCAGAACCCTGCACGAGGCATGGCAGGGCCGTTTCGTGCTCGGCCTCGGCGTCAGCCACCGGCCTCTCGTTAGCGCCCGCGGACACGACTCCAGCACACCGCTGTCCGACATGCGGGCCTACCTGGACGCGATGGACGCCACGCTCTTTTACGCGCCGAACCCCGAGCCGGTGCCCCGCGTGCTCGCCGCGCTGCGCCCGAAGATGCTCAAGCTCGCCGCCACCCGGGCCCAGGGCGTTCACCCGTACTTCGTCACACCCGAACACACCCGCCGGGCCCGCGCAACGCTCGGCCCCGACCTGCTGCTCGCGCCCGAGCAGGCCGTGGTGGTCGACACTGACCCCGAGCAGGCGCGCGCCACCGCCCGCGCTTACGCGGCCGTCTACCTGCGCCTGCCCAACTACCTCAACAGCCTGCGCGAACTGGGCTTCACAGAGGCCGACTTCGACGACGGAGGCAGCGACAAACTCATCGACGCGGTCGTGCCCTGGGGTGCCCCAGAGACGCTGGCCGAGCGCATCCGGGAGCACTACCAGGCCGGTGCCGACCATGTCGCCGTGCAGCCCATCGCCGACACCCTGCAGCAGCAACTGCAAGACCTCCGCCTCCTCGCCCCCGCCCTGATGCCAAGCTGAACCCGCCGAGCAGCCGCGCACCGGCGGCAGCCCTCAGGCGGATATCCCCATCGGCGAAGACCGAGGACCTTCACGCTCAGCCGCATGGCGAAGTGACCGGCGCCACTCAAACTTCGCTGACACTACTCAAACTTCTCTGTCACGGGACAGCGAGGTTGTCCTGTCGCATCGAACCTTGAGCAGCCTCATCGAAGTCTGAGCACCGGCTACGCCACAGGTCAGAGGCATAACGGTCCCAGACCGGCGGGACGCTCCGGTGTTCAGCCGATCAAGGGCATGGTGAGCAGACATGTGCTCTGCCAGCTGCGGCAGCGTCCTGACCTACGCACTCAATCTTCGATGAGACGAACGGCAATCCGTCAGGCTTCGGTGAGATCCACTCAAGGTTCGGCGCGACGGGACAGAGGTCGGGAGAGCGGTACAGCGGCTGTCACCTGTGGGGCTCGGAAAGTCATCGCTGCTGGTCAAGCCGCATATCGGTACTCGTTGATGACGCCGCCGAGGACGCGGGTGCGGAGGACTCTGCGGCGTTCGAGATCGCCTGCACGACCGTGCCACCCGCCTCCTGGACACCGACGGCGATACCCAGGAGCAGCCGGGTGCCCACCGTCGCCCTTCCCCGACCCACCCGGCGGGCCGATGCCCCAGCCGACCGTTACGGGCCGTCGGTGGGGCGTCGGGCGTTCCCGGCCCGTTCCGGGCCGCCCACCAGTGTGATGCGCGTCACTTCGGGGGCTTTGGTGCAGCAGGGCGCTGCGCGGGGCCGTCATGGGTGCGGGAACGTTGAAGGAGAGAACATGAGTGCATCGGCGGGTGGCTGGTGAGGCTGGGCCGGCGCGGTAGGGACACGCGGCGGATCGACTTCGTCGAGTTCGTCCAGCAGCGCTCCGCAGCACTGTTCCGGACCGCCTACGTCCTGACCGGAAGTCAGGACAGTGCGGAGGACCTGCTGCAGGAGGCGCTGGAGAAGGCTTGCCGGCACTGGAACCGGGTGGCCGTCGCGGACTCGCCGGAGGCCTACGTACGCCGGATCGTGGTCAACCTGGCCAACGACCAGTGGCGCAGACTCCGCCGGGCCGGTGAACGCCCGGACCTCGCGGACCACGCCGACCCTCGTGACCCGTACCGGCTCGTGGACCTTCGCGACGAACTGGTCCAGGCGCTTCACGCCCTGCCGATCGGGATGCGCACCGTCGTGGTGCTGCACTACCTGCACGACATGGGCGACCAGGAGATCGCCGAGACACTCCGGATCTCACCCTCCGCCGTGCGCTCGCAACTCGCCCGCGGGCTGGCCAAACTGCGCACCACGGCGCCCCGGTCCGAACCGCCCCCGCCCGCACCAGACGACGACCGGCCCACTCCTCTGCCCCAGTTCGAAGGTGCGTGATGACCCCGTTCCCGCCCGACAACCACCTCGGCTCCACCCCGGACCCGGACCTGAGAGAGGCACTGATCCAGGCCATGGACAACTTCGCGAACGACACGCACCCCCCCGCGTTCGACGGCACCGCCATCCTGCGCCGCACCCGCCGTCGGCGCGCACTGCTCGCGGTCACGGCATCGGCGGCCGCCATCGTCCTGACCGCGGGCACCGCCTTCGCCCTGCACGGCTCCGACCAGTCCCCGGTCCGGCCTGCCTCCGCCCCGCCCGTAGCCTCCGGGACACCCTCGCCCGAGCCGCCGGAGCCGACCCCCACCGCTTCCCCCGCCCCAGACACCTCTGCTACCGCTTCCCCCGAGTCTCCGATGGGAAGCGCCATGCCTTCACCCGGCACTCGCACCGAACCGGCGCCCGGCGACCCCTCCGTCACCGTCCCCCCAGTCCTCAACATGCCCCAGGCCCAGGCCCAGAAGGTCCTCACGGAAGCCGGACTGAAGATCGACCGCATCCAGAACTTCACCGACTGGAAGACCCCGGCCGGCGCGGTGATCAGCAGCGACCCCAGGCCCGGCACCGCCGTCGCCCCGGGCACCGCCGTCACCCTCTTCGTCTCCAAGGGGAAGCCCTGACGCCACCGGCCCCAAAACCGGCAGACGGCTCACGGGCCGCCGCCGGTGAGCGCCGACCGGTCGCGTCAGACCGGCTCGGCGATCAGCAGGGCGGCGGTGACCGGCCGGAAACCGACGCGGGCCGGGGGTCGAAGCGCGGTGCCCAGCTTCCGGCGGGGCCGATGGGCGGGCAGGCCTGGTGGCGGGGGCTGGTGAAGGGGGCGAGCCGCACGGCTCCGGACACAGTGAAGGCCCGGCGGAAGCCGGGCCTTCACGTTCGTAGCGGGGACAGGATTTGAACCTGCGACCTCTGGGTTATGAGCCCAGCGAGCTACCGAGCTGCTCCACCCCGCGTCGGTGGCCTTTACTCTACGGCACCCGGTAGAGCGCTCCCTACCGTTTTTCTCGGTGTGCGTTCGTCAGATGGTCCGGAGCAGGGCGCTGGCCGGGGACCGGTGGTTGTTGGGGGCCGGTCGGGGGCTGAAACGGGGTGCTCGGCTGCCGGCCAGGGCGATGGAGATCGACTGGGCGGTGCCGGCGTCGTTGTTCCAGTTCCGCCTGGCTACCGTCGAGCAGTTGCGCCGGCTGCACGCGCCGCAGGCGAGTGCGGAGAAGATGTGGGCGAGGCTGGGCCGGCTGCGGGTGGGCCGCTCCGGCACGACTCTCCCGGAATGGGGCCACTGAGACGATCGTCGATCCAGGCCGGACGGTCACGGGTCGTACCAACAACGGGAGGCATCATGCGGATCGAGTACGCGTCACCGGAGCCGGCTCTGCGAGCCTTCGTCGAACGGTGTTGGTGGTGTGAGGGGGACGCCGGCGACCTGCCGCAGCTGCTGCCTGGGACGGGCGCCGAACTGTGGATCCACTGGACGGGTGGGGTTGACCTGTGCGGAGCGAACGGGCTGCCGTCGAAGCCGCTGCCCGCCGCGCACCTGGTCTGCCTACGGCAGACGCGCTGGTCACTGACCTCGCGAGCGCCGGTCGGCTTCGTGGCCGTGCGGTTCCGGGCCGGTGCCTTGCGCCACTTCCTCACGAGAGGGGTCGACGACGTGGCCGACCAGGTGGTGAGCGCCACAGACCTGTGGGGCCCGGACGGCCGGCGGATGACCGAAGAAGTGCGCCTGGCCACCGATCCGGGCGCGCGCACGGACGTCCTCAACAGGTTCCTCACCGGGCTGCTCGCCGGCCACCACCGGGCCGACCCATGGATGGACGCCGCAGTGCGCCTCGTCTACCGCCGCCCCGGCGGCATCCGGGTGGACTCACTCGCCGAGCAGTTCGGGGTCGGCCCCCGGCGGCTGCAGCGAGCGTTCCCATCGGCGGTGGGGGTGGGCCCGAAAGGGTTCCAGCGCCTGGCCAGGTTCCAGAAGCTCACCCGCACCCTGCTGCTGTCGGATCAACGCCGGTACCTGCCGAGCGCGTTGGAAGCGGGCTACTACGACCAGAACCACTTCATCCGTGAGTTCCGACACTTCACCGGCCAGCGCCCGACCGCACTGCTGGGCCAGGGCCTGTCGCGTTTCTACTATGAGCGGCTGCGCGGTCCCGGTCAGGCTGGGCACTGACCGAGAGAAAGGGCAGTTGCGATGACCATGGTGGTGGCGATCCTGCAGGCCAGGCCCGGGCAGGAGGACGTCCTCGAGGCGGCCCTGCGAGAGGTGGCGGAGCGCTCCCGGGAGGAGCAGGGGGCGGTGGCCTACACGGTCGGCCGCCAGGAGGGCGGCCGGTTCCTGGTCTCGGAGCGGTACGCCGACCGCGCGGCGTGCGACGTCCACTTCGCCGCCTCCTACGTGACCGGTCTGCTGGCGCGCTTCCCGGAGCTCCTGGCCGGTGAGCCGCAGGTCGAATTCACCGACGTGGTCACCGGCTTTGTCCGCTGAACGCCCAGCATCGAGCACCTCGCACCGGAGATCCCCTTGTCCATCCCCAACACCTCACCCCGTCTCGCCGTCATCGGAACCGGCCGTATGGGAACGGCACTTGCCGGCGCACTCTCCCACCACCACCGGGACGTCCTGTGGGCGAGTCGGGACGAGCGCCGCGCGGCCGACGCCATCCGACGCCTCGGTCTTGACGACCGCGTCCAACCGGCAGACCACGCAGATGCCATCAAGCAGGCCGACATCATCTTCCTGGCGATATGGCACCAGGACGAGAAGGAACTGGTCGACCGCCATCGCGGACTCCTCGACGGCAAGATCCTCGTCCAGCTCGCGAATCCCTTCACACCGGACTTCACCGACTTCACCACCGCCTACGACACCTCGGCCGCGGAACAGCTCGCCGAGCTGACCCCCACGGCCCACGTCGTCGGCGCGTTCAAGAACATCTTCTGGGTGGTCTTCGACCAGCCACAGTTCCCCGAGGGCCTCAGCGACCTCCTGGTCACCGGCGACGACGAAGCGGCCAAGGCCGCCGTCATGCAACTGCTCGACCCTCTGCCGTTCCGGGTCCTGGACGGCGGCGCGCTGCGCAACAACCGGGTGATCGAGCGCATGACCCTGCTGTCCCGAGAGATCGCCGTCCGCTACGACCACTACCCCCGGGTGGCATACCGCCTGCTGGGGCAGGACCACTGACCGGGCCGGACAGTCCTGCGAGCAACGACTCCTCCACACCCCCTCGCTGAACCGCCGGACAAGGCACGCCTGGCGGACCGGCCGCTTCCCAGCCTGCTGCGCGACGAGCGCAGGCCTGCGGGGACGTTCACGGTCGGCCGGCCCGCAGGCCCGCAGGCCCGCCGGACCGCGCCAAGGCGAGCCGACCAGCCTCCACCCGGTTACCCGCCCGAGGTGAACCTTCGGCGCGGCCACTGCCTCGCTCCCACCGGAGATCCGATCCCCGTCAGCGCAGACGAAATCAGCGCTCGCCGCATGCGTGCGCGTGCCCCGATCCCCGGACGAAACAAGGAAATCCGCCTCATGTGCTTCGAACCCGACTCCATGCCGCCCGTCCTCGCGGACTGCCCCACAGACACCGAGATCCTCACCGAACTCACCGCCCTGACATCAGCCGACGGGACTCGATTCGCCGCCTTCACCGCCAGCCCGGCAACCTCCGAGCAAGGCCCACCGACGCCCTGGGGGTAGTGGTGCTGCCGGACGTCCGCGGCCTGTACGGGTTCTACCAGCAGTTGGCCATCGCCCTGGCGCACCACGGACACCCGTCCGCGGTCATCGACTACTACGGCAGGACCGCCGGCATCGGCACCCGCGGCGACGACTTCCCGTTCATGGACCATGCCGTGCGCACCAGCGAGGCCACCGTCCAGGCCGACCTGCGCGCGGCGGCCGACCACCTGCGCACCCTCGGCGGACCGGCCATGGCCGGCGTGGCCTCCGTCGGCTTCTGCTTCGGCGGACGCCACGCCTTCCTCTCCGCAGCGCCTGCCCACGGCCTGGCAGCCGCGGTCGGGTTCTACGGCGTCCCCGGCATCGCCGGACCGTACGGGCCCGGGCCCACCCAGCGGGCCTCCGAACTGACCGCCCCGATCCTGGGCATCTTCGGCGGTGCCGACCCGTACATCCCGCCGGGCGAAGTGGGCGCCTTCGACAGCGCTCTCACCGCCTCCGGGACACCCCACCACCTGGTCAGCTACCCCGACGCCCCGCACAGTTTCTTCGACGTCAGCCATGACGACAAGCACGCCGAGGCCAGTCGTGACGCCTGGAACCGGACCTTGGCCTTCCTGCGCAACCCGGCCGGCTACCTCCGGACCACCGTGCAGTGACGCCGGCCATGGCTACCCGCCGATACGCGCCGGCCGTCAGCCACCGGCACACCCGACACGGCGAGCCAAGCGCGAAGAGCCCGACCCGGTCGACCGGTACCAACCATCACGGCCGAGGCGGCGGCCCGTGCCAGGTTCCCATCGGCGTGGCGAGGCGACCCGCATTCTCACCGATGGCCAACCACCCCCGAGGACAACCATGTTCATCCTCACTGTCACCTATCTCAAGGACCTCGACGAGATTGACGATCTGATGCCAGAACACTGGCAATACCTGGAACGGCACTACCGCGAAGGCACGTTCCTGCTCTCCGGACGGCAGGTTCCCCGAACCGGCGGCGTGATCCTGGCGATCGGCGACGATCTGGACACCATCAAGAAGATCACCCGGACCGATCCCTTCGTCCGCGCCGGTGCGGCCCGCTACGACATCATCCAGATGACCCCCACCGCCGCGAGCGGAATGCTGAGCGCCGGGCTCGCCGCAGCCGGGCTACACGGGATCACGATGATCCAGCCAATCCCCTGACGTTGGAGGCAAGAGCCGCCGTCCCCGCATCGAACTCGAGCCGGCCGAGGATCGCAACGCGCTCTCGACCCCGAGCGCCGGCGCCAGGCGCTCCGTGACGCTTGCCCTCTGGGGCGGCTGAGGATCGCAACAGCGGGTACGCCTGTGTGACCGGGCGTGGGTACGAGAGCAGTGGTCACTCTCCCGGGGCGGCTGAGCACCATAACTCCCCGGTGTAGCAGGATGGTTCGGGGACGACGGGTGCCGGTCGCCCTTCGGGGTGGCCGCCACCCACCTTCGTCGAGCAGCACCGGGCCGCATCTGCGAGACCAAGTTCCTCTTCCGCGATGTCGCCCCTGATCCCGAAGGCCTTCCTGATAACTGACAAAGATCCTCCCGGCGCGGGCGGGGACGTACTGCCGATCTGTCTGCCCTGGCGGCCGGATGCGGGGCCAGGCCCGAGGTCGGTCGGATGCGGAAGAGGTTGAAGACCTTCGTTCTGTGCTGCCGGGTTCCTGGTGGCCAGATCTACGCGGCCAGGCAGGCGTTCGGGATGACCGTAGAGGTGTTGTCTGCGTGGAGGGCGTCTGCGTGGTCGAGGGCTTTGGCCAGGGCGAGGACGGCTTCGTCGGCGGAGTTCTTGAGGAGGTGGCCGTACAGGTCGGCGGTGATAGCGAGGTGGGAGTGGCGCAGGGTTTTGGAGACGATGGCGAGGGGGATGCCGGCGGCGATCATGATGCTGGCGGCGGTGTGGCGCAGGTCATGCAGGCCGATCTTGGGCAGGTCGAGTTCGGCGGTGCGCTTGCGGAGTTGGTCGAGGACCCACTGCGGGCGCAGGGGCTCGCCGTCCGGGCGGGCGAAGACGAGGCCTTCGAGGCGGCCGTCGGGGTGGGCGGCCATCTGGAGGGCGGCTTGGCGGTGGAGGGCGGCCATGGCTCTGGGGGAGAGGCTGACCCAGGCCCGGCTGGTCTCGGTCTTGGGCTCACCGAGGTGGATCTTCCCGTTGTTCACGGCCGTCAGTGTCCAGCGGACGTAGAGCTTGCGGTCCATGAGGTGGACGTCGGACCAGTGGAGGGCGAGGATCTCGCCGCGGCGCATGCCGGTGCCGAGCATGACCTCGAACAGGTCGGTGAGCCGGTCGGCGTAGTGCTCCGTGTTGTGCCGCAGGAACGCCGCAGCCTGGTCAGGGGTCCAGCAGACGCGAACGGCGGCGCGGGGCTTGGCGGGTACGGAGTGCTTGGCGGGGTTGTAGCGCAGCCGCCACGTCCGGACCGCGTGGTTCAGGGCGTTGCGAAGCATGGCCACCGCGTGGTGAACGGTGGTACGGCCCCGGCCGGCGGAGAGCTGAGCGCTCACCCAGGCGTCGATGTGCTTGGGCCGCAGGTCGACGAGCAGCATGCCGCCGAACGCCGGGACCAGGTCACGCTCGATACACGCCCGATAACCCGCCCAGGTGTTCGGGGCCAGCGCCGGCCGCTTCGCCTCCAGCCACTCGTACAGGAACAGCCCGACGCGCAGCGTGCGGTCCTCGTACACACCCCGGCACTCGGCATCCAGCACCCGCGCCATCTCGCGGGCCGCCTCCGCCCGACTGGCGAACCCGCCCCGCCGCCGAGTCCGGCGCTTGCCCTCCTCCCGGGCCAGATCCACCGCATACGTCCACCGGCCATGCGTGCTGTCGGCGGCCAACCGCGGACACCACGAACCCAACTGCTTCCCGCTGCTCCCGTCCTTGCACCCGCACCGCCGATACACCCTGCCCCGCTTGGGACGCTGCGCCATGGGCTCCTCCTTGAACCAAGTGGTGATGGCGTGTTCAGAGTTGCGGGTGTGGTGGGTGTGGCGGCAGAGCGTGCGGGGCGGGGCGTGGAGCACGGCAAGATCGACTGGCCGGGACACGCGCTGGCGACACGCCGCGAGGGTGATCACGGGGCACGTTCGGTGGGTAGGGCAGCTTGATCGCGCAGCGTCGGCCGGCACGGGCTCGCTGCTCGGAAGAGTGGCCGCGGAGGGGGAGAAGGCGTCTGCCGGTCGGCCGTGGGTTGTTGGGCTCGTACAACCCGGAGCATGCGCGGTGCGGTGGTGGCGAGCCTCGGATCGGTCTTTGGAATGCGTCACGGTGAGCGCCGAGAATTTCCGTGAGCCCGCAGGGAATGGGGGATGCCGGGATTTGTGATGGCTATTCTCTGGCTGCCCTTCGGTCAGGTCGGATTGATTTCGTTCGGTGGTGACGGACTCCCTGCCCGGTGACTTTCTGGGCGATCCGCGGGAATCGCTGGATCCACGGTCTGAGTGGCGCTACCCTGGAGACATGAACGCCACCCGGACCCTCCGTCAAGCCCCTGACCTGGGGACCAGCTGGGGACCACACGTCATGCGCGCTGCCGCACGAGGTGCGCGAAACGCACTCATCTGCACGCGCACGACGTGCGTGCGAGCGCATTTCTGGGGGTCAAGGGGTCGCAGGTTCAAATCCTGTCGTCCCGACTGTGAAGTCGGTTGTGAGAGCGGGTACTTGGGAATCCAGGTGCCCGCTCTCGCTCGTTTCCGGAGGGCGTGTGGTCGCAGGGTGGTCGCGTCCGGCGCTCTGACCTGGCAGTTTGCGGGCGGGGTGGGCGCGAGGTGATCGCACCACCTGATGCCCTGTCAGTTGATCTCGCGGGGGAGGTCTGCGTGGTCGAGTGCGTCGGCGAGGGCGGTGACGGCTTCGCGGGCGGCTTGGGGGAGCAGGTGGCCGTAGATGTTGACGGTGGTGGCCAAGGTGGAGTGCCGCAGGGTCTTGGAGACGACGGCGAGTGGCACCTGGGAGCTGATCATGATGGTGGCGGCGGTGTGTCTGAGGTCGTGAAGGCCGATCTTGGGTAGGCCGATCTCAGCTGAGCGCTGGCGCAGGGTGTGCAGGAGGCGCTCGGGGTTGATGGGTTTGCCGTCGGGGCGGGTGAAGACCATGCCTTGGAGGCGGGGTTGGTCGGGGTGGGTGCCGCGGTGGCGGGCGGCTTGGCGGCGTAGTGCGGCGCTGACGCGGGGGGAGAGGCTGACCCAGTTGCGGCTGGCGCGGGTCTTGGGTGCTTGCAGGTGCAGGCGGGCGTTGTTCAGCGAGGCCAGGGTCCAGCGCACGAACAGGACGCGTTGCTGGAAGTGGATGTCAGGCCAGTGCAGGCCCAGGGCCTCGCCGCGGCGCATGCCGGTGCCGAGGATGACCTCGAAGATGTCGGCGTAGACGTCGTTGTAGGTTTCGGCGTTGTGGTGCAGGAAGGCGGAGGCCTGTTGCGGGGTCCAGCACAGCCGCTCGGGTGCGGCGGGGCGCTTGAGCGCGGCGTTGCGGGCGGGATTGCGGGCCAGTACGTCGGCACTGACGGCGGTGTTCATGGCGCTGGAGAGGATGGAGCAGCAGCGGTGGACCGTGGGCCGTCCGCGGCCAGCGGCCAGTTGGCGGCGGGACCAGGCGGTGACGTGCCGGTCGCGGAGGTCGGTCAGCGGGAGCGGACCGAAGGCCGGTATGAGGTCGTGGTGGACGTGGCGGTGATAGCCGGCGTAGGTCGTGGCCTTGAGGATCTCCCGCTTGGAGAGCAGCCATTCGGCCAGGTAGTCGGCGACGGTCAGGGTCTCGTCCACCGTGATGCCGGTGCGCTCGGTCAGCAGGAGGTTCTGCAGGGCGGCGAGGGCCGCGCTCTGGTCGGGGAAGCCACCGCGGCGTCGGGTCTCACGCCTGCCGGACAGGGAGGGCAGATCCACGGCGTAGGCCCAGCTGCCGTGGCCTGGTTGGGTGTTCAGTTTCGGGCAGCGGGCGCCGTACTGGCGGCCGGCGGTGTCACGGCAGCCGCAGCGCCGGTAGACGCGTCCGCGCTGAGGATCGGTCAGGTTCATGGGATTCGACTCCTTGTGCGATCGGGCTGAGCCCAGCTTCACAGCGGAGCGGCCTGGCGTGGCAGGGGGCGGATCATGGCGTGGGGGAGGCGAATCGGGCGACCATCTGGGCCTGTGAGCTGTGGTGATCCCCTTGGAAAGTGCACAAGGGGTCGGTAGCGGCCATTCGGGGGTGATTATCGGAGGTGCGGAGTGTCGAATCTGGGGGCGGCGAAGGAATTAGGGCGAAAAGCAGGGAGACGACAGCTTGTGACCATTTTTCATTTTCATCTGCATGTCGGATGGTTGAGGACTGGACTGGCGGCTGGAGTTTTCGACTGCTGCGCGCCACGGCGGGAAGTGATCACCGGGAGTTACCCGGAGAATTTCCGGGGGCGGGCGGTGAGTGACGACAAGGTGCGGGCGTGAGGGGCGCGTGTTCTGTGGGCGGATCCGGGGCCGGAGACTGTTGCATGAGCCGGTCGCGGTTCTGTGCGGCGGTGGTGCGGACGGTCGCAGCGAACTGCGCGCGGCTGTGGTGCTGGTGCCGTTCGGTCGTCTCTTCGTCGTCCTGGTCGTCGGGCTCGGTGTACTCGTCGTGGAGGGGCCAGCAGCCGTGGATGCCGGCGAGGAGGTCACGGAACGGGCCGGCTCGGGTTCAGTAGGGGTTCGCCGGGTGCCGGCCGGTGATCGATACTGCTGCCCCCCGCGCAGCGGCGTCCTGTAGAGGGTGTGGCGCGGGCGGTCGCGCCAGCCGCGCTTACGTCCGGCAGGCCGAGCCGTGGGGAGGCCGAACGGTGCTCCGAGGTGAGCCACGGTGATCGGGCTCATGTGGTCGTAGGCGGGAGGGTTGGGCGGTTCTCGGATCCTCGCGGTGATCGTTTGATGCGGCTGGGCTCTGCTGGTTGATCGCGAGACCCAGAGCCCATTTGTCACGCTGTGTAGTTAATCGCGGGTGGGGTCGAAGCGCAGCCTGGAGATGAGGAGAGGAACGGACGGCCACTGCGGCGCTGGCCGCTTCCCGTTCCGGAGGGGGCTGGGGTCGTGGCCGGCTCGGTGCGGACTGTCGTTCGAGGTGAGGGGCGATCGGTCAGGTGAGGCGGTCGTGGTTGCGTACGGCGGTGGCGCGGACGAGGGTGGCGAACTGCCCGCGGCTGCGTTGGCGGTGCAGTTCCTCGGCGGCCTCCTCGTCCCACTCCTTGTCGCTGGGGGCCGCCAGGTCGTCGCCCTCGTGGTCGGCGGTCTCGGTGTATTCGTCGTGGATGAGCCAGCAGCCGTGGATGCCGGCCACCAGGTCTTCGAGGAGGTCGAGGGCTGGCCGCTGCGGGTCCAGCGGTGTCAAGCGCAGCCCGGACAGTTCCAGCTCGGCATCGTCGCCGTACTCGGTGAGCATTTCCTGTGTCTGGTCGAGCTGTTCGCGGAAGGTGTCGGGTTCGGGCAGGATGCCGTCCGCCACCTGCAGGGCGTCGCGTACCAGGGAGGTGACGGCCTCGTGTGGGGAGGCGCCCTCGTCGAGCAGTTCCAGGACGATCGTGGGCGTCTCGTGGGCGAGCGCCTCGATG
This sequence comes from Kitasatospora sp. NPDC001660, assembly GCF_053596725.1. Taxonomy (NCBI): domain Bacteria; kingdom Bacillati; phylum Actinomycetota; class Actinomycetes; order Kitasatosporales; family Streptomycetaceae; genus Kitasatospora; species Kitasatospora sp. NPDC001660. The sequence continues at coordinate 8,617 of NZ_JBSFGU010000028.1, read as the reverse complement.
TCGTCGGCGGCTTGGACCACTGTGGTGAGCGTGGCGCCGGAGGCTGCGGAGGCGACTTCGGCCGCGGCGTGCAGCCAGTGCGCCGCGGCCACCGCTGCGGCGGTCGGATCGACATCGGTGAACAGGGCGGGCGAGCCGAACGGATCCTCCTCGAACAGCCGGTCGGCGGCGGCGACCTGCACTGGGGAGGCGTCCTCGCGGCTGAGCAGCACGGCCTGCTGGGCCCGGTCGGTGAGGTCGCCGAGTTCGGCGCTCTCGACCGCGGCCAGCTCCGTGGCGGTTTCGGTGCGGACGGCTTGTGTTAGGTCGGGGTTGTTCAGGGCGTGCAGGGCGCGTCCGACGCGGTGAGCGGATTCCAGCACCGGGGTGTAGGACACGGTGAGCATGCCGCCTTCGGGGAGGTTCGGCGCTGCCACGGCACCTGCGACCTCCTCGAACGCCTCGCGTTCCTGCTCCCACCGCCAGCCCTCGCTGTTCACCTCGAGGGAGTCGGCGGCACTGGCCGGGTGGGTGTAGGTGCGCCAGGCTGCCGTGGACAGCTGGGTGAGCGCGCGGGCCAGGCGTGACAGCGCGGCAGGGTCGGTGTCTGCCGGGGCGGTGGCGATCCGGGTGGCGAGGTCGCCCTCGCCGGTCCCCCAGGTGGCGATGAGTTCACGGCAGGCGGGGTCGACGCAGTAGCGGGTCATGGCAGAGAACCTCCAGCTCGGCTCCGTCATACCACTGCGCTTCGGCGGCTGCATCGTGATCGCCGGCCTGTCATCCCATCGCGTACCAGGGCGGGCAGCGTTGCCGCGAACCCTGGACCACGTGTCAGGTGATGAGGCTCACCGTCGGGCGTCGGCTGTGCCTTGGGGCTGGTGGCTGCGTATTCGACTGTCGCTGGCTCGCTGCGGAACCCGCCCTCGCAGCGTCCACATTCGACGTGGCGAACTCGATCTGCGCTCCGGCTGGTGTTCGCGGACGCTGTCAACGTCAAGATCTGTGACGGGCAGGTCGCCGGCCGGCCGGTCTACGTCGTGATGGCCGTGACCGTCGAGGGGCACCGCGACATCCTCGGGATGGGCCGGCGGCGAGGGGACGAAGTGCTGGCTGTACGTGCTTCACCGGGCTGAGGGAGCGCGATGCGGATGATGCTCAGGGGCCGCCCGGGCACGCACGTTTTCGGAGAGGCACTGAACGGGGCCGTTGGGAGCGGCAAGCTGCCGAAGGCCCCCGATTCGTTGCTGGACCGGCTCGAAACCGGAGGTCGACTACTTCACCCCGCTGGCGCCCTTACGAGGCGGCATGGTGGGGGATTGGTGGGCACCTGCCATCGCCGGCACCCGCCGAGCCACCTCGGCGCGATTGTCATACGGTCGAGATGAGGCATGAATCCGACGGAGGCCGCCATGGCGAGATACAGATGGCGAGTGCGCGTGCTCTCGGCAGAGGGCAACGAAACGGTCACGCAGCCGGCTCTGCCGTACACGGACCATTTCGATGGGTCCGCTCAGGAGTACGCCGACTTCCTGGTCGGCAGGGCTCTGAAGCAAGGCCAGGAAGATGCGGGGCCGACGCGTGCCGTGCGTGTTGTTGCCGATGTCTGGGAGCCGGACGGACAGGGGCGCCCCGAGGGGCATGCTGGGTGGCCGCAGTAGCGGGCCGCTGGGGGGAGAGGCGCCATCGTGCTCCCTGGGAGGGGCACTGCCTCGCCGAGTTGAGTGGGTCGACAGGCTCTGGGCAGCACACGGACGTCCCCCAGCGCTTTCCATGGCACTGCTCACAGGCGCGGTAGGGAAGTGGCCGGCCACCCCTTGCTGCGGAGGCCGACCGGGCCACACGTGCTGAGGCACGCGAAGTGGCGGGTGCGGTCGACCTGCTGCGCAGTTCGCGGCTCCTGGCGGGGTGCGGGTGGTGCCGGAGGGGCGGACCGTGCTGGCCGACGACGTGTTCGCGGTGGGCGCCCTGGTCGGGGTGTCGGCAGACGCCCCGTACCTGGACTCGGCGTACAAGATGGTCGCCTACGACGGCCGACCGGCGATGAGGCTGTCCGTGGCGAAGGTGAGCGTGCTCGGCGCCGAGCAGGTCTACCGGCTACCCGGTCGCGCGGACATCGCCGCGCTGCGGGACGAGCCCGCGCCACGGGGAGGGCAGCCGCTGCTGGAGGACGGTGATGACAGGCGGCCGCCGTACGATCACCAGCACGCCGCGGTCGAAGCCGCGGGGCGTGCCGATCAGCGAGGACATGCCGTAGCCGAGGACGGACAGAAAGACGATCGGCTGCACGAAGCTGGAGAGGATCCGCGTGGTTGCGCGCGAAGCGGATCAGCTCGCGCTCCCAGACCATGCCGATCGTGCGCAATTCGTCGGCCGCGCCAGACGCATGCCACGTCGGTCATGGCTGGACTGTGGCGTCCGGCGGACTCTCCGGCCACACTTCGAACGCCTGGGAGAACCCCGCCGGCGGTCCAGCGCGGAATCGGTTGCGGATCAGTGCATCGACCTCGGCCACGGCATCGGCTCGGCCGCCGAGTTCCACTTTCACCGGGCCGGCACCGGTACCTGCGCGGGCAACCGGCCGTGCGGCGGCTTCTGCGATCGGCGCTGACGTGTCGACCTGCCAGCGAGTGTGGGCCACCTGATCGGCGGGTGAGACGTAGTCCCTCGCTGTGCCAGGACCAGGGACAGTGATCACCTTGAATGACTGCGCCACCGTGTCGGCGATCACGTTCGCCGCACGTGGCGCACCGGAGATCGACATGTGCACCATGGCGCTCGGTTCCCGTGAGGCACTGGTACCGGTCATCGCACTCCTTCGAGGTCGGCCCCTCTCCCAGGGTCTGCCGGCGCCAGGCCTCCCGCACCTGTTCGGCGCGGTGGTCTCGCCCCCGTTCGTGCCCGCCGGCGGCTCGGCACCGACCGAGGCGCCTACGGGTGCCGCAGCCACGCCGCTCGGTGTCCGGCTCGCCTCCCTGGCCGCGGAACCCCCCGCGGTGTAACGTTTCGATCAAGCAGTCGTGGTTCCGAAGATCTCGCCCGCGGTCACATGCCGTGGGCGTTCTTGCTGTTCGACGCCTCTCCGGACCACGGCGATCACCTCCGGGCCCGCACCAGTGGGCGCGACCAGTTCCCACGAAGGGCAAGCGCATGGCGACCGGCACCGTGAAGTGGTTCAACGCCGAGAAGGGCTTCGGCTTCATCGAGCAGGACGGCGGCGGCCCCGACGTGTTCGCCCACTACTCCAACATCGACGCTCAGGGCTTCCGTGAGCTCCAGGAGGGCCAGAAGGTGACCTTCGACGTCGTGCAGGGCCAGAAGGGCCCGCAGGCGGAGCACATCCGCCCCGCCTGACCTCCAGACATGAGCGGGTGCCCCGCACGGATCCGTGTGCGGGGCACCTCTTTGTCTCCGCCGCGCGAGTCGTACCTTCCTTGGTGGCCGTACCCGGAGATTCGTAGGGTGAGCTGACATCGGCGTGGTCCAGGTGGCCCGTCCGGGCTGGAGCGCTGGGGCCGATGGGTGGCGCAGAGGGCAACGGCGGCCTGACCCACGTCCCCTGGCACCAGGACCGGCAGGAGCTGCGCGCTCGGCGGCTTCGGCGGGGTCGAGCCTGGCATGCTCACGCCTACCCAGTGCTCCCGCGCGCCAACGACCGGATGCACACGGTGCCCGGGCGGGTCACGGTGGGGATATGGATCTCATCGCACTGCTGGAGCTGGACGGGTCGGCGAACATACGGCTCCTCACAGCCGACAAGCAGCCCGCCAGGCCGAAGGCACCCGTCGTCCGGGTCCACGCCGCCGCCCGTACGCCCGCCCCGGCGCAGTTCACCCTCTGCGGGCTGTCGACCCGCGGCACGCAACCCGACTCACAACACCCCGACGCATCGGGGGACTCCTGGTGGCCGCCGCGCTGGCACCGACACGCCTGCCCGGTCTGCGACACCACCGTCACCAGGCTCGACGGGAGCAATCCTCCCGTCGACACCCCCCGCCCGGGGCACCGGGCATCGACGATCGTCGGCGCGGCCCGCCATCGCCGCCGACGCGCGGGATGACGGCTCCGACCGCGCCCCATCCGCTTGAGCCCCTGCCGACCCGGCCTCACCGGGTGACTTCTGCGACCCACGCGAGGAGCGATCACTATGGCAACGGACTACGACGCCCCACGGCGCACCGAGGACGACAACGAGGAGAGCCTCGAAGAGCTGAAGTCCCGCCGTGAGGAGCGGCGACCCGGCGCGGCCGGCCTGGACGGGACCGAAGAGGTCGAGACCGTGGAGCTCCCCGGAGCCGACCTCTCCGGGGAGGATCTGACCATCAAGGTCCTGCCGGAGCAGCCGGACGAGTTCGTCTGCGCGACCTGCTACATGGTCCACCACCGCAGCCAGATCGCCCACACAGACAGCCAGGGCGGGTTGGTCTGCCGCGACTGCGCCCCCCTGACAGCGGTCGCCGCGCCCACTGCGCGGACAGTGTCGGTGCAACGAGTACCGCGGTCAGGACGGCGAACCAGACCGGACGCACGACCCACCAGCGCCAGGTGCCGATGGACGGCTCAGTTGCTGCCTGATGCGAGAAGGATCGGCCCGCTCACGCCGCCTGTCCGAAGCCGTGATCGACAGCGGGATCGGTCTTTCCGGCCACCTCGGCGTCTGCCTGGTCGAGTGCGGAGGCGAGTGCCTTGACGGCGGCGTCGGCGGAGTCCTTGAGGAGGTGGCCGTAGAGGTCGACGGTGATGGCGAGGTTGGAGTGACGGAGGGTCTTGGAGACGACGGCGAGGGGGATGCCCGCGGCGATCATGATGCTGGCCGCAGTGTGGCGCAGGTCGTGCAGACCGATCTTCGGCAGGTCGAGTTCGGCGGTGCGTTTGCGGAGTTGGTCGAGGACCCACTGGGGCCGAAGGGGCTCGCCGTCCGGGCGGGCGAAGACCAGGCCTTCGAGGCGGTCGTCGGGGTGGGCGGCAATCTGGAGGGCGGCCTGGCGGTGGAGGGCTGCCATGGCTCTGGGGGAGAGGCTCACCCAGGCGCGGCTGGCTTCGGTCTTGGGTTCGCCGAGGTGGATCTTCCCGTTGTTCACGGCCGTCAGGGTCCAGCGGACGTAGAGCTGGCGGTCCATGAGATGGACGTCGGACCAGTGCAGGGCGAGGATCTCACCGCGGCGCATGCCGGTGCCGAGCATGACCTCGAACAGGTCGGTGAGCCGGTCGGCGTAGTGCTCAGTGTTGTGCCGCAGGAAGGCCGCGGCCTCATCGGGGGTCCAGCAGGTGCGCTCGGCGGCGCGGGGCTTGGGCGGTACGGAGTGTTTGGCCGGGTTGTAGCGCAGCCGCCACGTGCGCACCGCGTGGTTCAGGGCGTTGCGCAGCATGGCCACCGCGTGGTGAACGGTGGTGCGCCCGCGGCCGGCGGCGAGCTGCGTACTCACCCAGGCGTCGATGTGCTTGGGCCGCAGGTCGACGAGCAGCATGCCGCCGAACGCGGGGACCAGGTCGCGCTCGATGCACGCCCGGTAGCCCGCCCAGGTGTTCGGGGCCAGCGCCGGGCGCTTCGCTTCCAGCCACTCGTACAGGAACAGCCCGACGCGCAGCGTGCGGTCCTCGTACACGCCCCGGTACTCGGCATCCAGCACCCGCGCCATCTCCCGGGCCGCCTCCGCCCGGCTGGCGAACCCGCCCCGCCGCCGGGTTCTGCGCTTGCCGTCCTGCAGCGCCAGGTCCACCGCGTACGTCCACCGGCCATGCGTGGTGTCGGCGGCCAGCCGCGGGCACCACGAACCCAACTGCTTCCCGCTGTTGCCGTCCTTGCACCCGCACCGCCGGTACACCCTGCCTCGCTTGGGACGCTGCGCCATGGGCTCCTCCTTGAACCAAGTGGTGATGGCGTTTCCAGAGTTGCGGTAGCGGTGGGTGTGGCGGCAGAGCGCGCGGGGCGGGGCGTGGAGCACAGGCAAGATCGACTGGCCGGGACACGCGCTGGCGACACGCCGCGAGGGTGATCACGGCGCACGTTCGGTGGGTAGGGCAGCTTGATCGCGCAGCATCGGCCCGCACGGGGTCGCTGCTCGGAAGAGTGGCCGCGTGCCGGGAGAAGGCGTCTGCCCGTCGGCCGTGGGTTGTTGGGCTCGTACAACCCGGAGCAGGCGCGGTGTGATGGCGCCGAGCCTCGGACCGGTCCCCGGAATACGCAACGCCGAGAATTCCGCGAGCCCGCAGGGAATGGGTGAGTCCGGGATTTTCGGTGGCTAATTTCTGGCTGGCGTTCGGCCCGGATCGGATTGATTTCTCCCGGCAGTTCAGGGCCCCTGTTCGATGAGTTCTGGGCGATCTCGGGAATCGCTGGATCCTCGCTCGGAGTGGCGCTACTCTGGAGACATGAACGCCACTCGGACCCTCCGTCAAGCCCCTGACCTGGGGACCAGCTGGGGGCCACGCGTCATGCGCGCTGGCGCGTGAGGTGCGCGAAACGCACTAATCTGCACACGCACGACGTGCGTGCGAGCGCATTTCAGGCAGGAAAAGGAGAACCCTTCCTGCTGGGGGTCAAGGGGTCGCAGGTTCAAATCCTGTCGTCCCGACTGGAGTTCGCTCCAAAGTCGTAGGTCAGAGGCCGTTTTCTCGTTCACGAGGAAGCGGCCTTCGGCGTGCTCCGGACCTGCCTCTCACATTCGTCTCACGGTTTCGTGGTTCGACGCCGTGGCCGGAGGCTGATCGGCGTCGTGGGCTGGTGGCTTTATGCGCCCGTCCTGCATATATGTCCGATCTGTCGATCACTGCAGGGGTTCAATGGTTGTTCGCCGGGATCGCAGATTTTGGCTGGTGGGTTTGCATTTGACGCTTTTGCCATCGATCAAGTGCGCGCCGACAGATCCTGCGGCTGCTCAAACACCGGATGAGTCGGGCGGTGATGAGGCTGTGGGTGTCGATTGATCACCCTCCCAGCTCAGGCTGCATGTTGATACTTGTGGAGGGTGCCGCCGAGTCGGTCTCGTCGGTGGATCTCCAGGTGTCTGATCTGCCCCGCTTCGGTGATGGGTTCGGGTGGTGGATGGGGGCGGGGCGGTTTGGCTCAGGGCCCGGTGCGGTCGGTGCCCGTTGTAGAAGGACTCGAACTTGCGCAGGGTGTGGAGCAGGTGGCGCTGGTCCCGGATGAGGGCGCTGTCCAGCAGTTCGCGCCGGCAGGTCTGTATCCAGCGCTCCATGATGGAGTTCATGCGCGGCATCCGGGCTGAGCTGCTCTGGCTTTCATGGAGTCCCTGATGTCTGGGTTTGTTGCGATCCAGGCGTAGGGAGAACCACGAGCAGTGCCGGCACCACGTATGTACCCGGATGGGCTCCGTGAGCGTGCCGTGTGCGGGTCCGGCCGACCGGCCGGCCTGTCGCTCACGTGGCCCGTGACCTCGGCATCCACAACGATGCTCTGCGGCCCTGGGCCCGCCAGGCCGAGGCCGAGGCCGACGCCGGAGGGCGGGACGACCGCCTCACCGCCGGCTCCGCGACGAGGAGCTGATCCCGCTGGTCACAGCGGCGTGGGAGGACTCCGGCCGCACCTACGGCGCCCGCCGCGTCACCCGCGCCCTGATCCGGGCCGGCCACCAGGTCGCGCGGTGCGCCGTCGAGCGGCTGGTGCGCGAGATTGGCATCGAGGGCGTCGGCCGCGGACAGCGCCGCCGCACCACCGTCCCCGAGCCGGCGGCCCCGCGCCCGCCGGACCTGGTCAACCGGCGGTTCGCCGCCGAGCGCCCGCACCAGCTGTTGCTGGCCGACCTGACCTACATCCGGACCTGGTCGGGCTGGGTCTACGTTGCGTTCGCCCTGGACGCGTACTCGCGCCGGATCGTGGGCTGGCAGATTGCCACCCACATGCGCGCCGACCCGCCGCTGGACGCGCTGGAGATGGCGCTGTGGCGGCAGAAGATCGTGCTCTTCCTGATCATCGTGGCGATCATGCTCGGCTGGTCGGCGTCGTCGCCAAGGGCCTGCTCTACCTGCTGTTCATCGGCATCGTCGTACTGGCCGTCGCACTGGCCCTCTCCGCCGTCCGGTTCCGGCACGGAGGCCGGTCCGCGCACCGCTGAGCGACCGGGGCAACCGCCGCCGAGGGCCTTCGGTTCGCCCGCAGCCGCGGATCGCCGTCAGTACTCGGAGCCGCTTCGCAGGTAGGTGCCCACGACCTGGAGCCACGCCCCGGCACTGAAGCACGCCTCGATCCGGTGCGGCGTGTCCTCGAAGACCCGCAGGACGCGCAGCGCGCCACTCGGATGCAGGTCGTACTCGAAGGTGACGCCGTCGTCCGTGCCGTCCTCGTACTGCAGGTCCAGCGGCCCCTTCGACGGCTCCGCCGGCGCCCGGGCGTCGGCCGAGAGTTTCACGTAGACGGACATCTCTCCGTCCTGCCTTCCTGTCTGCCCGAGGAGCCCTGCCCACGAGGCCGTCCCTCAGGACGCTTCGGCCGGCGGCTGGGGACCGATGCCGGTGGCGATGAGGATCTGCCGTGCCGAGTCGGTTCCGCCGGCCTCGACCGCGCGGGCCATCGCGGCCAGGGCCGTCTCCTGGCTCGCCTGCGGGGGGACGACGAGCAGGCTGAAGTGATCGCGGTCGCCCCGCGTGATGATCACGGTGTCGTCGCCGACCGGGTACCGGT